>CAJMON010000028.1 GCA_905214955.1 uncultured bacterium
TGACAAAAAAGCGCGTTAAGAAAAACGTTGAACGCGGACAGGCACATATTCAGTCTTCCTTCAATAACACCATTGTTACTCTGACTGATGCTGAAGGTAATGCATTATCTTGGGCAAGTGCTGGTGGTCTGGGATTTAGAGGTTCAAGGAAATCTACTCCGTATGCAGCTCAGATGGCAGCAGAGACAGCTACTAAGGCAGCTCTCATTCATGGTCTTAAGACTGTAGACGTTATGGTTAAGGGCCCGGGTTCAGGCCGTGAAGCAGCAATTCGTGCGCTGCAGGCATGTGGACTGGAAGTAACCAGCATCCGCGACGTAACACCGGTACCGCACAATGGTTGCCGCCCGCCGAAACGCAGAAGAGTCTAATTAGGAGGATAAAAAGATGGCAGTAAACAGAGTTCCTGTTCTTAAAAGATGCAGATCCCTTGGCTTAGATCCGATCTACCTGGGTATTGATAAAAAATCTACCAGAGAATTAAAGAGAGCAAACCGGAAAGTCAGCGAGTACGGTCTGCAGCTCCGTGAAAAACAGAAAGCTAAATTCATCTACGGCGTTCTGGAGAAACCTTTCCGTAACTACTACAAAAAGGCTGAGAAAATGCCGGGCATGACCGGTACCAACCTGATGGTTATGCTGGAAACCAGACTGGACAACGTAATCTTCCGTCTTGGTTTTGCAAGAACCAGAAAAGAAGCAAGACAGATCGTTGACCACAAGCATGTACTGGTAAACGGAAAGTGCGTAAACATCCCGTCTTATCTGGTAAAAGCTGGTGACGTTGTAGAAATCAAAGAAAAAGCGAAAGGATCTCAGAGATACAAAGACATCCTGGAAGTAACCGGCGCAAGACTGGTTCCGGAATGGCTGGAGTCTGATCAGGAGAACCTGAAAGGAAATGTCAAAGAGCTTCCGGCAAGAGAAGCCATTGATGTTCCGGTTGACGAAATGCTTATCGTCGAGCTGTATTCTAAATAATTAAGTGAGATCGTTACCCTCAGACCATGGAAACCCAAAAGGAGGGGCATATAGTGTTTGATTTTAACAAACCGAAAATTGAGATAGCTGAAATTTCAGAGGATAAGAAATACGGGAGATTCGTGTGTGAACCGCTGGAGAGAGGCTATGGTACTACTCTTGGAAATTCTCTTCGGAGAATTATGCTCTCCTCATTGCCGGGAGCTGCTGTCAGCCAGGTAAAAATCGAAGGTGTTCTGCATGAGTTCAGTTCTATTCCGGGCGTTAAGGAAGATGTAACTGAGATTATCATGAACCTGAAATCTCTGGCAATCAAGAACAGCAGTGAAACCAACGAAGCAAAGGTGGCCTATATCGAGTTTGAAGGCGAAGGCGTTGTCACAGGAGCTGATATTCAGGCAGATCAGGATATTGAAATCCTGAACCCGGATCAGGTGATTGCTACATTAAACGGCGGCGCAGACAGCAAACTGTACATGGAATTGACCATTACAAAAGGCAGAGGTTATGTCAGCGCTGAAAAGGGGAAAACCGAGGATATGCCGATTGGCGTTATCGCAGTAGACTCCATTTATACACCGGTTGAACGTGTAAATCTGCGGGTAGAGAATACCCGTGTAGGCCAGATCACGGATTATGATAAGCTGACCCTTGATGTATGGACAAATGGCACCCTTGCACCGGACGAGGCAGTGAGCCTGGCGGCAAAGGTATTAAGTGTACATCTGAATCTGTTCGTAGACCTGTCAGAGAATGCAAAATCTGCTGAGGTCATGATCGAGAAAGAAGATAACGAAAAAGAAAAAGTTCTGGAAATGAACATTGATGAGCTGGAGCTCTCTGTTCGTTCCTACAACTGCCTGAAACGTGCCGGCATCAATACCGTAGAAGAGCTGTGCAACCGCACCTCTGACGATATGATGAAGGTTCGAAACCTGGGAAGAAAATCCCTGGAAGAAGTATTAGGCAAATTAAAAGAGCTGGGATTACAGCTGAACCCCAGCGACGAGTGATGATATGCCCGGAGCACCTGCTCCGGAAGATTCTGGAAAGAAAAGCATCCTGAAAGTAAGACCGAAGAGCATTTCAGGATGTTCCACAAATGGAGGAAAAGAAAAATGGCAGGTTATAGAAAACTTAGCAGAACTGCAAGTCAGAGAAAAGCACTGATCCGCAGCCAGGTAACAGCTCTGCTGTATCATGGAAAGATCCGTACCACTGAGCAGAAAGCAAAAGAGATCCG
The DNA here is from genome assembly GCA_905214955.1 of uncultured bacterium. Taxonomy (GTDB): domain Bacteria; phylum Bacillota; class Clostridia; order Lachnospirales; family Lachnospiraceae; genus Limivivens. Next base: position 2,225 of record CAJMON010000028.1, read on the forward strand.
CAAAGTTGCTGAGGGTCTGATTGCTATGGCAGTACGTGAAAAAGACAATTTTGAGACCGTTACCGTTACCGCTAAGGTTGCACGGAAAGACAAAGACGGCAAGAGAGTGAAAGAAGTTGTAGACGGAAAGAAAGTAACCGTATACGATGAAGTACAGAAGGAAATCAAGAAAGATGCTCCTTCCAGACTGCACGCTAGACGTCAGATGCTGAAAGTTCTCTATCCGGTAAAAGAGGTTCCGACCGAAGCTGCTGGTAAGAAGAGAAATACTAAAGAGATCGATATGACTGACAAGCTGTTCAGCGAGATCGCTCCGAAGTACGCAGACCGCAACGGTGGTTACACCAGAATCGTAAAGATTGGTCAGCGTCGTGGTGACGGTGCGATGGAAGTTCTCATCGAGCTGGTTTAATGAACTCAGTGAAAGCTGTGGGATGAAAGTCCTGCAGCTTTTTTCATATGAAAAAACGTTCCGCGGTGGTAGAGAAGTATACCGCTAAAGCGTCTACGGCACTGCTCCGGTCGTTACTAAACGAGTGCCACGGCACTCAGCAACGCCGCAGGCGTAGAACCTCGTTTACGAGATTTAATTTTAAATGAAAGACCTGGACGAAGCCATACGAGTGCCGCAGACACGGAGTAACTGGCTTTCCTATATGGATAACGAAACGCAACACGGAACAATTCGTAAGGCATCTTTTATTCTTACAGAAAAGCCTCACTCCAAAGCTTCGCCAGAAAGGCATGTCCGGCGAAGGTCAGATGCACGCCGTCTGTTGTTACATGGGGGAAGCCATGAAGCCTGGCAAATTCATTCAGGGGCTTTTGAAGAGGAAGAAAGGGAAGTCCGAAACGGGAGACTTCTTTTTCAAATAAACTTTCTGCGAGAGCAATATCCGGAAGCCAGGTTAAGTATTCCTGGGGGCAGGGAAACAGGAAAGGTCCCATACAGAAGATCTTTGAAATGCCCTGTTCAAATAAAGCGGACAAAACAGCATGAAGATTTTCAGCAAAACCGGATTCTTTCAGGGAAAGTCCGTTGACTTTTGTTACGGCAATATCATTGATGCCGATGAGAAGACTGACGGCATCTGGCTGCAGGTTCAGGCAGTTTGTCTTCAGGGTGCGGCGCACATCAGCGGAGGTAAAGCCGTCCTGTCCTTTATTTATGACTTCAATCCCTGGACAAGCCTGGGCAAGGCGGGAAGAGAGAAAAGAAACGTATCCCTCCCCAAGAGGAAATTCATCCGAAGTCCATAAATGTCCAGCATCCGTAATGCTGTCGCCAAGAAACACAATTTTTTTAATCATGTGCAATCCTCCTTTGCAAGAAGTATAACAAAGGGGAAAAAAGAAGTCCAGGAAAGAAAAAGGAGAACGAAATGATTTATATTGGAAGCCATCTATCCGCGGCAAAAGGCTATGAAGCTATGGGGCGCCAGGCGCTGAAGCTGGGAGCAGATACGTTTGCTTTCTTTACCAGAAACCCAAGAGGAGGCAGTATGAAAGCCCTGAATGTGGAAGATATGCAGAAACTTCAGAGCCTTTTAAAAGAACATTCCTTTGGAAAGCTGGTGGCACATGCCCCTTACACCATGAATGCCTGTGGCACAAAACCGGAGGTACGGGAGTTTGCCGAAAAGGCATTCCGGGAAGACTTGGAGAGACTGGAATACCTTCCAGGAAATTATTATAACTTTCATCCGGGAAGCCATGTGGGACAGGGCAGTAAAGAAGGCATTCGGCTGATTACAGAACTGTTAAATACCTGCATGGATCCCGGACAGAATACCACGGTGCTCCTGGAAACCATGTCCGGAAAAGGGACTGAAGTAGGAAGAAATTTTGAAGAGCTTGCCGGCATTTTAGAAGGAGTCCAGTGTTTTCAAAAGATGGGAGTCTGTCTGGATACCTGCCATGTCTGGGATGCAGGGTACGACATTGCAGGACAGCTGGATCAGGTGTTAGAGGAGTTTGACCGGATCATCGGCCTGGAACGCCTGAAAGCCATCCACATCAACGACAGCATGAATCCCCTGGGAAGCCACAAAGACCGCCACGCAAAGATCGGAGAAGGCTGTATTGGAAAAACAGCACTCCAGGCAGTGGCAGCACATCCCAGGCTTCAGGGCCTGCCCTTTATCCTGGAAACCCCAAATGACGATGCAGGCTGGGCAGAAGAAATTGCGATGCTTCGAGAAACAAAAGATTTATAACGAACCGTTTCATTTTGTATAGACAAAACAAAAAATCTATCGTATAATACAGATGACGAAGACGCAGTAAGCCTGCGAAGAGGACACAGATTGAAACAGGAGGATACGATTATGCCGTTGGTAACATCAGAAGAAATGTTGAGTAAAGCCCAGAAAGGCGGTTACGCTGTAGGCGCATTTAATGTTGAAAACATGGAAATGGTAAAAGCTGTGATTGCTGCAGCAGAGGAACTGAAAGCACCTGTGATGCTCCAGACCACGCCATCTACTGTAAAATACGGAACACTGGAAACCTATGCAGCCATCGTGGCAGCTGAGGCAAAGAAAGCAAGCGTACCGGTTTGCCTGCATCTGGACCACGGCAGCAGTTTTGATCTGGCTGTTCAGGCAGTCAAAGCAGGATACACTTCTGTTATGATTGATGGTTCCAAAGAGGCCTTTGAAGACAATGTAGCAGTGAGTAAGAGAGTTGCTGACGTAGGGCGTGCTGCCGGCATTCCGGTGGAAGCTGAACTTGGAAAAGTAGGCGGAAAAGAAGACGACCATGAGGCGGAGGCAGATACCAACACCGATCCCATGGAAGCAAAAGAATTTGTAGAGCGTACAGGCATTACCTCTCTGGCAGTAGCCATCGGAACTGCACATGGCTTTTACATTGGTACACCAGTGCTGGACAAAGAGCGTCTGTCTGAGATCCGCAAGGTTGTAGACATTCCGCTGGTTCTTCACGGAGCATCCGGCCTTACTGACCAGGATGTAAGAGACTGCGTAAAACGCGGTATCTGCAAAGTAAACTTTGCAACTGAGCTGCGTGTGGCTTACACCGATGCCTGCAAGAAGCTTCTGGCAGAAAAGCCGGAAACCTTTGATCCAAAGGCTCTTGGAAAAGTAGGAATGGCAGCAGTCACGGAACTGGTAAAGGGCAGAATGAAAGTCTGCGGATGCGACGGGAAAGCATTCTGATTATTCAGAGATAGAAATAAAGCATAAAAATCCTCTGCAGCCTGTTGCAATGGCAGATGCAGAGGATTTTTTGATGTCAAGCATATCAAGAATTGGTTCAGCGGACCAATTTTGATTCAATAAGGTTTTAAAATCAGCATTTTTCCGGTTCCGGATACTCTGTGCCGAAGGTCTCCACGGTCATAGACTGGATCACCTGGGGAGTGAGGGGACGGTCACTGTAATCAGTAGGAGTCTGTGCGATCTTGTTTACAGCATCCATGCCTTCTGTTACCTTTCCGAAAGCAGCATAAGCGCCATCCAGATGGGGAGCTGCCTGATGCATAATAAAGAACTGAGAACCGGCGGAATCCGGATGCATAGCCCGTGCCATGGAAAGAACACCGGGAGTGTGGCGTAAATCATTGGATACACCATTCTGGGCAAATTCACCTTTGATGGAATAGCCGGGACCGCCCATGCCGGTGCCGTCCGGGCATCCGCCCTGAATCATAAATCCGGCGATGACGCGGTGGAAGATCAGACCGTCATAGTAGCCTTTTTTCACCAGGCTGATAAAATTGTTTACCGTGTTGGGGGCTTTTTCAGGATAAAGTTCTGCTTTTATTACATCACCATTTTCCATTGTGATGGTTACAACAGGATTCTGTGCCATAATTGTACTTCCTTTCTGGTTCATTGGGATATTTAATACCAGGGCTTTTTGCGTAAACCGCTGCTGTTACCGCTCCGCTTTGGCCGCTGCCGAACATCCACAGGATGTTTTGCACCTCATATTTGGCGGGGCTCAAGTTCAAAAGCGTTATTGTGCAGGCACGAACAGCTTTTTGAACTTTGACCCTAGTATTAGTTATTATAATCTCCCTGGAAGGTTCTGGCAAGGATGTTTCAAGAAAAATCTTGCAAAACCAAAGATAGGTGTAATACAATAGAACGGAAAGGAGCCGGAAATGAAAACAGTGATCCGAAAAATGCAGGAAACAGCCGCAGAATCCGGCCTGTGGGAGCGTCTAAGAAGGGAAGGCTGGAACATCACAGAGGAACTGGAAAGTGTACAGAAAAGCCATTCCAGAAGCAATGGCGGGGAAGTCTGCCTGGTGGTGACGGATACGCTGGAAGGTGCCAGCTATGCGAAAGAGAGGAACCTGGCCTGCCTTGGACTCGAGAGGCCGAAAACAGGCGTCCATTTCTTTGGTGTGGACATGGCCACAGAGGATCTTTCCGGTGTGGAGGGAAGTTTTCTGCAGCTGGTGTGGAAACGCCACTGGAATCTGCCATGGGAGATTGCACAGACACCCCGCCTGGTACTGCGGGAGAGCGTATTAGAAGATCTGGAGGCCTTTTACCGGATTTATGAGGATGAGGAGATTACAGCCTACATTCCGGGAATGCCGGTGGACAAAGAACAGGGAAAAGAAGAACTGGAAGCTTACATCAGCCAGATTTATCCCCTGTTTGGATATGGTCTGTGGACAGTGATTGAAAAAGAGACCGGACAAGTCATCGGGCGGGCAGGTCTGGAGCATACCAGAGATTCGGATGGAGAAGGTGCTATGCTGGAACTGGGTTATGTCATCGGAAAGCCCTGGCAGGGAAAGGGCTATGGAACCGAAGCAGCTATGTCCTGCGCTGCATACGCCTTTTCGGAAGTGGAAGCTGAGTACCTTGCCGTGCGGGTACACAAAGATAACCTTCCATCCAGAAAGGTGGCAGAGCACTTGGAAAGACAGTATCCAGGAAAAGTTCAGATTTTCCTGCTATAAAAGAAAACGATACAAAAAGGAGGCCGAGAAATGCAGACACAGGTGATCTGTTTTGCAAATAACAAAGGTGGAAGCGGCAAGTCTACCACCTGTTCCAATATCGGAGCGGCGATGGCGCTGGAAGGGAAAAAAGTGCTGATGGTAGACGGCGACATGCAGCTGAATCTGTCCCTGTCCTTTTTCCCGGAAGAAGAAGTGCTGGCTATGGCTGCCGGAGAAAAGAATCTGTACCAGGCCATCCGGGGACAGAAAGATTTAAGAGAGTATATTGTGGCCACGCCCTACGAGAATCTGGATCTGATTCCTTCTTCGACTCTGATGAGTTCCATTGAATATGAACTGTTTACTAAGTGGCAGAGAGAACTGATCCTGAAAAAATGCCTGGCGGGAATCAAAGAAGATGGAACCTATGATTATATCCTTATTGATGCGCCGCCGACACTTGGGGGATGGGTGATGAACATTTTATGTGCTTCCGACCAGGTGGTGATCCCGGTGGAAGCCAGCCCCTGGGGGATGTTCGGCCTTGCCAATATGTTTGAGTTTTTAGGAGAGGTGCGGCAGATTGCGCCGGATCTTCAGATTATGGGGATTGCAGTGACAAAAGCGGATACCCGGAAAAATTATTTTAAACAGACCATGGAGATGCTGGATGAGATGGAAGATACGTATGTGTTCCAGTCCTGCATCCGGGTGGACAGCGCTGTTGAATGGTCCCAGGACAACAGCGCACCTGTCGTGATGTACAAAAAAAGCAGCCGGAGCGCAAAAGAATATCAAGCTCTGGCAAAGGAGGTTATGGAACGTGCCAGTCGGTAAAAAAAGCATCCTGCGAGCCCAGAATGCAGGAAAAAAAGATGCAGAAGCAGTGTTTTTAACAGAGGCAGAGAAGAAAGAGGAGCCAGAAAAAGCGCCTGAAAAGCCCAAGAGAACCAGAAAACCAAGAACCGCAAAACCTGCTGCACCCAAAGCAGCTGCGGCAAATGCAGAAGTCAAAACAGAAAAGATAACAGAAACAGCGCCTGCTGAAGAAAAAGAGGTTCTAAAACAGCCAGAGCAGCCGGTAACGGAAGCACCCAAAAAGAAAAGCGGTATTCACAGTGACCTGCCCATTTATCTTCTGTAACAGCGCAGGTTTGTTCTTGTAAAGCAACAAAAAACATGGTATAATTTCTACAGATACCACGTAATACAACACAAACAAAAACGAACAAACGCGCAAAATGTGACAAGAAATGTAAAGGGGCGGAAGTATGCATAGTTTTGATATACGGACGAAGATTTACTATGGGGATGGAGCGTTAGACCGCTTAAAAGAGATCCCTTACAAAAAGGTGCTGGTGATTACAGACCCGTTTGTTGTTCAGAGCGGCATGATTATGATGATCACCTCCAGACTGGATGAGGGAAAGATTCAATATCAGATTTTTAAAGATGTGGTGCCGGATCCTCCCATTGAAAAAGTAGCGGCAGGTGTGAAAGCCATGCTGGAGTACATGCCAGAGGCAATCGTGGCAGTGGGAGGCGGGTCTTCTATTGACTCGGCAAAAGCCATCCGGGAATTTGCACAGAAAACCGGAAATATTTCTGAGGTAGCGCTGATTGCAGTGCCTACTACCAGCGGCACCGGTTCAGAAGTGACTTCCTTTTCTGTCATTTCGGATCCATCAGAGCAGAGAAAATATCCCCTGGTTTCGGAACGTCTGCTTCCCACAGAGGCTATTCTGGATGCAGAGCTGACCAGAAGTGTGCCACCTGCCATTACCGCAGACACAGGTATGGATGTATTTACTCACGCCCTGGAAGCCTATGTCAGCACAGAGAGTACCGAGTTCTCAGCCGCATTGTCTGAAAAAGCCATTGAGATTGTGGGGGGATTCCTTCTGCGGGCTTATTTGGATGGAAACGATACCCACGCCAGAAAGAAAATGCACATTGCATCCTGTCTGGCAGGACTGGCTTTCAATGCAGCATCTCTTGGCATCAACCACAGCATGGCTCATCAGCTGGGAGCCCATTTTCACATTGCCCACGGAAGAGCCAATGCGATTTTGCTGCCCTATATCATTGAGTACAACAGCTACATCAACAAAAACAGCCGCAGCCAGAAAGAATATCCAAGACAGGTTCAAAAATATGAAACCATTGCCAGGACACTGGGAGTGCAGAACTTCAATACGATCACCACCATTCGGGCGTTGATTGCCTGGGTACAGTTTATGTTAAAAGAGATGGACATTCCGCTGTCCATTTCCCAGACAGGCAAGTGCAGCCGGAGCGAGTATTTCCAGGCAATTCCGATGATGGCTGATGCTGCCCTGGCCGATGCCTGCACAGCCACCAATCCGAGAGTGCCTACTAAGGACGACATCATGGAGATTTATGAGAAATTATGGTAACTGCATAGAAACAGATTCGAAGACCCTGCCGGGAATTCCTGGCAGGGTCTTATTAAAGAAAAAGGACAGAGAAGATGGTGAGGAAAAACAGGAAAAAAATAACATTCCGGTACTATGAACTGCCAAGAGACAGCTATGTTCTTCCCATGCTGGGAGGAAGCTGGATCAGGCGCAGCGAGCATGAAAATCCGGAACTGCATTATCACAATCTATTGGAGATCGGATACTGCTGCCAGGGAGAGGGGGAAGTTATTCTGGAAAAAGGAGTGTACCCTTATTTTCCAGAGACATTTACCATCATTCCAAGAAGCTGCCCCCATGCAACCCTTCTGGGTGGAAATGAAAAGAGCCAGTGGGATTACCTGTTTGTGGATGTGGAAAAATTTCTGGGGGATTTATATCCTGGCAGGAGCCGGTTTGTGGAGGAAACTACCAGGCGGATCAATCAGAATTCCTATTTTCTCACGCACAGTGCCAATCCAGTGCTGGGGGATCTTGTACAGGGAATGATTCAGGAAATGTGGGGAAAGCAGGAGTTTTATCAGGAAAGTGTGAAAGGGTATCTCAGGGCATTCCTGATGATTCTGGCGCGGATGGCAGGAAAAGAAGGGATAGCGCTTCTGCCAAAAGAGACAGAGCGTTTTCAGACAGTGCAGATAAAAGAAGAAGGCAGGAAAGTGGATGAGGCAGTCCGATACGTAAAGGAACATTACCGGGAGCAGATCCGGACAGAAGATATGGCCAGAGTCTGTGGGTTAAGTGAAAGCCATTTCCGCTGTCTGTTTGCGAAAAGTGTCCAGTGTTCTCCCATGGAATATGTGAACAAGGTGCGGATACGGGCAGCCTGTGAACTGATTGAGAACACGGGATCATCTTTTGAAGAAATTGCCGTGCAGACCGGATTTATTTCCATGTCCACCTTTGGACGGAATTTTCAGAAATTTCTGGGGATGTCCCCACAGTGCTGGAAAAAAGAAGGTTCAGTCCAAATTCAAAATTTGTATGAACGTGCAGTCCATGAAAAAGGAAAGAATAAAAATGCACAAAATATATAATTAAATGAAAAAACAAATGACTGAAAATGATAGTTTTATGATTAAAAATGCCTTGTATAAAATCATGGTATGATATAAAATAAACACAACATCAGCCGAAAGAAACGTGAAAAATGTACAAGTTGTACAGAAAAAGAAAAGATCGGTATAGATGCAGAGAGAATCATAGAAGGAGGATACAAACTATGAAAAGAAAAGTAATTGCATGTATGCTGGCAAGTGCTATGGCATTTTCCGCAATGTCCGTGCTTCCCGCCGCAGCAGCCAGCGAAGAGGACAACAAATTAACAGTATGGACCTGGGACCCGAACTTCAACATCTATGCGATCAACAAGGCAGCTGAGATTTATGCAAAGGATCATGAAGGATTTACCATAGAGGTAACAGAGATCCAGTCTGATGATATTGAGTCCAAGATCACTGCAGCCGTACAGGCAGGAGACCTTAGCACACTTCCGGATATCTTCCTGATGCAGGACAACTCCTTCCAGAAGTATGCCACCTTCTATCCGGATGTATTCGTAAACTTGACAGATTCCGGTATTGATTTCTCACAGTTCTCAGAAGCAAAAGTTGCTTACTCCACACTGGATGGCGTAAATTACGGTGTTCCGTTTGATAACGGTGCCGTGATCAACTGCTTACGTACAGACCTTCTGGAGCAGGCAGGCTATACCGTAGATGATTTTACAGACATTACCTGGTCTGATTACATGGAAAAAGCAAAAGTTGTTCTGGAGAAGACCGGACTTCCCATGCTGACCGCACAGGCAGGCTCTCCGGATGTGATCATGGAGATGCTGCAGTCTGCAGGTGCTTCCCTGTTCAATGAGGATGGCACTGCAAACATCAAAGACAATGACGTATTAAAGAAATGCGTAGAGATTTATGCGCAGATGGTAGCTGACGGTACTCTGGTAGAAGTAACAGACTGGGATCAGTACATTTCTTCTCTGAACAGCTCTACCGTAGCAAGCACTTTCAATGGCTGCTGGATCATGGCTTCTATTCAGGCAGCAGAAGATCAGTCAGGCAAATGGGCAGTCACAAATATGCCGAAACTGGATGATGTAGAGAACGCAAGCAACTACTCCAACAACGGTGGATCTTCCTGGGCTATTTCTTCTAACACCAAACATGAAGAACTGGCAGTAGATTTCCTGAATTCTACTTTCGCAGGCAGCACAGAGCTGTATGATGATATCATTTCCAAAGGTGCTCTTGCTACATGGGCTCCGGCAGGTGAATCTGATGCCTACAACGTACCGGTAGATTTCTACGGTGGCGATACTGTATATGCGAAGATCGTAGAATACGCAACCAAGACTCCTTCCAACACCACTGGTGCATTCTACTATGATGCACGTGACGCTGTCGGAGTTGCTCTTTCCAACATTACCCAGACAGGTGCTGATGTAGATTCCGAACTGGCAACTGCACAGGAAACACTGGAATTCAACATGGGAATGTAATCTCAGAACACAACGGGAAAACCGTGTGACATAACTGGAAAAGGTCTGTGGCTGTTGCTTTACAGGACAGCAGGCAGACCTTTTCATGTAAGAGAGGGGAAGGGATAACTGATGGGCAAAGACAAAAAAAGAAAAATGACGCTGGCGCGCAAACATAATCTGACAGGCTGGGGATTTTTAACCATCGGTGTTGTACTGATCTGCTGGACCAGCTTTTATCCGATGATTCAGGCGTTTATCCTGTCATTGAAAAACGGACTGGGTGTAAACTTAAAATTCGCAGGATTTTCCAACTATGCGCGAATTTTAAAAGACCCCACATTCAAGCAGACACTGTTTAATACCTTTTTCTATCTGCTCATTCAGGTGCCGATCATGCTGACACTGGCGCTGATTTTGGCATCGATCTTAAACAACAAGGACTTAAAGTTCAAGGGGTTTTGGAGAACCTGTATTTTCCTGCCCTGTGCGACTTCACTGGTATCTTATTCCATGATTTTCCGCTCTCTGTTTGCAAATGACGGACTGGTAAATACACTGTTGAGAAACATTGGCGCACAGCCGGTGATGTGGTTTGCCAATGCCTGGACAGCCAGAATCGTTATCATCATTGCATTGATTTGGAGATGGACCGGATACAATATGGTATTTTACCTGTCCGGTCTGCAGAACATTGAATATTCAGTTTATGAAGCAGCCAGAATTGACGGTGCGACTCCGCGGCAGATTCTATTCAAGATTACGGTTCCGCTGTTAAAGCCGACCATCCTTCTGACGACCATTACCTCTACCAATGGTACCCTGCAGCTGTTTGATGAATCTTTGAACTTGACAAACGGCGGTCCTGGAAAATCCACCATGACCATGTCGCATTACATTTATAATACGTCTTTCGTACAGAGTCCCAACTTCGGATATGCGGCAGCAATGTCTATCGTAATCCTGGTGATGGTGGCTGTACTGGCAGTGATTCAGATGAAAGTAGGTGATGAGCGATGAATAAAGGAAAAAAGGCGGCTATGTATATTTTTCTGGTGATTATCTCCCTGTTTTCTGTATTCCCGCTGTATTACATGGCATGTGCGGCTACAAACAAAAGCGTGGATGTGTCCAGAGGACGTCTGATTCCTGGTACATACCTGCTGGAGAATTATCAGACCCTGATCGCGAATCAGGATCTTTACCGGGCATTATGGAATTCCTTCCGAAATGCAGCAGTACTCACATTCTTGTGTCTGCTGATCTGCTCCTTAGCTGGATACGGATTTGAAATTTACCATGACAAGGCAAAGGATGTGGTATTTACCATTCTTCTGACTGCTATGATGGTTCCTTTCGCGGCGATTATGATTCCCATGTTCCGGATGTTTTCCAGAATGGGTCTGGTCAATACCATGACCGCATTTATGCTTCCTTCCATTTCAACGCCCTTTATGATTATGATGTTTCGGCAGGCCTCCAGGTCTTTCCCGCATGACATCATAGAGGCGGCCAGAATCGATGGACTAGGAGAGGTGGGTATCTTTTTTAGGATGTTTGTGCCCACCATGAAATCCACATACTCTGCAGCTTTGATTATCACCTTTATGAACGCATGGAACAACTACATGTGGCCGAAGATCATCCTGCAGACCAACAAATCGATCACCATGCCGATGCTGGTATCCAATCTGTTAAGCGGATACACCGTAGACTATGGTATGCTGATGCTGGGCGTACTGATCTGTACGATTCCGACTGCGATCATTTTCTTCTTCTTCCAGAAGAGCTTTACAGAAGGAATCACCGGCGCAGTCAAATAAAAAACATACAGGCGGATAGAAATTTCATATCCGCCTGATTTTTGCGAAAAGACATAAGGAGGAAAAAAGACATGCATGAATTTTGTTACGAGAACGTAAAAGATCCCAGGTACTTTTCAGACAACCGGGTACCGGCCCACTCAGATCACCGGTATTATGCCTCTGTAGCGGATATGGAGCAGAAGGAGGAAAGCTTCAAGGAGAGCCTGAATGGACTGTGGAAATTCCACTATGCAAAAAATTATCAGAGCACCATTCCTGGATTTGAAAAAGAAACCTACGATTGCCATTGCTGGGATGACATCCGGGTGCCGGCCCACATTCAGATGGAGGGGTATGATGTGCCGCAGTATGCCAATGTCCAATACCCTTGGGAAGGCCATGAGGAAGTCAAACCGGGAGAAATTCCAACTGCATTCAATCCTACAGCCAGCTATGTAAAATATTTCGAAGTGCCAGAGCGAATGAAAGGTCAGCGGATTTTCATTTCCTTCCAGGGAGCAGAGAGTGGACTGGCGCTGTGGCTCAACGGCAGCTTTGTGGGATACAGTGAAGACAGCTTCACCCCTTCTGAATTTGAACTGACTCCCTATCTGAAAGAGGGAGAAAACAAACTGGCTGCCCAGGTATTCAAGTGGACCAGCAGCAGCTGGTGCGAGGATCAGGATTTCTACCGTTTTTCCGGAATTTACCGGGATGTGTACCTGCATTCCATCCCAAAGATTCATATTTCTGATGTAAGAATCCGAACCCTGTTAGATGACACTTTCACAAAAGCAGATCTGACTGTAGATGTGAAAGCCACTGCCAAGGGAAATGTACGTTTAACACTTTCCTATAAGGGAAAGACCGTGGCTCAGACAGAAGGAGCCTTAGAAGAAGAAAGCGGCTATGTCCTGCCAGTAGAAAATCCCCTGCTGTGGAGTGCAGAGGCCCCGAATCTCTATGATCTGCGAATCGAAGTACTGGATGTAGAGGGCAGCCTGGTAGAAGTGATTCCTCAGAGAGTCGGTTTCCGACGGTTTGAGATGAAAGACCACATTATGACGCTGAATGGAAAGCGGATTGTGTTTAAGGGTGTGAACCGCCATGAATTCAGCTCCCGAACCGGACGCTGTGTGTCCAGAGAGGAACTGATCCAGGATCTGACCACCATGAAACGAAACAATATCAATGCCATCCGTACCTGCCATTATCCGGATGCTTCCGGAATTTATGAACTCTGCGATGAATTCGGCATTTATATGATCGCAGAAAACAATATGGAAACCCATGGAACCTGGGATCTTTTGCGGGGCAGTACAGATTATTCCGACGTGGTTCCGGATGACAAAGAAGAGTGGGAGGGAATGCTCTTAGACAGAGTGAACTCCGCCTGCCAGAGAGACAAAAATCATCCGGCCATTCTGATCTGGTCCTGTGGAAATGAATCCTTTGGCGGAAAAGTAATTTATGAAATGTCCCAGCTGTTCCGGAAACTGGATCCTACAAGACTGGTGCATTATGAAGGCGTGGCAAATGACCGCCGCTATAACGATACCAGCGACATGGAAAGCCAGATGTACACACCGGTGGAGAAAATTAAAGAATTTTTAAACAATGACAGGAGCAAACCTTTCATCTGCTGTGAATATACCCACGCTATGGGCAATTCCTGCGGTGCCATGTACAAATATACGGATCTGACAGACACAGAACCCTCCTATCAGGGCGGCTTTATCTGGGACTATATTGATCAGTCCATATGGAAGAAAGACCGGTATGGAAATGATTTCCAGGCATACGGCGGTGATTTTGGCGAGCGTCCCACAGACTATAATTTCAGTGGAAATGGAATCGTATACGGCGGTGACCGTACAGAATCTCCCAAGATGCAGGAAGTAAAATTCAACTACCAGAACATTACGGCGAAGGTAGAAAAAGATCAGGTAACCGTTATCAACAAAAATCTGTTTGTAAATACGGATGCATTTGACTGTATGGTGATCGTTGCAAAAGAGGGTAAAGAGATCAAAAAGGCTGTCCTGGAAACCCATGTGGCACCTTTGACAGAAGAGACCTATCAGCTGCCATTTGCCTCGGAAACTCTGCCAGGAGAATATACCGTGACTGTATCCTTCCTGCTGAAAGAGGATACTCTGTGGGCAGAAAGAGGCCACGAAATTGCCTTTGGACAGGGTGTTTACCAGGTAAAAGCAGAAGAGAAGGGTACACCTGCCGGAAGAATTCAGGTGATCCATTCCCTCCACAACCTGGGCGTGAAAGGGGAGCATTTTGAGATCATGTTCTCTTACCTTAATGGCGGTCTGGTATCCTACCGGTACGGCGGCAAAGAAATGATCGAAGCCATTCCAAAACCCAATTTCTGGAGAGCACCTACGGACAATGACTGTGGAAACCTGATGCCTATGCGGTATGCCCAGTGGAAGACAGCTTCCATGTATCTTTCCCACAAGTATCCCACAGACGGACGGTTCCCGGCAGCAAAAGAGCCGCAGATCCGGGAGGGAGAAGGCTTTGCAGAGATTACGTTTACCTATGTGATGCCCACGATTCCGGTAAGCGAGTGCCAGCTGACTTACAAAGTGCAGGCAGATGGAAGCGTGCAGACCACCTTATCCTATGATCCGGTGAAAGAACTGGGAGACATGCCGGAATTTGGTGTCATGTTCAAGTTCAATGCAGATTATGAAAATGTAACCTGGTATGGCATGGGACCGGCAGAAACCTACGCAGACCGGTGCAAAGGCGCCAAGCTTGGCATTTACAAAAACAAAGTAAAAGACAACATGGCGAAATATCTGGTGCCGCAGGAGTGCGGAAACAAGGTGGGCGTGCGCTGGGCTTCCGTAACTGATGCCAAAGGAAGAGGAATGATCTTTACCGGAGATGGTATGGACTTCTCAGCACTTCCCTATACGCCTCATGAAATCGAGAATGCTATGCATCCTTATGAACTTCCTCAGGTACACTACACCGTTGTACGGGTGTCCAAGAAGCAGATGGGCATTGCAGGAGACGACAGCTGGGGAGCCAAGACTCATCCGGAATTTTTACTGGATACCAGCAGTAAGATGAAATTTACGTTTACATTTAAAGGAATTTAACTGAATCAAACAAGTCCCCTGCTTTCATTGCGCGAAGCAATCAGCAGGGGACTTGTTTGTATTAAGAGTGGTATAGCCACTCTTAATAAGCTGCGAAGCAGCTATTCAGTTATGAGCAGGCAGCGAAGCGGATTGCAAATATCTGCTTTTCGTTTTACTCAGAAATATCTTTCACAGATTCTCCATCTAAGAGGGTTCCTTCAAAGAGACAGGTCTCGCCAATCGACCGGTGCTTGATGATATCAAACAGGATTCGGATGGTGGCTTTTGCCATATCCTCTACCGGCTGGCGGATGGTGGTAAGGGAAGGGATGTAATACTGCCCAAGCTCCAGTCCATCAAAGCCTGCCACGGAATAATCTTCCGGAACATTTTTTCCAGCATCCTTTAAGGCACGACAGGAACCGATGGCCATGCTGTCGGCGATGGCATAAACGGCAGTAAAATTGGTTCCTGAATCCAGCAGTTCTTTGGTCATCTGATATCCCATCTCAATGGAGTAGGTATTCTCCGCAGAACGCATGGGGCGGATTAAATCGGGATCCACCGGAATGCCGTAGTGGAGCAGTGCCTGTTCGTAGCCTTCCTGGCGGAGACGGCCGATACTTTCGTCATCTTCGCAGGAGGAGAGGAGTGCAATCCGCTTATGGCCTTTTAAGATCAGGTATTCCGTCATGCGGAAACTTTCTTTCACGTCATCCACAGATACAGAAGAATAATTTTTCTTGCTCATGTCATCCAAAAGGCCAACGGTACTTAGCACAAACGGTACGGAAAGCTGTTTCAGCTTTTCGTCGGAGTGGGAGAAAAATCCTCCCAGAAAGACAATACCGTTTAAGCGTTTTTCCTTTTCCAGCTGAATGGCTACATCCACTTCATCCTGACGTTCATCCACATGCTGGAGGACAAAGGAATATTTCTTCTTTTGAATCTCTTCTTCAAAAATTTTGATCATTTTATTGAAAAATGGATTGCTGATGCCTTTGATCAGGACAGCAATGGCACGGGCTTCTGAACGTTTCAGATTCCGGGCACTGTTGTTGGGAACATAATTGTGGTCTTTGATGACCTGCATAATCATATCCTTTGTTTCCGGATTGATGTCCGGATGATTGTTGATAGCCCGGGATACCGTGCTGACACCTACTCCGCAAAGGTGTGCCACGTCTTTGATGGTAATACTTTCCATCTGCATTCCCCATTTCTCTTGATATCTTTGAAAATCTGCCGTCCGTCAGGAAGATCAGATACGGCCGTATATTTTTGCCAGCCTGCGGATCTTGGCAGCCAGCTCATGTGTAAATTCTCCTTCTGTAAGACGCCATTTCCAGTTGTCGCCAAGGGTGGAAGGTGTGTTGATGCGTGCCTCAGCGCCAAGACCTAAGTAATCCTGAAGCGGAATGATGGCAGTGTCAGCCACGCTTGCAAGGGCAGCACGGATGAAACTCATCTGTACCTGGTCGGCATTTTTCCCTTCCAGGTCCATGTATTCGATGGCAAAGTTTCGATCTGTATCGCTCATTTCCTGATACCAGGCCTTTAAGGTCTGGTTGTCATGGGTACCGGTGTAAACCACGCAGTTTCTGGGATAATTGTGGGGAAGGTAATCGCTTTCCTCACGGGAATCAAAGGCAAATTCCAGAACCTTCATGCCGGGATAACCGGTGTCATGTACCAGCTGAAGAACACTGGGGGTAAGGAAGCCTAAATCCTCAGCGATGATGGGCATATCCCCCAGAGCGTCTTTTAATGCAGTGAAAAGTTTCAGGCCAGGACCTTTTTCCCATTTGCCCAATTCTGCAGTGGTGTGTCCGTAGGGAATGGCGTAATATTCGTCAAATCCACGGAAATGGTCTACACGGACAATATCGTATAGCGTGAAGCAGTGGCGGATGCGGCGGATCCACCAGGCAAAACCAGTCTGCTCATGATAATCCCAGCGGTACAGGGGATTCCCCCAAAGCTGTCCGGTAGCGGAAAATCCATCTGGCGGGCAGCCTGCCACAGCGATAGGTTCGCCGTCAGAAGTAAACTGGAACAGTTCCGGATTGGCCCAGGTATCTGCGCTGTCAAAAGCCACATAGATGGGGATATCACCGATGATCTGGATGCCTTTGCTGTTGGCATAAGCTTTTAAGGCGGTCCACTGTTTCTGGAACAGGTACTGCAGATAGCTGTAAAAATCAATTTCACTGGAAAATTCATCTTCGTAGCGTTCTACGGCTTCCGGCTGTCTGGTGCGGATGTCTTCATCCCACTGGTTCCAGCTGACTCCGTGAAAATGATTTTTCACAGCCATGTACAGGCCGTAGTTGTGAAGCCAGTCTTTGTTGGCTTTTTTGAAATCCAGATATTCCTGGCGGCCTAAAAATTTGCTGCGCTCATAGGCCTTGCGCAGAAGATCAAACCGGTTTTCATAAATTTTTCCATAATCAATGTAGTGGGGATTGTCTCCGAAATCACAGGCATCACATTCCTCTTTTGTCAGAAGTCCTTCCTGAATCAGAGTCTCCAGGTCAATGAAATAGGGATTTCCTGCAAAGGTGGAAAAGGACTGATAAGGGGAGTCTCCATAACTGGTGGGACCTAAGGGAAGAATCTGCCAGTATTTCTGGCCGGCTTCCGCGCACAGATCTACAAATTCATAGGCACTTTTTGAAAAAGAACCGATTCCGTATTTTGATGGCAGACTTGCTACCGGAAGAAGCATTCCACTGCCTCGCATAATTGTATTCCTCCTGTCGTTTCATAATAAATGTGGATGAAAGTCATCCTTTTACCGCACCGGCTACCACACCTTCGATGATATGTTTCTGGCAGGCCATGTAAAAAGCGATAATGGGAATCATGGAAAGAACCAGAACGCCCATCATGGCACCCATATCAATGGAACCATAGCCACCGCGCAGATACTGAATGGCCATAGGAAGGGTTTTCCATTTTTTCATATCCAGTACCAGATAGGGAAGCAGATAGTCGTTCCAGATCCACATGGCATCCAGAATTGCTACGGTAATGCATGTGGGTTTCATAATCGGAAGCACCACCTGGAAGTATGTGTGGATGGGAGTGCATCCATCGATCATGGCGGCTTCCTCAATCTCCAAAGGAATGGATTTGACGAAACCGCAGAACATAAAGACTGCCAGGCCGGCACCGAAACCTACATATACTACAATAATACCAACTGGATTGGTTAAATGCAACATATTTGCAATTTTCGACAGAGAAAACATGACCATCTGGAAGGGAACGATCATAGAAAACAGGCACAGATAGTAAATTGTACTGGTGAGTGCATTTTTTACACGGCTGATGTACCAGGCGCACATGGAAGTTAGAAAGACGATGGCCAGCACAGAGAATACCGTGATAAACAGAGAAGTCAGGAAAGACTGGAAGAACTTTGTGGTCTCAATACCCCGCGCATAGTTTTCCAGGCCCACAAACATTTTGCCCTGTGGAATGGCAAAAGGCTTTTTGCTGATGTAGGCTTTCTTTTTGAAAGAGTTCAGTACCACCAGTGCAATGGGAAACAGGTACAGAACAGAAATCACAGCAAAAAGGATTGTAAGAAAGATTCCGTGTTTTGATTTTCTTGCCATTACTGCTGCACCTCCTTAGTTCTGGTGAGACGGTTCTGGATCATGGCAATGGCAGCCACCATCAGGAAGAAGACAACGGCTTTCGCCTGTCCGACACCCTCAAATCCATTGCGTCCATAAAAGGTATTGGTGATGTTTAATGCCAGCATTTCTGACATGTTGGAAGGTTCGCCGTTGGTCAGTGCCAGGTTCTGGTCATAAAGCTTGAAAGAGTTTGTCAGAGTTAAAAAGGTACAGATGGTGATGGAAGGCATAACCATGGGAATGGTGACATGGCGCAGCACCTGACGGGAAGAAGCGCCGTCAATTTTGGCTGCCTCAATGAGCTCTCCGGGGATGTTCTGGATTCCGGCAATATAAATGATCATCATGTATCCGATCTGCTGCCAGCACATCAAGATGACCAGACCCCAGAAACCGTAAGCGGAAGAGTAAGTCAGCGTCCGGTTGAACTGAAGCAGGATGCCATTTAACAGAAGCTGCCAGATGTAACCGAGGATAATGCCGCCGATCAGGTTCGGCATAAAGAACACAGTACGGAATACATTGGTACCGTGGATTTTTTTCGTAAGGAGAAGTGCAACGGCAAATGCCAGCACATTGATCAGAAGAACAGTGACGATGGTAAACAAAGCAGTGTACCATAAAGCGTGGTTGAAAGTGGAATCTGTAAAGATCTTGGTGTAGTTTGAAAATCCAACAAAGACTGCATCGGTGATGGTAGTAAATTTACAAAATGAAAGATACACGCCCACGAGAAACGGAGCGATGAAACCTAAGGTAAATGCCAGCAGCGTGGGGAGCACAAATACCGGGAAATACCGTTTGATTGCTTTTTCCATAATATTTCTCATTCCTTCCTGTACAAAAACTTCTAAAAAAGGAATGGGCGGGCGATGTGGCCCACCCATTCCTGAAAGTTCATTACTGGTTGTTTGCGGCAGCGTACTCGGTTGCCCAGCCGTCTACGAAAGCGGTGGTTACGCCGTCCCAGTCGCCGGTACCCTGTGCATATTCAAGCAGTGCACTTCCAACGCCGTTCTTCCAATTCTCAGAAGGCATTGTGGTGAAGCACCATGCAACAGCGGTATGCCCTGCAGCAATGTCATCGTTAGCAGCCTGAATCAGCGGATTTTCCGGAGTGTACTCTTCAGTAAAGGTGGTGAACGGAGTTACGAATCCCATCTCATTTGCCAGAGAGTTGCGGCCGGTATCACTGGTAACTACCCAGTTTACGAAATCCAGAGTAGCCTGGATATCAGCCTCGGAAGCCTTGTTGTTTACACACCAGTAATTTTCAGAACCAGTGCAAAGTCCCTGGTTTTCTTCGCCGTCTACACCGATGTAGATGGGCATCATGCCGATGTCTTCATCAGCAACTTCGTTGTCTTTGATGTCGTTGTAAGCCCAGGTACCATTCTGATAGAAGACGGCATCGCCAAGAGCAAATTCAGAAGAAGCATCTTCACCAGTCTTGCTGGAGAGCAGTGCCGGATCACAGGTGGAATCGGTGATGTACAGATCCCAGATCTGTTTGTAGTTATCCAGGTAAGTTCCTTTGATGGCATCTGTGGAACCGATGCCGTCTGCTTTGTACTCGTAGTAAACCGGGAGGTTTGCCAGATGGGTCTTGAATCTCCAGTCAGAGGAGCTGTCCATACCAGCGGATGTAAAGGCACCTTCTACACCCAGTTCATCTTTCTTTGCCTGGATGTCATCGGCAACTGCTTTCAGAGTTTCGAAGTTGTTGATCTCATCGATAGAAGAAATCACAGCGCCTTCAGTTTCAATGTATTTGTTCAGCAGTGCCTTGTTGTAGATCAGGCCGTAAGTCTCGATCACGTATGCGATACTGTAAACTTCGCCGTTGTCTCCGGTTAAAGCAAAGTCATCGCTCTTTAAGTTCTTGTACAGATCGCTGTCCTTTAAGTCATAGCAGTAATCTTTCCAGGAAGCTAAGCCAACAGGTCCGTTTACCTGGAACAGGGTAGGAACATCGTTCTTTGCCATCTCGGATTTCAGGGTGGACTCATAAGTACCGGAAGCTGCGGTGATAACGGTGACTTCTACACCGGTCTCCTCGGTATAAGCCTTTGCCAGATCCTGCCACTGCTGATCCTGTTCGGGTTTGAAATTCAGGTAATAAACTTTTCCAGTCTCTTCAGCCATAACGGTTGCGGGAACCAGAGACATTGCCATTGCAGCTGTCAGTGCCATTGCAGTTACTTTTCTGAACTTTTTCATAGTGTTACATCCTTTCTGTTGGGACGGTTGTCCGTTGATAGAATCTTTTTCGGAAACGGTATCAGTAACGCTCCCGGTAACGTTTCCAGTATCTGCTTGTATAATAGCACTGTTTTGGCAGAATGGCAATTAATTTTTTGCCACAAGAAGCAGATTTGTTAGAAAAACACAAAAACAGAAACGAAAATTGTGCAAGTTGACGGATAAAGAAACGATGGAGAAAAAATTGGACAAGAAAACATGGAAACTAGTATTCACAAAATCTGGAAAAGATGATATGCTGTTCTTAGACTTTGTATAATAACAAAGACTGACAAACTATATAAACACATAGGAGAGAAAAAAGAAAAATTAAAGGAGAAAGCTTATGAGACGAGGAAAGTTGTGGCAGCGGTTCCTGGCTGGAATACTAAGCATTTCTATGGTTTCAGCGAACCTGTCTGCAGGCGGGATGACGGCCTATGCGGTGGAACCTGAAACTGCAGCGGTAGAAACAGATGCATCAGATGTCCAGACCGAAGTACCGGATGTGCAGGTGCTGGAAGCGGATGAAGGAGTGCCGGTGGCAGAGGAGGCAGCGGAAACGAATGCGTCTGTCATTCAGACAGAGACGGAAGTGCCAGCCCCAGTAGAAACAGAGGCGCCGGCTCCAGCAGAGACGGAAGCACCGGATCAAGTAGAGACAGAGGCCCCAGCTCCGGCAGAGACGGAAGCACCAGCGCTCGTAGAAACAGAGCCCCCGGCTCCGGCAGAGACGGAAGCACCAGCTCCAGTGGAGACAGAGACCCCGGCTCCCGTAGAAACAGAAGCACCAGTTCCGGCAGAGACAGAGGCACCAGCTCCAGTAGAGACGGAAGCTCCTGCAGAAACAGAAACTCCGGCTCCAGTGGAAACGGAAGCTCCCACAGAAACAGAGTCTGAGATTCAGACGGAGACAGAGAAAGAGACTGCAGCGGATGTGAACACCAGCAACGACGCAGCAGAAATGACAGTTCTGACACAGGGCGTGGCAGTGACCACCGTGATTGCTGAAGAAGGAGAAGAAAAGTGGTTTCAGTTTACACCGGAAAAATCCGGTACCTATACTTTTGCTTCTCTTGGAAAATCTGACACCAGGGGTGCACTGTACACCGATCCGGCAGGGACTCCGGTGGCAGAAAATGACGATGACGATTCCAGCAACCGAAACTTCCAGATCGACTATGATCTGACGGCAGGTGAGACCTACTATCTGAAGGCGGGGATGTGTTATGAGTATATTACCGGAAGCTTTCAGGTGCAGGTATCCTGGAAAAACTATGCCATTGACACCATTTCTTTTGTACCGAAAACGACGGTTTATTACACAGCAATCGATCAGAGAATCTTTGCATCGGATGTATTGGTTAATGTCCGGTATACCAACGGGACAGAGGAGCAGGTGTTCGGATATAGTTCTGTGACAGACGAGGCTGTTACTGTGGAATGCGAGGGTTCCTATTATAATTATAATTCTGGAAATGATGAACTGACACCAGGTACCTGGCCAGTGAAGATTTCCTATATGGGACATACGGATACTTATGAAGTCCAGATCAAAGGAGAAGAGGAGATTCCGGATTTCCCAGCAGATGGACATGTGGCAGGAACTTATTCTGAAAGGGAAGTCTACCGGCTGACTTCAGAAATAAGCAGAATCATTCAGATACAGATGTTGTATCCAAGAACAGAAACGGACTGGTATGTTAACGTATATGACAGCAACAGAGACAGTCTAATGAACAGTTACACAAGCGGCAGCATCAACGACAGAATCAACTACAGCAAGGGTGAAATTTTCCTGGAAAAGGGACAGAACTATTATGTGGTTTTAAATTCACCGACAAAGACAGGAATCAGTTATGATCTGTATGCGTCTATTGGGCAGGAGCCCTTGGCAGAGGAAACCGCCCATGCTGGGAAAGAAGTACGGACGTATATCCTCACCCCGGAAGAAAGCAGTGTTTACAGATTTACACTTTCTCAAAATGGAGCGGTAAGTGCTGATTTGTACGATGATAATGGAGGAATTATCAGCGACTGGTACGATGCGGAAGAAGAAGGATTTGAAACCACTTCTAAGATGCAGGCGAATTTGACAGCAGGTGTTTTCTATCAGCTGGTTGTTTCTTCGTATCTTGAGGAAAGTTCCTGGAAGCTGTCTGTGAAAAAGGATCAGCAGGAAGTTCCAGTTCTGGAAGAAGAAGGATCTGTTCAGGGAACCACGGAAGATGACGGCGTGTATCTCTTTACCGCGAAAAAAGACGGAATCGCTTATTTTACCTATGAGGGTACCGGATCCGATCCGGAGCTGTCTGTTGTAGAAAAAAGCAGCGGAACTTACGTGAATGATGGAAGTGCAGCTGACTACAGCGGAGAAAAAGCTGTTCTGGTCCGGGCGGTCAGGGTGGAAAAAGATCAGCAGTACGAGATTTCTGTCAAGTATGACAAAGGAACCTATACTCTGTCTGAGACAACCGGGGCAGAAGTGAAAGAACTTACCATCGCTTCCCTTCCAGACAAGACCACATTCCTGGCATCTGATTATTTGGATCTGTCAGGACTTTCAATGGAAGTTCACTATGCAGATGGAACATCTGAAAATGTGGGCTATGGAAGTAAGACCAGCCATGGACTGTATATTCAGACGAGTTTAGAGGATTTTTATGAAGAAGGTGTTGATGGAAATAATGTCTTAAAAGCAGGAACCCATACGGCAGTCATAAGTTACCTTGGAAAATCAGCAGAAGTAGAACTGACGGTTGTGGACAAGGCTGGAGAAGATCAGGGAACTTTAAACGTAGACACACCGGTTCACAAAGAAGAATCCCAGGAGAATATGGAAAGCATTAAGCATTCTTATGCGTTTCTTCCAGAAAAAAGCGGATTTTATTCTTTTACGTTTGAAGAAGAAAACGATAATGGTGCACTGGTGTTCAAAGACAGCGAAGGAAATACCATTCGCTATAATGGAAAACAGTATTACGCTGAGGCAGGAAAAGAATACCGGGTAGATATTTATCTGAATACAGATGGAATGTACAATTATTATTCCTATGATCTGACTGTTTCAGATGCCAATCTCCAATTCCTTAACGCAGATGGAGAAGAAGTGTTTGGAAAAGCAGAGGACGGAGAATATTTCTACTACGGATTCCAGGCACCTAGAGATGGAGAGTATCGGTTCCAGGCAGAGAATCCGGAAGGAACGGACACCGGATTGATCAGTATTTATTCAAAGAATGGATGGCTTGAGGAAAGCAGCAATGGAACAGAAGACGGCGGCATGACAAAGTGGAAAACCGTTGGCCTGGCTGCCGGAGAAGTGTATCTGGCACAGATTTATGAAGATCCCGGAGTGGTCTTTGTAAGTGTATCGGAACAGAACACCGCAGATGCAGTGCCTATGGAAGAAGACAGTACCTACCAGGTGGATATTGAAGAGGAAGGCGGAGCCGCTTGGTTTTCCTTTACGCCGGAAGAAGATGGGGAATACAGCTTTTTCTCCAGTTGGCTGCAGGACGAATATGGAAATTCCATCGAGTATGATACGTATGCAGAACTGTATGCCTTCGGAACGGAAGAAGGGCGGATTGCCTATAACGATGACGATGGTGAGGGAATCAATTTCAAACTCACCTATCCGCTGAAAAAAGGAGTCACCTATTATTTTAAAGCCAGAATGCTTTCTTCAACGAGAACAGGAAGTTTCCTGGTTCATTTTGTAAAGGAAAAGAAGGCTGCTTCTTTAGAAATTGCAGAATATCCGCAGCAGAAATTTTATACCTTCCTGTCAAAATCCTTTGGAAACAGCAGTCTTACAGGGCTGGTTTTAAAGGTTACTTATGAAGATGGAACAGAAAAACAGGTTGCCTACAATTCTTCCGAGTTTTCCTGGAAGACCAATCTTCCAAATGACAGATATGGAAATCAGGTGCTGAGACCTGGCACCTACCAGGTAACGGTGACTTACCGGAACCGCTCTGTAACGTATGATATTTCTGTCAGTGTGATGCCGGAAGATCTCCCGGTGGTAAAAACAGGAGAAAAAGTAACCGGTACTTTTGAAAATGCAGAAAACAGCTGCTGGAGTTTTACACCGGATACGGATGGAATTTATGTGGCAGAAATGTGCTATACCGGAACGGATACAATTCCGGATATGGCACTTCTGGATGAAGATGGAAATACGGTATCAAACATTACGGGAAGACAGTACTGGGATTCTGAAAACAATGAATACGGTCTTAGAAGTGCCTTGTATTCTCTGAAAGGCGGAAAACAGTATATTATCCAGAGCAGCTCGGTAACAGATGTGAGCTATGAACTGGGAGTATCTGCGGCAGAGAATCTTCAGGAGGGTATCAATGCAGGCGGTATGCTTTCAGGTGTACGATATTTGCTGTTTACGCCGGAAAGTCAGGGAACTTATGAGGTGAAAAGAGCATATCTTGTCGGAAGTAATACCTCAAGCGGTGAGGTGCAGCTTCTGGATCTCCAGGGAAAACAGCTTTCCGATCAGAAACAGTACGGATCTTATGATTATAGTGAGGAAGACCGGTATGTGGAGAAATGGCTGTATGAACTGAATCAGGGACAGACCTATGTACTCATGGTTACCGGAAGAAACATGGAATATGTGGTGGGAGCCGCATCTGTATCTGCAGTGAAAACAGATGGCAGTGAAACGTTAGAATGGGCAGCTGTCTTTACTGTGGAAAAAGAAGGATTTTATCAGGCACAGGGAAGGCAGGGAAGACCTTGTGTTGAGCAGAAAACCACAAGAAACGGAAAAGGCATTTATGAACAGATAGAAGGAATATCCTGTGATTATTCCAGATTTGTCTATTTGAAACCGGGAGAGTATCTTCTGAGTGAAGAAAGCGATTATGAGACAGCCATAAGTATCCGCTTCTGTGGAGAAACCAGGACAGCGATTCCATCTGAAATGGATGTAGATCAGATTCCAAGAGGAGAATGGTATGCTTACACGGTTGTACCAGTAGAAACCGGTGATTATGCATTCCAGATGTGGGCAAATACGTACTATCACTATTATGATTTTGATCTCCGCCTGGGGGCTGTGGATGAGAAAGGAAATCTTTTTCAGATTGGCAGTTATAATTATAGCAGCGGAGGAGAAGGATCTAAGAAAATCCTGGGAGTCAAGCTGGAAGAAGGAAAAGAATATCTGTTGATGCTTTATCTTGCAGAGGATCTTGCAGTGAATTCTGTGACAGCACTGAAAGCTTCCAGTGTCAGCTCCATGGAATTTATCACACCTCCCAGACAGACTTATTTTTACAAAATTGATTCTGTAAAACCGGGAGAAATCTCGAAGATAGACTCTAGTCTGGCAGTTACCTACGCAGATGGAACGGAAGAAATCTTGGAGTATAATCAGACCAGCAGCCAGACAGGACAGAGCTTTACCATCACTCTGCCGGAAGACACTCCCTGCAACAGCAGCGGTTATATGCTGCCGGGCACTTACCAGGCAGAAGTAGCTTATGCGAACAAAAAAATACAGATTCCGATTGCGATTGCACAGCCTGCGGCAATGCCGTATGTGAATCTGGATGCTCTGGGACAGGGCAGCTATACCTGGAAGACAGATGAAAAGAATGGTATTGGTTACCTGCGTTTCCGGGCAAAAGAAGATGGATTCTACAATGTGACACTGAGCGCAGACAATGGAGCAGGTATTTCTCTGGATTCTGTGTATAACGGGGAATACAGCTCCATGAGCTTCCAGACCAGCACAGAATATGGCGGCAATTACCGGCTGGTAAGCACTACCATTTACGTGCGGGGAGGTCAGTCCTGCTATCTGAAATACAGTTACGACAACGACTGGCAGGATGAAACTACATTGACCATCAGTGTGGAAAAGGCAGGAAACCAGACCATTGAAACATTAACATGTGGGGAAACGCTTTCCTTTGCCAATGACAGTTATGAAGATGAAAAATGGTTCGCCTTTACACCGGAGGAAAAGGGGGACTACATTCTCACGGTTCAGACTTCAGCGGCTGGAAACCGGGATTACGCATATTGTTATGATTCACCGGATTCCGCAAATTATAGTGGATACTGGCACTGGATCAACAGAAATGCAAATCAGATGAATGAAACCCTGGAAGGTGGAAAAACCTATTATATTAAAGCCACCCATTTCAGAGGAACCGGCAGTATTACTGCCAGAAAGAAAACCAGTGCGGTGAAGTTGGAACTTCTCACAGAAGGAGAAATTTACTGCAGCACTCTTCCAGGTTATGTAGAGAGCAGCTTCCAGGATCTGCAGTTTAAGATCACCTATGCAGATGGCACCACGGAAGAGATGCCGTTTGGATACAGAGATTCTTATGGAAATCAGAAGTATACCAGCTATCAGGGAAAAGCCATGAGCTATACGGCGCCCCAGTGGGAGTATGATGAGGATCAGAACATCAAAGATCAGGAATATACCGTACGGTTCTACTACGATGGCAAGAGCCTGGATGTTCCGGTAATTGCTAGATCCATTCAGGGAATGGACAATGCGGAAGCAGAATTTACCACTCAGATTGCACCTGGCAAATACAGCTATTACCAGTTCCACGCAGAAAATGCAGGGTATTACCGGTTTACAGCAAAGGCGGAAGGCGGATATCCCTGCCTAGATCTGTACGATTCCCATATGAAGAGAGTAGCGGAAAAATACAGTGACAGCGGAATTGAAGACGGAAAGTATTATGTGGAAAGAATTTTCTATCTGGATGAGACTTCCATTCAGGAAGGAGAGGCTTGGTGTCTGCGTCTTGGAAACGAGACCACCAGTACCATGGAGGTGACCTGTGCAAGCACCCTGCTTTCTCCGGTTACCAGTGTAACCATCACCGGCTATCCGAAGCGGATCTATTACCTTGGTATGGACAGCAAGTATTCTACAGATGGCTTAGAGGCAGAAATTTCTTACGAAGATGGAAGCAGTGAAGTGCTGAGAGCCGGAAGAAGAAGTGAGAAAACAGGCTTGTCTCTGACAACCATGCTGGACGATAATACCGAAGGAAACAATTTCCTTGGAAGTATCGGAACGAAAACCATCACCGTATCCTATATGAATGAAAGCACGCAGTATACGATTC
The DNA here is from genome assembly GCA_905214955.1 of uncultured bacterium. Taxonomy (GTDB): domain Bacteria; phylum Bacillota; class Clostridia; order Lachnospirales; family Lachnospiraceae; genus Limivivens. The sequence goes on from CAJMON010000028.1 coordinate 29,996, forward strand.
AGGTGAAAGATACCTCAGAAATTCCGGAACTGACAGTAAATACACCCTATTCCGGAACTGTGGAGACAAAAGGGGAAGAGATTTATGTAAAATTCCTGGCGCCGCATACGGGATTTTACCAGATTCAGTTAACTCCGAAAACATCAGAGCCGTATGTGACAGGAATTGTGAAAACAGTGCAGAACAGTTCCTATGCCAATGTGTACCTTCATCATATTGGTAATGATGTAGAAGAAAATGCGGTATATCTTCTGGGAGGAAAAACGTATTATCTGAGAGGGTGTCTGGAGATTGATTCTTCTCTTGGTGAAAAGACAACCGGAAATTATACACTGCAGGTAAATGATCTGTATGATCTGGCAGACGGTGTCTACATGGGTACCATCGATCAGACTTCCAGTATGCAGTTTGTACAGTTTACTGCACAGGAGACCGGATATTATCAATTTGTACTGGATGGACCGGACAGCATGAATGTTTCGGTTTGCGGAAATAGTTTTGGAAACATTCCTGTTCAGAAAACGGAAAAGGATGGAAGAAAATACCAAATTGCAAGGCTCCAGGCGGGCAGTGTATACTGGATCGTCTGCGAAGGATATGAAACAGGGGATTATATGCTGTATGCAGGAAAGAAGCCGGAAGTTAAAGGTATTTCCATTGTACAGCAGCCTTCCAAGACACTGTATTATGCCCGGTTTGAAAACAGCCTGGAAGGAACAGGGCTTCAGCTTCAGATCACCTATCAGGATGGCCAGACAGAGCTTTTGGATTTTGGCGAGATGAGCAGCTGGGGCGTGCGCATGACCCTGGATGAATCTTCTATTCGAAAAGACGCTTATGGACGATTAGTGCCGGGAACCTATATGGCAGCTGTTAACTATCTGGAACAGAAAGCATCCTTCCCGGTAGAAGTAGCAGAATTTGATCCGGCATCTGCAGAGACTCTGAAAGCAGAGACCCTGACACCGGTGACCATTGAAGGAAAACGATCTGTCTTTTATGCATTTACACCGGAAGAGACCAAGACCTACCGTTTCTACTCCAGAGGAGAAACACTGGTATCCGGAGCCATTTACGATAACCAGGGGATTTTACAGGGCATCAGCAGCGGAAGCAGCAGCCGGAAGAATTTCTCTGTATCTGTGGTGATGGAAAAAGGAAAGACATATGTGCTGCGGGTACGTGCCATTGGAACCAGCGAAAAAGTACAGACCAGCATCAAGCTTCACGACACAGGACTGTTTACGGAAGTAGAAAGTGTTCAGATTTCACCGAAAGAGCTGGTATTTGGCAGTATCGGAGAAGAAAAAAACGTGTCTGCCAAGATTTTACCGGCAGATGCCAAGAATATGGTCGTGACTTTCGAAAGCAGCAATCCGGAAGTCGTTTCTGTAGATAAGACCACTGGAAAAGTGACGGCAGTCAGCGAGGGAACCGCCCAGATCACGGCCATCAGTGCAGACGGCGGCTATACCGACACCTGTCAGGCAGTGGTAGATCTTCAGAATCCGGAAGTATCTGCAATTTATCCGGCTGAGGGAGGAAAACTTGGCCCGGATGTGAGAACCATCTGGATCTACACAGAAGATAATTATGGAACAGACCATGTGGAAATTTCCTATGGAACCGCAGGAGCAGGAGAACAGACAAAGACTGTGGTATGCCAGGAAGAGGCAGCAGAATTTATCATTCCGAAGGCTGACTTTGCAGAATATACAGATGGAGAAACTGTGACTGTTTCTGTTACTGCAGTGGACAAGGGAGGTTTAAAGAGCAGCACTGCCGTCAGAACCTATGTGGTAGATAAGAAAGCACCGGAAATCAGAAATCTGGCTGGAGTGTATGCAGCAGATGGAAAGGCTGGAGTTTCCTTAACCTGGCTTGGAGGACGGGAGACGGATATCTCAGGATACAGCGTTTACCGGAAATCCTCTGGTGCAGCAGACAGTACCTACAAGTATCTGGGCAGTATGACCGGCTATGTAAATAAAGAAGATTACAGCTGGCTGGATACAAACGTAAGAAATGAAGAGGAAAGCTATACCTACAAAGTAACAGCAGAAGATAAGTATGGAAACAGCAGTGAATATACGGTAGATTTGGAGACTCATTATGTGAACATAGCGCCGAAAATTGTACTGGCGTGTGCAGGCACGATGATTTCTGGAACGGAGTACACCTTTGATCTGGGAGACGCCTCTGATAACAGTGCAATCGTAAAATATGCCATTGATTTCGGAGACGGCACAGTAGATGAAGGTACGGACAACAGCGTGTTCTTCCATACCTATACCCTTGCAGAAGGCGTTGAGGAACAGATCTTTGCCGTAAAAGCAGAAGTAACCGATGACGAAGGCGCAGTATCTTCTGCAGAGAAGAAAATCCGCGTAATCAATCTGGAAAAATCCGGTATGCTTACGGTTCAGGTAGCAGATACGGATGGCATTCCTATGGCAAATGTACCGGTTTACTTCAACATGGGTGAGGATAGCCAGGTGATTGAAAGAACTGACCGGACAGGAGCCGTGGAATTTAAAGATCTAGCAGGCTTCCATACCGTTGGAGTCTATACAGGCGGCTACCTGCCGTATAAGACCACCGTGGAACTTACAGAAAATGAAGTTTCCGAGCTGCACGTGACACTGGAGAAGAAGAGTCTGGTGGAAGGAAAATTTGAAAGCCACCGGATGACCTATGATGAACTGAAAGATGCAGCAGAAAAAGCAGGACTGGATATCAGTGATATCACAAACGATCCGGCAAACAACCATGTACTGCGCTACGATGTGAAGCTGGAGTACACCACACTGAACATTTACTACGATGGAGAAAAGACCACCGTTGTAGGAGGCGGCGGACGTTACATTCCGGTGATGGTTAATGAAGAGATCGTTGTCATCCTGGAAATTCCGGTGGGAGTCAAGTTCCTGAAAGAATTCTATAATGTGAAACTTTACATCATGAACAATGCTTCGGAAGACTTCAGCCTGACCAACAACAAGGTTCAGCTGAATGTACCTGATGGATTGACGGTGATGGAAGAGCTGGGAGCAGCAGCGAAGACAGAGATTGATGTGATTCCTGGAAACTCCACAGAGACTGTAGAATGGATTTTAAGAGGCGACAAGTCCGGAGAGTATGCATTAAGTGCAGAATATTCCGGAATGCTGTCAGACTTTAACGCTCCGGTAATGGCGCATTTTGAGTCAGAAGACAAGCTGAAAGTCTACGGCGTGGACAATCTGGAACTCACCATGCAGATTCCGGATGCCTTTACCAACGGCGAGTTCTACTATAATCTGATCATGAAGAACACAGCAGAAGCTGGTGAAGATGCTGCAGATATGTATCTGCCTGGCATGGAAGCAGAAGGCGAGCTGATGCACAGCATTCATGTGGATGAAAATGGCAGTGAAGCGTATGTAAACGTTCTGCCGGAAGTTCTACGGGCAGGCGAGCGGATTGAACAGTTCTATCGGATCACAGACCAGATCAGCAATCAGCTGGCACAGTATCCGAACTACAAAGATTTTGTGTTCTATTTCAAGAATGCATGGGTGAAAGAACTGTCTTCTTACGGAGTCAAACTGAATATCGAAGTGATTTCCGCAGAAGAAATGGCGGCCAAGTATGAGAAATATCGGGCACTTCCTGCAGAAAACATTGAGACTGCATTCTCAGGAGCAGTCTATGGATATGAGGAAGGAGATGCAGTGCTTACCGCATCTGCAGTACCCGCAGCTAATGCAGACTACGAAGAACTGACCTATCTGTGGTTTGATACCGCTTATAACCAGATTGGAAGCGGCAGTACATTTGCCATTCCAAAAGGAAAAGCAGCCGGAAAATACCATTATCATCTGATGGTGGTTTCTACACGAAAAGACAACGGAAAGAAAGCAGAAACCGATTATCAGGATATTGTGGTAGAAATTACACCCAAAGAAGTACAGCTGATCTGGAAAGGCCAGGAAGAACGGGAGTATGATGGAACTGCTTCCAATGTAACGGCCAGCCTTGCTCCGGAAAGTCTGCTGGAAGGGGATGTTTGCACCGTCACCGTGTCCGGAGGAGATGCAGTGGATGCAGGGATCCATACTGCAAAAGCAGAAGCAGTAAGCAACAGCAATTACACACTGCCCAAAGAAGCAGAGTGCAGCTATACCATTACACCAAAACCCGTAACACTGAGCTGGAGCGGAAACGAAGAGCGTGTGTACAATGGTGAGCCTTCCAAGGTAGAAGCTTTTGTAAGCCAGGAAAGCCTGGTAGAAGGCGATACCTGTGAAGTGACGGTAGAGAATGGAGCTGCTGTGGATGCAGGTACTTATACCGCCACAGCTGTGGAACTTTCCAATACCAACTATGCACTGCCTTCCGAAAAAGAGAACCTGACCTGCAGCTATACGATTCTGCCGAAGACCGTAGACCTGGTATGGAGCGGAAAGGAAGAGCGTGTATACAATGGTGAGCCTTCCAAGGTAGAAGCTTTTGTAAGCCAGGAAAGCCTGGTAGAAGGCGATACCTGTGAAGTGACGGTAGAGAATGGAGCTGCTGTGGATGCAGGTACTTATACCGCCACAGCTGTGGAACTTTCCAATACCAACTATGCACTGCCTTCCGAAAAAGAGAACCTGACCTGCAGCTATACGATTCTGCCGAAGACCGTAGACCTGGTATGGAGCGGAAAGGAAGAGCGTGTATACAACGGCCAGCCGTCCAATGTGACAGCAGCTGTGGCAGCAGGAAGCCTGGTAAAGGATGACACCTGTAAAGTAACCGTAGAAAACGGAACTGCTGTAAATGCAGGTACCTATACCGCTGCAGCTGTAAAACTTTCCAATACCAACTACGTACTGCCTTCTGCAAAAGACAGTTTGACCTGCAGCTATACGATTCTGCCGAAGACCATTGCTCTGGTATGGAGCGGAAATAAAGATCGTGTATACAACGGCCAGCCGTCTAATGTGACTGCAGCCGTGGCAGCAGAAAGTCTGATCGGAGACGACCTTTGTGAAGTCACTGTGGAAAGCGGAAACGCTGTAAATGCAGGAAATTATACTGCCAAGGCTGCTGAGCTTTCCAATACCAACTATGCACTTCCTAAAGCGGAAGAAAATAGAAGCTGTGCGTATGTGATTACGCCGAAGACACTGGAGGTTACCTGGGAACAGACCGAAAAGATTTACGATGGCCAGCCGGTAAATGCAAAAGCTGTACTGACTAACCTGGAAACAGGAGATGAGTGCAGCGCAGAAGTGCAGACAGAAGCAGGTGTGAACGTAGGCACCTATACCGCCAGCATCACAGGCCTTGTGGGAGCAGCTGCCGGAAACTACCAGCTTGGAGAGGCAGCCAGCGTTTCCTGCCAGATTCTTCCAAGAGAAGCCGTTCTTTCCTGGAACGGTACCTCTAAAGAATATGATGGCCAGCCGCTGACAGCAAAAGCAGAAATTTCCAACCTGGTGGAGGGCGACCTTTGTGAAGTTACTGTAGAGAATCCGGAAGAGATCCTTCCTGGTATTTACACTGCAAGAGCAGCAGAGCTGACAGGAAGCAGCGCAGGCAATTATGTACTTCCGGAAGGCAGGGAAGTCTCCTGCACCATCGGAAAACGCCAGGCAGTGCTTACCTGGTCCGGTCTGGAAAAGACCTATGACGGCGCACCGGCAGAAGTAAAAGCAGAGGTTTCCAACCTGGTAGCAGGAGATACCTGCGAAGCACAGGTACAGGGTGTTGATGCGGTAAATGCAGGCACTTATACCGCTGTCGCTGTCCTGGATAATGAAAAGTATGAACTGGCAGAAAATGCACAGCAGAGTTATACCATTCTTCCAAAAGCTGTCCATGTAATCTGGGCGGCCGCAGACAAAACCTATGACGGAAGTGCAGCAGAAGTAACTGCTAATGCAGATGCAGCGGATCTGGTGGGAACAGATTCCTGTGGAATCCTGATTGAAAACGCACAGGAGATCCATGCAGGCACTTATAGTGCAAAGGCTGTGGGCACTACCAATGGAAACTATGTGCTGGCAGCAGATGCCGAGACCACAAAAGCTTACACCATTGCACCGAAACCCATTGCACTGACCTGGAAAGGAACAGAGGCAAGAGCATACGATGGAAACGCTTCAAATGTAACAGCAGAAGTATCCGGTATTCTGGCAGGAGATTCCTGCAGCGTGACAGTCATTGGCGGAAATGAGGTAGTTCCTGGAACTTATACAGCCACTGCAGTAAGCCTTGGAAACGGGGATTATGAGCTGTCAAAAGAAGGAACCACACAGAGCTATGAGATTACAAAACGCATTGCGGAAATTGGATTTACCGGAACTGGTGACAGAACCTACGATGGAAAAGCATCCAGCGTACAGGCAGTGGTAACCAATCTGGTTTCTGGAGATACCTGCAGTGTAACGGTAACTGGAGGAGATGCAGTCCATGCAGGCACCTACACCGCATCTGCAGTGTCCATCAGCGATACGACGAAGTATGAGCTGAAAGAGACAAAGACCCAGACCTACACCATCCTTCCCAAGGCTGTAACCGTGTCCTGGAAGGATACCACAAAGACTTATGATGGAAAAGCACTGACGCCGAAAGCAGAAGTGACAGGTCTGGCAGCAGGAGATACCTGCAAAGTAACCGCAGTAGAAGGAACTACCAGAAAAGATGCAGGTACCTATACGGTGACGGCAAAAGGTCTGGACAACAGCGATTATGTCCTTTCCGGTGATGTCAAGACCACCTGCACCATTCTTCCAAAGACTGCAGCATTTACTTGGAAAGGAACAGCAGCGAGAACTTACAACAAAAAAGCTTCTAATGTACAGGCAGCTGTTTCCAACCTGGTAGCAGGCGATACCTGCACAGTTACTGTGACAGGAGGAAAAGCCAAAGATGCGGGAACCTATACCGCAGAAGTAACAGCCCTTGGAAATGCCAACTATGAGATCCCAAAGGATGCCAGCGTATCCTATACCATCCGGAAGGCTTCCCAGACAGTGACTGTGAAAGAAAAGACCGTGACGGCAGCAGCCGGAAAGACTGTGTCACTGAAAGCCAAAGCTTCCGGAAAGGGCAAGCTGACGTATAAGAGCAGCAGCACAAAGCTTGCAACGGTAAATACCAAGGGAACAGTAACCGGAAAACGGGCAGGAAAAGTAACTGTGACAGTTACAGCAGGAGAAACCAAGAATTACAAGAAAGCGGTACAGAAAGTCACTGTTTATGTGACACCGCAGAAGATGGGAACAGCTGCTCTTTCTTCGAAACAGAAAGGAAAACTGACTGTAAAATGGAAGAAGCTGGCAGGAGTAAGCGGATATGAACTGGAATACTCCACATCCTCCAAGTTTACGGTTTCCACTACAAAGAAAGTAGTTCTGAAATCTTCTGCTTCCACAAAGACCATTTCCAAGCTGAAAGCAGGAAAGAAGTACTACGTAAGGATTCGGGCTTACAAGAGCATGGGAGGTAAAAAATATTACGGTGCCTTTGGAAAAGCCAGTGTCATTACCGTGAAAAAGAAGTAAAAAAGTAATTTTGAAAATCCCCGGCGTGGTTTGTCACACCGGGGGTTTTGGGTTTGAGGCGGTCGCTTTAACGGAGGTCGGGAAAATTTATTTGATTTTCCCGACCTCTCGATTATCTGCGTATGTCCTTTATAAAAATGCAGTAACTGTTCAGAGCCAACCTCCAAAATGCTACGCATTTCGTCGGTGTGGCGT
>CAJMON010000029.1 GCA_905214955.1 uncultured bacterium
TTTCCTGTACGGACTTCGGAACCTGCTCGTATTTCTCGAAGAACATGGAGTAGTTTCCACGGCCCTGAGTCTTGGAACGAAGGTCGGTGGAGTAACCGAACATTTCAGCCAGCGGAACGAATCCTTTGACCATCTTGCCGCCACCGATGTCTTCCATACCTTCAATACGTCCACGACGGGAGTTGATATCACCGATAACATCACCCATGTACTCTTCCGGCATGGTAACTTCTACCTTCATGATCGGCTCAAGCAGAACCGGTGCACCCTTCTGCATAGCCTCTTTGAATGCGAGAGAACCAGCGATGTGGAATGCCATTTCACTTGAATCGACTTCATGGTAAGAACCATCGTATACATTTGCATGAACACCCAGTACCGGGAATCCGCCAAGGATACCAGCCTTGGTAGCTTCTTCGATACCTTCGCCTACAGCCGGGATGTACTCCTTCGGAATAGCACCGCCGACAACGGTAGACTCAAACTTGAAGGTTTCTTCACCGTTGGGATCCATCGGAGTGAAGATAACTTTACAGTGACCATACTGTCCACGTCCACCAGACTGTTTTGCGTACTTACTGTCAACGTTAACTTCTTTGGTAATAGCCTCTTTGTAAGCAACCTGCGGTGCACCTACATTAGCTTCTACCTTGAACTCACGAAGCAGACGGTCTACGATAATTTCCAGATGCAGCTCACCCATACCAGCGATAATGGTCTGGCCGGTTTCCTGATCTGTATGCGCACGGAAGGTCGGGTCTTCTTCTGCAAGTTTTGCAAGAGCTTCGCCCATTTTGCCCTGTCCGGCTTTGGTCTTGGGCTCGATAGCCAGCTCGATAACCGGCTCCGGGAACTCCATAGACTCCAGGATTACCGGATGCTGCTCATCACAGATGGTATCACCAGTTGTTGTGAATTTGAATCCAACAGCTGCTGCGATATCTCCGGAATATACTTTATCCAGTTCCTGTCTCTTATTAGCGTGCATCTGCAGGATACGTCCTACACGCTCTTTTTTATCTTTTGTAGAGTTCAGTACATAAGAACCAGAGTTCATAGTACCAGAATATACACGGAAGAAAGCAAGCTTTCCTACAAATGGGTCAGCCATGATCTTGAATGCCAGAGCAGAGAACGGCTCTTCATCAGAAGAGTGTCTTACTACTTCATTTCCATCCAAGTCAGTTCCCTTGATCGGCGGGATATCCAGCGGTGACGGCATGTATTCAACGATTGCATCCAGAAGTTTCTGGATACCTTTGTTACGGTAAGCAGTACCGCAGCAAACCGGAACAGCCTGGCACTCGCAGGTAGCTTTTCTCAGGACTTTCTTCATTTCTTCAACGGTCGGTTCTTCACCTTCCAGATACTGCATCATCAGATCATCGTCCAGTTCGCAGACTTTCTCGATCAGCTCTGTATGATACAGTTCAGCTTCTTCTGCCATATCTTCGGGAACATCAACAACGCTGATATCATCGCCCTTTTCATCATTGTAGATGTAGGCTTTCATTTCAAACAGGTCGATGATTCCTTTGAATTCATCTTCTTTACCAATCGGCAGCTGCAGACAAATGGCATTTTTGCCCAGTCTTGTACGGATCTGATCTACTGCTGCGTAGAAGTTCGCACCCATGATATCCATCTTATTGATGAATGCCATACGGGGAACATTGTAGGTATCGGCCTGACGCCATACGTTTTCAGACTGAGGCTCTACACCGCCCTTTGCACAGAAAACGCCGACAGCACCGTCCAGAACACGCAGAGAACGCTCAACCTCTACAGTAAAGTCAACGTGGCCCGGGGTATCGATGATGTTGATACGATGCTCCAGAGCACCTGGCTTCGGTTTGGTAAACTCTTCCAAAGTCCAGTGACAGGTTGTAGCGGCTGAAGTAATGGTAATACCACGCTCCTGTTCCTGCTCCATCCAGTCCATGGTAGCAGTACCTTCATGAGTATCACCAATTTTGTAGTTAATACCAGTGTAATACAGGATACGCTCTGTTGTGGTGGTTTTACCAGCATCGATATGAGCCATAATACCAATATTTCTGGTTCTCTCTAAGGGATATTCTCTTCCAGCCAAGGTTTTTTCCTCCTAAATGAATCGCACAGTTTCACACAAAAACTTAGAAACGATAGTGTGCGAAAGCCTTGTTCGCTTCTGCCATCTTGTGCATGTCTTCTTTTCTCTTCACAGCAGCTCCGGTGTTGTTCGCAGCGTCCATGATCTCATTTGCCAGTCTTTCTTCCATGGTCTTCTCGCCTCTTTTACGGGAGAACATGGTCAGCCAGCGCAGAGCCAGAGCCTGACGTCTGTCAGCTCTTACTTCGATAGGTACCTGGTAGGTAGCTCCACCGATACGTCTTGCTTTTACTTCCAGAACAGGCATGATATTGTTCATAGCCTCTTCAAATACTTCGATTGCAGGTTTCTCAGCCTTAGCTTCTACCCGCTCAAATGCACCGTAAACGATCTTCTGAGCTACGCCCTTCTTACCATCTAACATAATGTTATTGATAAGTTTCGTAACCACTTTATTATTGTAGATCGGATCGGCTAATACGTCTCTTTTCTGAGTATGTCCTTTACGTGGCACGGTACTTCCCTCCTTAATAATTTCCGCGGCATTTGTCATACCGCTTTGATTAGATCATCGGTACTCACAATGTGTCGTTCTATTGTGTACATGCCAGTGTTTCTATATTCAACCTGCAACCACCTGGTTTTATAGAATGCCGGCAAGCAAATAGTTCTGTTAGTGAATCGATTCTGTTACATCGTCAGCATCTGTCTTGCAGAAGCCAAATTATTTCTTAGCGTCTTTCGGTCTCTTTGCTCCGTATTTGGAACGAGCCTGTCTTCTCTTTGCAACGCCTGCGGTATCCAGTGTACCACGGATGATATGATATCTGGTACCTGGTAAGTCTTTTACTCTTCCTCCACGGATCAGTACCACGCTATGCTCCTGCAGGTTGTGTCCCTCACCGGGGATGTAGCTGGTAACTTCGATGCCGTTGGAAAGACGTACTCTGGCGATCTTTCTAAGAGCTGAGTTCGGTTTTTTCGGTGTTGCAGTCTTAACAGCTGTACAAACACCTCTCTTCTGCGGTGCAGATACATCGGTTGCCTTTTTCTTCAGGGAGTTGAAGCCCTTCTGAAGAGCGGGAGCCGTGGACTTCTTTTCAGTTGTCTGTCTGCCTTTTCTTACTAACTGGTTAAATGTTGGCATTCCTTTCACCTCCTGTAAATCTCGCAGGCTTTCCTGCGGATGTGGTTGCCGTCGTATTTCAATATTCGTGGGCGCAATCAGAAATATACGCACACAAATTGTATTATACGGGGTTTCTCGAGTCCTGTCAAGAGATTTTTCATCAACTTTTCTTCCTTATTTCTCCCTTATGAATTCCTTAATATTATGGACATTCTTTTTTTGAGATGCTATGATAGCAGGGATTGGAGGTAACAACTATGATCAGAACTCTTTTGAAACCGCTGTCATTTCTGCCTGCCATCCTGCTGATGTACATGATCTTCAGCTTCTCCAGCCAGACCGGAGATGTTTCTTCCGATTTAAGCCTCCGGGCAAGCGCAAAGATTGTCCGGACTGCAGACTATGTTTTTGATGCAGGCCTCGAAGAATGGCAGATTCAGGAATATGCGGAAAAAATTAACTTTATCACCCGCAAGCTTGCTCATATGACAGAATATTTTGCACTGGCTATTGCTGTATCTTTCCCATTATATGTGTATGGTATGCATGGATTTCTTCTGATGCTGGTAGCCGGTTTTCTCTGTGTGGCATTTGCCTGCGGAGATGAATACCATCAAAGCTTTGTATCGGGACGTTCCCCTGCTATGCGGGATGTGTGTATTGACAGTTTCGGTGTTTTCTGGGGTATCATTCTTGTCCGGATTATCGGATGGACGGGGCGGAAGACTATCTTCCGCCCCCGCAAAAAGAAGCAAAAAATGAAAGAGCCCGCATGCCAGGCTCCTGCGCAGAAAAATCCCTATCAAGGTGCTCCGCAAAATGTACCATACCAGAATGTTCCTTATCAAAACACTCCGCAGATGCAGAATTTCTATCAGAATGCCCCCTATCAGGGCGCTCCGCAAATGCAGAATTTCTACCCGAATGGTCCTTATCAGAATGCTCCGCAAATGCAGAATTCCTACCCGAATGGTCCTTATCAGAATACTCCGCAAATGCAGAATTCTTATCAAAATCCTCCTTACCAGAATGTTCCGTCAGATGTTCCCCCTCAGACACCCCAGGGCACAGCTCCAGAATCCGCCCCCGTCTCTGCCAGTGGACACCGCGCCCGCAGAAAACGTGAAAAAGAAAAAGACTGGTTTTTCGATCTTTAATTCTTTGTATGGAAAAAGGCGCCCAGCCAATCATGGCCGGACGCCTCTTTTATTTATTTCTTATTTTTCCTCGGAGGGAGTTTCGGAATTTTCTTCCTCACCTAAATCCTCTGTAATAGGAAGTTCTTCATCATTCATGTCCTCAGCAGCAGCTTCTGCTTCTGGCTTTTCAGCCTCTTTTACAGTTTTTTCCTGCTCTTCTTCATAAGGCATGTCTTCGGAAATATCCAGTGTATCGAAGCTGTCATCCTCATCTTCTTCCTCAGCTCCGGTATCAATCACTACATTGCGGTAACGCTTCATACCAGTACCTGCAGGAATCAGTTTACCGATGATAACGTTCTCTTTCAGACCGATCAGCTCATCGACCTTACCCTTGATGGCTGCTTCTGTCAGAACCTTGGTGGTCTCCTGGAAAGAAGCTGCTGACAGGAAGGAGTTGGTAGCCAGGGAAGCTTTGGTAATACCAAGCATTACCTGTTTTCCTTCTGCCGGTTCTTTTCCTTCTGCAATGGCTTTCTCGTTCTCGTCTTCGAAATCCAGTACATCTACCATGGTACCCGGAAGCATCTCGGTGTCACCGTTGTTCTCGATGCGGACTTTCTTCAGCATCTGGCGTACAATCACTTCGATATGTTTATCGCTGATCTCTACACCCTGAAGACGGTATACACGCTGAACCTCACGGAGCATGTAGTCCTGTACTGCGCGGACACCCTTGATACGAAGAATATCATGGGGGTTCACACTACCTTCCGTAAGTTCATCACCTGCTTCCAGGAATGCGCCGTCTGCAACCTTGATTCTGGAACCATACGGAATCAGATAGGTCTTAGAATCACCGTTATCCGGATCCGTTACGATGATCTCACGTTTCTTCTTAGTATCTTTGATGGTGGCAATACCCTTGATCTCAGTGATGATCGCAAGACCCTTGGGTTTCCGTGCCTCAAAAAGCTCCTCGACACGGGGAAGACCCTGTGTGATATCGCCGCCGGCAACACCGCCGCTGTGGAAAGTACGCATGGTCAGCTGTGTACCCGGCTCACCGATGGACTGTGCTGCAATGATACCAACAGACTCACCTACCTGTACCGGCTCACCGGTTGCCATGTTGGAACCGTAGCACTTCGCACAGATACCCACGTGAGACTTACAGGACAGGATCGTACGGATCTTGATCCGCTCATACGGCTGTCCATTCTCATCCACACCCTCGTTGATGATGCGTGCTGCACGCTTCGGGGTGATCATGTGGTTTGCTTTTACCAGCACTTCGCCATCTTTATTCTTAATGGTTTCGCATGAGAAACGGCCGGTAATACGCTCCTGCAGACTTTCAATCTCTTCTTTTCCGTCCGCAAATGCTTTTACGTACATACCCGGAATCTCATCCTTGCCTTCGCAGCAGTCTGTTTCACGAATGATCAGATCCTGGGAAACATCTACCATTCGTCTGGTCAGGTAACCAGAGTCAGCGGTACGAAGAGCGGTATCGGACATTCCTTTTCGTGCTCCATGCGCAGACATGAAGTATTCCAGTACGTCCAGTCCCTCACGGAAGTTGGACTTAATGGGCATCTCGATGGTATGTCCGGTTGTATCTGCCATCAGGCCTCGCATACCTGCCAGCTGTTTGATCTGCTTATCAGATCCACGGGCACCGGAGTCAGCCATCATGTAGATGTTGTTGTAGCGGTCCAGTCCGTCCAGCAGAGCCTTTGTCAGGACATCATCGGTTTCCTTCCAGGTCTCTACAACTTCTTTGTAACGCTCTTCCTCAGTGATCAGACCTCTCTTGTAGTTCCGTGTGATACGGTCTACAACGTCCTGAGCCTCTTTGATCAGCTGCGGTTTCTGAGGCGGCACAGTCATATCGGAAATGGATACGGTCATAGCCGCTCTTGTAGAATATTTGTAACCCATTGCCTTGATATCATCCAGAACCTCTGCGGTCTTGGTAGATCCATGGGTATTGATAACTTTTTCCAGAATCTGCTTTAACTGTTTCTTTCCTACGTGGAAATCCACTTCCAGTTTCAGCAGGTTTTCCAGCTTGCTGCGGTCTACAAAGCCTAAATCCTGGGGAAGAATCTCATTAAAGATGAAACGTCCCAGTGTAGACTCGGTATTTCCGGTAAGTACGGTGCTGGTCTCTGTCTCTTTTACATGAACACCCAGCTCATCCAGTTTTGCCTTTTCTTCCTCACTGAAGTGGCCCGGAATAGTCTTGCTGGTGCGAACAGTCAGTCTGGTCTGCAGTGTCACAACTTTATTTTCATAAGCCAGGATTGCTTCGTTCACACTCTTGAAGAACTTGCCTTCGCCTGCCACGCCCGGTCTTTCCTGAGTCAGATAGTAGATACCAAGAACCATATCCTGAGAAGGAACGGCTACAGGACCTCCATCAGACGGCTTTAACAGGTTGTTGGGGGACAGCAGCATAAAGCGGCACTCTGCCTGTGCTTCTACGGACAGGGGCAGATGGACAGCCATCTGGTCTCCATCGAAGTCGGCGTTGAATGCGGTACAAACCAGAGGATGCAGCTTGATAGCCTTTCCTTCTACCAGGATCGGCTCAAATGCCTGGATACCCAGTCTGTGCAGTGTAGGAGCACGGTTTAACATAACCGGATGCTCTTTGATAACGTCTTCCAGCACATCCCAAACTTCCGGCTGCAGACGCTCTACCATTTTCTTTGCATTTTTGATGTTATGAGAAGTGCCGTTTGCTACCAGCTCCTTCATAACGAAAGGTTTAAACAGCTCGATGGCCATTTCTTTTGGAAGACCACACTGATAGATCTTCAGTTCCGGTCCAACAACAATAACGGAACGTCCGGAGTAGTCAACACGCTTACCTAACAGGTTCTGACGGAAACGTCCGGATTTACCTTTCAGCATGTCAGACAGGGACTTCAGTGCACGGTTGCCCGGTCCTGTTACAGGACGGCCGCGGCGTCCGTTGTCAATCAGGGCATCTACTGCTTCCTGTAACATACGTTTTTCGTTGCGGACGATGATATCCGGCGCACCCAGCTCCAGCAGCCTCTTCAGACGGTTGTTTCTGTTGATGATACGGCGGTACAAGTCATTTAAGTCGGAAGTTGCGAAACGTCCTCCATCCAGCTGTACCATAGGACGCAGATCTGGCGGAATAACCGGGATAACTGTCATGATCATCCACTCCGGTTTGTTTCCGGACTCACGGAATGCTTCTACGACTTCCAGACGTTTGATAATGCGGGCACGCTTCTGACCGGTAGATTCCTTTAAGCCTTTTTTCAGCTCTACGGATTCTTTTTCCATATCAATGGCTTCCAGAAGCTCTTTGATAGCCTCCGCGCCCATTCCGACGCGGAAGTTATTACCCCATTTTTCGTAAGCATCCTGATACTCACGTTCCGTCAGGACCTGCTTGTACTGCAGATCTGTGGTACCTTTGTCCAGGACGATATAATTTGCAAAATACAGTACCTTTTCCAGAGTTCTGGGAGACAGATCCAGGATCAGTCCCATTCTGGAAGGAATTCCCTTGAAATACCAGATATGGGAAACAGGAGCAGCAAGCTCGATATGTCCCATACGCTCACGACGTACGCTGGCTTTGGTTACTTCAACGCCGCAGCGGTCGCAGACAACGCCCTTATAGCGGATTTTTTTGTACTTTCCGCAGTGGCATTCCCAGTCCTTGCTCGGTCCGAAGATCCGCTCGCAGAACAGGCCGTCTTTTTCCGGTTTCAGGGTTCTATAGTTAATGGTTTCCGGCTTTTTTACCTCGCCATGGGACCACTCTCTGATTTTTTCAGGAGAGGCCAGGCCGATCTTGATGGCATCAAAAGTCATTGGTTGATACACTTCATTCGTTGTAGCTTCAGGCATGAATGGTTCTCCCTTCTATATCTCAGTTATTATCCTCACGGCCAAGTTCTTTTTCAAGCTCACGAAGATCTGCGTCATCCGGCTCCATATCATCTTCTTCAATATCTACCAGATCGTCTCCGTCAAATTCCTGCTTGGAATAGCCATAATCGCTGAAGGATTCATCTTCTTTGTTGTAACCATGGTCGTCGCCTTCGATCACAGAATGCAGATCTGTATCACCATAATCAACTGTTTCCATGATCTCTACTTCCGTGTTGTCATCTTTAAGTACTTTTACATCAAGTCCCAGAGACTGAAGCTCTTTTAACAGTACCTTGAAGGACTCCGGAATTCCAGGCTCCGGAACGTTCTCGCCCTTGATGATGGCTTCATAGGTCTTGACACGTCCTACCACATCATCAGATTTAACTGTCAGGATCTCCTGCAAGGTATAAGATGCTCCGTATGCTTCCAGAGCCCATACCTCCATCTCTCCGAAACGCTGGCCGCCGAACTGAGCTTTACCACCCAGAGGCTGCTGTGTAACCAGAGAGTACGGGCCGGTAGAACGTGCATGGATCTTATCGTCTACCAGGTGATGCAGTTTCAGGTAATGCATGTGTCCGATGGTTACCGGGCTGTCGAAATACTCGCCGGTACGTCCGTCACGCAGTCTTACCTTTCCGTCTCTGGAAATAGGAACACCCTTCCAGAGTTTTCTATGGTCGCGGTTCTCGTACAAGTAATCCAGCACTTCCGGAAGGAGCTCTTCGCCGTGCTTCTCCTTGAACTCATCCCACTCCATATTTACGTAATCATTTGCCAGATCCAGGGTATCCATGATGTCGATCTCGTTTGCGCCATCGAATACCGGAGTGGAAATGTTAAAGCCAAGTGCCTTTGCTGCAAGACTTAAATGGATCTCCAGCACCTGTCCGATGTTCATACGTGACGGCACACCTAAGGGGTTCAGCACGATATCCAGCGGACGGCCGTTTGGCAGGAACGGCATATCTTCTACAGGAAGAACACGGGAAACAACACCCTTGTTTCCGTGACGGCCTGCCATCTTGTCTCCTACAGAGATCTTTCTCTTCTGAGCGATGTAAATGCGGACTGCCTGGTTCACACCCGGTGCCAGCTCATCGCCGTTTTCTCTGGTAAATACTTTGGCATCTACAACGATACCATACTCACCGTGAGGTACTTTCAGGGAAGTGTCACGCACTTCACGTGCCTTTTCACCGAAGATGGCTCGCAGCAGCCGCTCCTCAGCAGTCAACTCGGTTTCTCCCTTCGGAGTCACCTTACCTACCAGAATATCCCCTGCACGAACTTCTGCACCAATGCGGATAATACCACGCTCGTCCAGATCTTTCAGTGCATCGTCACCAACACCCGGAACATCTCTGGTGATCTCTTCCGGTCCTAACTTGGTGTCACGGGCTTCTGCCTCATATTCCTCAATATGAACGGATGTGTATACATCGTCCATAACCAGTCTTTCACTTAACAGAACCGCATCCTCGTAGTTGTAACCTTCCCAGGTCATAAATCCGATCAGCGGGTTCTTTCCGAGTGCGATTTCGCCGTTGCAGGTGGAAGGACCGTCTGCAATGACATCGCCTTTCTTTACCCGGTCGCCCTTGAATACAATGGGCTTCTGGTTGTAGCAGTTGCTCTGGTTGCTTCGTGAAAACTTGGTCAGACGGTACTCATCTCTGGTTCCATCATCGTTCTTCATGGTGATCACTTTGGAAGTAGAACGCTCGATCACGCCGTCCTTCTTGGCAACCACACACACACCGGAGTCAACCGCTGCTTTTGCTTCGATACCAGTACCCACAACCGGAGCTTCCGTTGTCAGAAGCGGCACTGCCTGACGCTGCATGTTGGAACCCATCAGCGCACGGTTTGCGTCGTCGTTCTGCAGGAACGGGATCAGAGCGGTAGCTACAGAGAATACCATTTTCGGGGATACGTCCATGTAATCAAACATGGTACGCTCGTATTCCTGTGTCTCCTCGCGGTAACGTCCGGACACATTTTTGTTAATGAAATGGCCTTCCTCATCCAGCGGGGTATTTGCCTGTGCTACATGGTAATTATCTTCTTCATCGGCTGTCATATATACAACATTGTCGGTAACCCGTGGATTCTTAGGATCGCTCTTGTCTACTACACGGTAGGGAGCTTCGATGAATCCGTATTCATTGATCCGGGCATAACTTGCCAGGGAGTTGATCAGACCGATGTTAGGTCCTTCAGGAGTCTCGATGGGGCACATTCTTCCGTAATGGGAGTAATGTACATCTCGAACCTCGAATCCGGCACGGTCTCTGGACAGACCACCCGGTCCTAATGCGGACAGACGTCTCTTGTGAGTCAGCTCACCAAGAGGGTTATTCTGATCCATGAACTGGGACAGCTGAGAAGATCCGAAGAACTCTTTCACTGCTGCTGTAACCGGCTTGATGTTGATCAGGGACTGGGGAGAAATGCCCTCCAGATCCTGTGTGGTCATACGCTCACGGACAACTCTTTCCAGACGTGAAAGACCGATCCGGTACTGGTTCTGAAGCAGCTCACCTACCGCGCGGATACGACGGTTGCCCAGATGGTCGATATCGTCATCATTTCCGATACCGTATTCCAGATGCATGTTGTAGTTGATGGAAGCAATGATATCTTCCTTTGTAATATGTTTCGGAATCAGCTCATGGATGTTTTTGTGAATGGCTTCCTTGAGCTCCTCGGTTGTTTCGTTCTCTTCCAGAATCTTTTTCAGAACCGGATAATATACATATTCATGTACACCCACTTCAGCCGGATCAAAATCCACGTAAGCACCCAGGTCT
The DNA here is from genome assembly GCA_905214955.1 of uncultured bacterium. Lineage (GTDB taxonomy): Bacteria > Bacillota > Clostridia > Lachnospirales > Lachnospiraceae > Limivivens. The sequence continues at coordinate 11,101 of CAJMON010000029.1, forward strand.
ACCATCATGCTGGAAATAACTTTTACTTTGCGCTCCTCTGTCTGAATCCATACAAACGGAACACCAGCATTCTGAATCTGGTCAGCTAAATTTCTGTCGATCTCGGTACCTGCTTCAGCCAGGATCTCTCCTGTCTCCAGGTCTACCACATCTTCTCCCAGGACTTTTCCGGTGATCCGGTTGCGGAGAAGAAGTTTTTTATTGAATTTGTAACGGCCTACCTTTGCCAGGTCATATCTTCTGGGGTCAAAGAACATACCGGTGATCAGGCTTTCTGCGCTGTCTACTGCCAGCGGCTCGCCCGGACGGATCTTCTTATACAGTTCCAAAAGACCTTCCTGGTAGCTGGTAGATGTATCCTTTGCCAGGGTATTCACGATCTTCGGCTCTTCGCCAAACAGCTCGAGGATCTCTGCGTTGCTTCCAAAGCCAAGGGCACGGATCAGGACGGTAACAGGCACCTTTCTGGTCCGGTCCACGCGCACATAGAAAATGTCGTTGGAGTCCGTCTCATATTCCAGCCATGCACCACGATTCGGGATTACGGTGCTTGAAAACAGTCTCTTACCCAGTTTATCATGAGCGATGGCATAGTAGATGCCTGGGGAACGAACCAGCTGGCTGACGATAACTCGCTCAGCACCGTTGATCACGAATGTTCCTGTAACGGTCATGATAGGAAGTTCTCCCATGAAGATCTCATGTTCATTGATCTCATCATTTTCTCTGTTGTGAAGACGTACCCGCACTTTCAGAGGGGCCGCATAAGTAGCGTCACGTTCCTTGCATTCCTCGATGGAATACTTTACTTCGTCTTCGCACAGTTTAAAATCTACGAATTCCAGGCTCAATTTTCCACTGTAATCCGTAATGGGAGAGATATCGTCAAAGACTTCCTTCAGTCCTTCCTTCAGAAACCATGCATACGAGTTCGTCTGGACCTCGATGAGGTTGGGCATTTCAAGTACCTCTTTCTGTCTGGAATAACTCATACGGAAGCTTTTGCCACTCTTGACCGGACGTATTCTGTTTTTCTCCATTGACATTTCACCCCTGTTCTTTCTATATCACTATCTCTATTACTGCCAAATTTGCACATGCGCATTTGGGCATACTGATGCCTTGGGCATACTCCTGCACAATAGCGCATTTTTTATGATAGCACAAACCCTCAAAACTGTCAAGAAAAAAATTTTGCACAAGTCCAGATATGCAGAAAGCTTCCCGGCACGCCTATCCGTGCGGGAAGCTTTTCTCTTTTGTGCATTGTTTCAACTCACAGTCGGTATTTACGGAGTCTGACACGCCGGGATGATCCCGACTGTGGTTAAACCTCATGTCAGCGGGGGATACCGATCTCTCTCCGCCCACCGCTGCCGTTTAGGTTTCTTTTACAATTCATCTCACTACCTGAAGAGGTAGGAGAATTCTTGCTAGACTTTGTTAAATATTAAACTTCATAACATGATTGGTTTTTGCATTTCTTACAGTGAACACCAATGTACCTTTTTTCAAATTTACTTTTGCGTAATTTTTGATTTTCTTTAAGTCTCCTGTAGCATTGTCCTGCATCCGCAGATCCACCAGTTTCCAGCCTGCTTTCAAGCGGAACACCAGTTTTCCGGAATAGGATCTCTTCGGAAGGTTTGCATACAGTCCAGTGGCTCTGTTTGTCAGATCCTTGGTGCCTACCTTCAGTTTCTTAAACGGTGTCTTCCACGCTTTGCTGTTTACGTGAACTTTCAGAGAATAAGTTTTTTTATTTCTCTTAACCTTTACAATGACATCGGTTTCTCCGGTTTTTGCACAGTTGAGGGTGCTCAGGATCAGCACTTTCTCATCATTATACCAGCCTGCCTCTACAATCTTCTCATCTTTGGAAACCACTTTAATGACTTTATCTGTTTTCTTCAAGTTTGTGATCTTGAAAGTCCGGCCCCATGCGCTGGGATTGGTGGTTACCAGTTTTGGAAGTGAAGGTGCCTTTTCGGCTGCTTCTGCGCTGCCTCCCTGAAACAGGAAGGCAAAGCAGACAAGCAGCATTGCAGTCATCAGGGCCGCTGCAGCTTTTTTCATAATCCTTTTCATCGTTTTTCCCTCTTTTCCGGACTGCAGGATGGTTTTCACCCCGCAGTCCTTTTCTTTTTTTATTTTACAGTTACCTTGCAGGTGGTTTTTTTCTTTCCGGAAGTAATGGTGATCGTGGCTTTTCCTTTTTTCTTTGCTGTGACCTTTCCCTTCGCACTTACCGAAACGATCTTGCTGTCAGAACTCTTGTAGGTTACTTTGTCCTGACTGTTCTTCGGTGTTACCGTTACTTTCAGCTGGCAGGTCTTACCTTTCTTCAGAGTTACTTTCCTCTGATCTACGGTTACTTTTTTAGTAGCAATCTTCTTCACCATTACGGTAATCTTGGCAGTCTTTCCGCTCTTTAACGTTACCGTTACGGTAGTCTTTCCAGCTTTCTTTCCGGTGATCTTTCCTTTCTTATCTACCGAGGCAATCTTGCTGTCTTTCACTTTCCAGCTCTTGATTCCATCCCCAGTGCGGAAAGTTACCTTGGGTGCCTGAACGCTGCTGCCCACCTTGACGGTTACGCTCTTCTTGGCTACTTTGATCGTGGCTTTCAGTTTCGGAATCACAAGCGTCTCTTTTTTACCGCACACGCTGCAGGTCCGTTCCTTTGTGCCTGTCTTCATAACGGTTGCAGATACAGTAGTCTTATAAGCTCCAAATTTGTGAGCTCCTGTTGCCGGGATTGACACCGCTGCTTTCTTTGCACCGCACACGCTGCACTCTTCGTGTTTACTTCCAGCAGCTCCGCAGGTGGCTGCTTTATCAATCTTGGTCACATACTTGTGTGCATTTGTTGCCGGAATAGCTGTTGCTGCTTCTTTATATCCACACACCGTACACTCTTTGTGCTGGCTTCCAGCAGCTCCGCAGGTGGCTGCTTTATCTACTTTGGTCACAAAGGTATGTCCCTTTGCCGGAATCACCGTTGCTGCTTCCTGCTGTCCACACACGCCGCACTCTCTGTGCTGGCTTCCCGCAGTGGTACAGGTGGCTTCTTTATCTACCACGGTCTTTGTATAAGTATGTTCATCAGTTGGATTCAAAATGTTCTCAGCAAGCTTTTCACCGCAGATGCTGCAGGTTTCCACTGCCAGTCCGTTTTGGCCGCAGGTGGGCTCTGTAACGGTCTGCCATACTCCCTGATGTACGTGGGTTCCTGCTTCCTGGAAACCAATTTTCAAAGTTCCTCTTGCATTGATCACCACGTAATAGGTCTCGCCTTTGCTTAACAGCCATGCTCCGGTGTCCCTATGATGAGGTGCCTGCTTCCGGCTGGAATCAAGAATGTTGAAATGCTCCAGATCATTCAGATTTTCCCGTTCTGTCAGGAAGTTATATTCACCGTCTTTGCTTGGCTGGAAGCGGAATCCCTTAGTTTCATAAGACTCAATACCCAATTCTGCATTTTTCTCTGCAAACTTCTCTTCAAAAACACCTTCTTTTAGAAGAGGAAGGCTTTCCCAGGAGGTATAGGGAACATAGGTCGTTACGCAGTATCTGGCATCTCCGTCTTCCAGAATATATGCGATCCGGTATTTCTTATCGCTTACTCTGCAGCTATTGACCCAGATTCCATATTTGTTGTCATAGCCTGTATACGTAACCTGTCTCTTGGTTCCATCTGCATAAATCAGATTTAATACCGCACCTTCTCCATCCGGAGTAGCTGCCTGATCCAGGGCCAGGGTATAAACCGGACCACTGACCAGTTCCATATCCGCCAGCTCTTTCTCGTCGGATCTTGTCACCGTCACTGCGGCCGTTCCAGCCTGCGTGGTATGATAATCCACACCAATGTAATACTCCGTGCCCTGTTCCATGAGCCAGCCGCCCTGAACTCCCTTATATTCCAGATAACCGGATGTATTATTTTCCAGAACAACCATCTGTGTGGGCGCACCCAGGCTTCCGGTTACCGCAGCATCATAATAGCCAGTTTCAGAAGGAACAAATTTCCAGAACTTTCTTCCCGGCTCTGCTCCGCCTGCCAGACTGATCTGGCTTTCCTGTCCCTCTACCGCGGTGGGGACACTTCCTTGAGCAGTTACTTTTATATATGCCTTTGCAGACAGACTACCGCTGGAAACCACCACTTCATAAGTTGTCGTTCCATTTACAACGGTCGTCGCAGTCATAGTCAGAACATACTCGGCACCATCGTCATCCTTGAAGGTATAGGAACCATCTGGCTGTTTTGTCATATCAATCAGAGACAGGCGTTCACTGTCCCAATCTCCGGAATCATACCATTTTTCCAGCCAAAGTTCTTCTAACAGCTCTCCTAATTCTTCTTCTCCGCCAATGCCATAAACCTCATTGTACGCATAACGGTTACCCCATCCATTGTGCAGTTCCAGATCTTCCAGCACTGCTGCTTCTTTCTTCACTACCCGTACGGAAAAGTTCAGCTCCTCTTCATCTTCAGAATTGAATCCAACAGTAAGACGGTACGTCACGCCTTTTTCCAGAGAAACCCGTACACTGTAACTATTTTCTCTTATCAGGGTATCTTCCTGATAAATCCGCAGGTAAGGCTCTTCATTTGCCCAATCAAAACTTTCAAATAGGTAACTTCCCGTCTCCTCCGGAGTAAAGAACAGTTCCCTGGTTTCAGATTCTTTCATTGTCAGGTTGTATTCCTGGCCTAAGGTAAGCGTATTGCCTGTGCTGTCCTGCTTGCTTTCCTGATATACAATGGTTACACTCTCATTGTTGCCATACTCCTGCTCCAGATACAGTGCATATTCCTGGCCTTTCACCAGCTTAGTCTTATCTGCTTTTTCCCAGCCATTTTCCGTTTTCTGGTAGAAATCCCCATACAGAAAGTTTCCATCTGTCACCCGATATGCGCCGCTCTGTTTGGGAACAAAACGGAACAGGGTTCTTCCGCTGGCCACATTCAGTTTTGTGTTCTCTTCTACCAGTGCCAGTTTGGAAAGATCCACTTCTTCTACAGTAAAACGATATTCCGCTTTCAGCGTTCTTCCGTTCAAGGTGGCAGTCACGGTATACTGTCCCGGTACAGACGGTACATAAGATTCCCAGTAAATCGGTTCCACACTTCCATCCGGAGCGATGATTTCATACTGGAATCCATTTCCAAGATCATCATTTGACGTACCTTCAATGGTATTCTTTCCGTCATCTGAATAAGTGAGATCCACTGCAAAATCTTCTGCGGAAATTCCGGAAATCTGTGCGTAAAAAGCACCTTCCAGTTTGGGTCGCACGGTGGCAGACGTTACTTCTTCCGAAGGCTGAATCGTGATATGGAACCCTTTTCCATAGCTGTCAGCCTGGAAATAAACCGTTTCTCCTTCTGTCAGGGAAATCCATTTATTTGTTTCAGAAGAATCCCAAATATCCAGACCGTCTCCTTCTGTATTTGTTGCGCAGATGTCTGCGTTGACACTGCAGATCAGGTCGTATCTTCCTGTCTTCTGGGGTGTAAAGTAAAAACGCACCGTTTCATCTGTCGACTGTTTGGTAAAGTAAGCCGTCACATTTTCTTTTACTTCTGTACCGGCCATTTCGGCTCTGCTATAAACTTTGAAAACGGAACTATTGGCAGAAACCGTATGTCCCCCATCTGTTTCGTAGGAAACAGATACCTGGTATTCTCCTGCCGGAAGTTCTTTCCATAAACCATAACGTTTGCTGCTGTCGTTCTGGTCTACAATCGTAAACGTAAAACAGTTTCCAAACTCGTCTTTTCCGTTCCACACTTCATAGATGTCACTGTTTCCATCCTGATACTGGTAAGTCGCTTTCACCAGCAGATCGTCATAACCAAGCCATTCTCCCTCTACCAGAGACTGCTCTCTCTGAAAGCTGACATTAAGAGCCGTGATGTCCGGAACCAATTGGGCGGATGCTGTATTTTCTCCCCCGTAATTTCGATACATATAAATGTAAGTGTTGCCTGCTTCCAGCTTCCACTGGCTGCCGAAGCGGCTTTCCGGAGTGCCATTTTCCGACCACAGATCGCCCGTTGTCGTGTTTTCCTCGGTTTCATCATAATTGCTGATGTTATACCAGCCGCTCTGATCTGGAGTAAAGGTGGCAACGGTCATCGTATTTGCTGCGCATGTCAGTGCCTCTTCGATATCCCATACATTGCTGATGGGGTGGAAATAAACTGCTCCGGTATCATACTCTCCTTTGTAAAAATCAAAATAGCAGACAGCTCCTGCCGGAAAATACCGGAGGGCAAATCTATTGTATTGATCATCCATATAAAGAACATTCCTATTACCCCCCATGGTAATACCGTCATAAATCGATCCCGAGATATCTGCATACAAGCCACGCTGTGCGATCAGATACCAGCCTTCCATGTCTTCCGGAACCGTGTATTTCAGAAGCTTCTGATCTTCTGTAAATGTAATATTCTCTCCAGGAAGCCACTCTTGTGCATCATCCTCAACACTGTAAACTTCAAAGTCCACAGAACCTTTCAGATCAGCATCCTGGCTGCTGTACACATTCAGGGTATAGGTGCCTTTCTCCAGCTTGTCATCGATACTCCAGGTTTCGCCAGTATCCTTTCTGGTAAGATTCCGCCAGAATTGGTTGCCGTATGGATCTTCCAGATACTGTTTTTCATCGCTCCCTTTAATATCAATCTTTTCCCTCGTTCCATCGGCGTATTCTGCCCAGAGATCAAAGTGAATACCCTTTTCATTTTCTGCATACTTCAGATTATCCGTATCCAGAAGCTTTCCACCTACAGGACCGGTGACGGAAATACCGCTTAAAACCGGGACTTCGCTCTTTGCATTCTCATTTTCGGTCTCCGCAGCTGCTGTTTCGGTCTCTGCAGCGGTTTCGATTTCTGTCTCGGTTTCTTCCGGTTTGACAGTTTCTGGTACTTCAGTTTCTGGTGCTGCCGTCTCCGGTACTTCTGTCTCAGGCGCTGTAGTTTCCGGCACTTCTGTTTCCGGTGCTGTCGTCTCAGGTACTGTCGTCTCAGGTGCTGTCGTCTCAGGTACTGTCGTCTCAGGTGTTGTCGTCTCAGGTACTGTCGTCTCAGGTACTGTCGTCTCAGGCATTTCCGTTTCCGGTGCTGTCGTCTCCACGGTAGTTTCCGGAATCTCTGTTTCCAGTACAGCAGTTTCGATTACCGCTGTCTCCAAAACAGCCGTTTCTTGTGCTTTGGTTTCCGGCGCTGTTGTTTCCAGTTCATCTGCTTCCGGTGCTGCTGTCTCTGCCAGGCTCACCGGCTCTTCTGCTTCCAAAGTCTCTGCTTCTGTCGAAACTTCTTCTGCGGAAACTCCCAGGAAACTGGTCTGCGGTACAGATGACATGCACAGAACTGCTGTCATGAACATCGCAAGTTTTCTTTTCATTTCTGCTCCTCCCTTATCTTTCCTTGTCTGCAAAACATATCTATCATTTGTTTTTCTACAGACCTCTTATTTTCTACTCTAGCATACTTTCCAGTATATTTCCATACCTTTCCTGCAAACAAAATAAAACAGCACCAAAAATATTTTATACAAAAAAATCCCCACAGACTTCCATTTTCGGAAATCTGCGGGGACTGCAGCTCTCTTTGATAAAGTTTGCAAAGTGCAAAAATTATTTCAGGGTAACTTTTGCGCCTTCAGCCTCAAGTTTGGTCTTCAGCTCATCAGCTTCTGCCTTGGAAGCGCCCTCTTTCAGGACCTTCGGAGCACCGTCAACTACTTCCTTAGCTTCTTTCAGGCCAAGTCCGGTAGCTTCACGAACAACTTTGATAACTTTAACTTTGTTCGGGCCAACTTCGGTCAGCTCAACGTCGAACTCAGTCTTCTCCTCAGCTGCTTCAGCCGGGCCAGCTGCTGCTACAACAACGCCAGCTGCTGCGGATACACCGAACTCTTCCTCACATGCTTTTACTAACTCGTTCAGTTCCAGAACGGATAACTCTTTGATAGCTTCAATAAACTCAGCGGTGGTTAACTTTGCCATTTTATTTTCCTCCTGTTATCTTTCTTGTTTTGTCGGATCATCGGATCCTTAATAAGATCATATTATGCAGCTCTATGCTGCCTTTCGAAGCCGAAGCTTCTTATTCTTAAGCCGAAACTTAAGCTTCTGCTTTGCTCTCTGCGATCTGATTGAGCACGCGAGCCAGGTTTGCGATGGGAGACTGGATGCTTCCAAGCAGTTTGCCAAGAAGAACCTCTCTGGACGGAATAGATGCCAGTGCATTTACTCCTGCCTCATCGTAATAAGTACCTTCAACAACACCTGCTACCAGTTTCAGAGTCTTGACGTCTTTTGCATACTTAGCCAGGATTCTAGCCGGTGCAGTTGCATCGTCTTTGGAAATAGCAACTGCATTCGGTCCTTCCAGATGCTTGCACAGCGGTTCGCAGTCAGTTCCCTTGAATGCGAAATTCATCATTGTGTTTTTGTACACTTTGTAATGAACGCCAGCTTCTCTCATTTCCTTACGCAGAGCAGTGTCCTGTTCTACTGTGATTCCGCTGTAAGAAGCGATGATGACAGCCTGGGCATCTTTGATGCTTTCGCTGATCTCTTCTACAACCGGTTTTTTCAGTTCAACCTTTGCCATGAGTGGTACACCTCCTTATAGATTTGTATACCGCCAAAAAAATCCCCTCTGCAGGACAGAGAGGATTCACAAGTCATTCTGATTCGAATTAACTTTCCTCGGCAGGCGTTTTCTTCCTTATGCCTTTTCGGCACCTGCTGTCTTCGGCAGTTTTCCGAAAAAGACTATAGCACATATTTCACACGTCTGTCAATAGATTTTTTTTATTTTTTTCATTTCAGAATCACGGGATAATCACCTGATATTTCCTGTGCAGCGGATTTTCGATCTTCCAATCCTCCAGTACGCCATCTTTCCACTCCAGGTCTGCTGTAAAGCCGCCCCGCAGATGCACGCTGGTAAGTTTTCCGGTCTTCATAGATGCAGGCAGGGCAGGGAGCAGACGGATCTCATATTCTGCGATCTTCTCATTTTCGTCTGTCAGCGGAGAAGACTGCACCAGGCACTCCAGCATCAGCGCCGGCATTCCGCCGCTGATATCGGCGTTGAAAATGGAGGGGCCAAAATCGTGGGAGGATGCATACGTCCGGTAATAGTTGTTATCCGCCATGCTGGTAATCATGGTGTCTGCCATTTTGGCATCTCCTAAGTGGGCAGCAGCCATGCCTGCCTGTACCAGGCCGAAAGCCATGGTTCCCTGCTCTTTTTTCTTCCGCTCCATTTTGATTTCATAAGCCTTTTTGGCGGCTTCCAGAATCTCCGGCGTCTCTTTACGCGGAATATCATAATAGAACAGGTACAGGTGGGAAGAATGCCGGTGGTCATAATTGTCTTCCAGGCCGAAATCTGCCCATTCCTTTAAAGCGCCATCCTCATTGATGAGATAAGGCGGCATCTTATCCAGAATCTTCTGCCATTTTTCCACATTTTCCTCTTCCATTCCAAGGGTACGGCAGCCGGTGATCAAATTCCGGAACAACTCTGTTGCCACGGAAATATCCATAGTGGCATTGACACAGGCCGCGTTGTCACTGTTGGCCGGGGTATTTTCCGGAGAATAAGAAGGAGAAAATTTCCAGTGGCCAGTTTCATCTTCATACAGGTAATCTTCATAAAACAGAGCCGCTTCTTTCATAAAGGGTAGTGCCCGTTTTACAAAAAATTCATCATCCCCGGTGTACAGCCAGTAATCATAGTAAAAATGGGCCGTCCATGCAGCACCGGCTGTCCAGAATACCATGGGCCAGGTCTTATCAAAATGAAAATCAATGCCGCAGTCTGAGGTTCTGCTTGGCAGATGGATGCCCCGGCAGTGGTACAGCACCTGGCTGTTTGTCCGGTAATCTTCCATCAGACTTTCTTCATAATTGAAGTAGCTGCGCATTCCCTCGAAATTTCCTGTTGGCAGCAGAGCCAAAATGGCTGTCTGAAGGTTTCCATTCTGGGTATAGTCGCTGCTCCAGGGCACATCGTAGGTGCCTGTCCAGATACCCTGCAGGTTTGGCGGAGTTTCGCCGCAGGCGGAAAAGATCTCATACCGTCCTGCCTGGAAAATGGCTTCCAGATGTTTGTTCTCCAGTTCCAGCTTCATGGTGTCATACTGCTTCTGGTGAATGACAGCATGTTCTGTATACATCTGCTGATAGGAAGCCGCTGCGCCTTTTTCTGTTCCAAGCTTGAAGAGCCGCTTCTCTTCTGCCTTCCATTCCGCCTCTTCATAAGGCTGATTGGAAGGCTTCACAGAAGCCAGAAGCAGCACTTCCTGACAGCCTTTCAGATGAAGTCCTTCCTCTTTGACTTTCAAACGGCCGTCCATTGCTGCCACCGTGAGAACAATGCCATATCCTTTTGTCTTTCCACGGTACCTGCACAGATACCAAAGGCCGTTTTCACGTTCCTGTACCTTTCCCTGGAAGAAAGGCTCGCTGCCGTCCTCCGGGAACAGCTGGGTATTTACATGCATTCCATTCTTTTTGTAAGGTGTCCTGGATAGAGAAACCATATAATCTGCAGGACGCTCGCTGGTTAAAAGCACTGCCAGGCAGTTTTCTTTTCTGGACACCAGATACTTTCGCTCACAGATTCCGGCTTCTGCCTGAAAACGGACCCTTCCTTCTCCCGTTTCAAAAGACAGGCTCCGCTCAAATCCTCTGTAGCATCCAGCTCCTTTAGTGACAATGTGGATGTCTCCTGCCGGAAAAAACGGATTTGTCCAGATTTTTTCTTCCAGTCCTTCCTGTTTCCGGTACATATCAAAAATCAGATCCGTGGCTTCTTTGTATTTCCGTTCATCCAGAAGCCCCCTAATTCCCAGTAAACAGTCTCCCATGGGAATGGGCTTTAAACCCTCCCGTACTGGAGCATACAGGTGTTCCTGAGTCAGGGTGATGGTTTCAAATTCTCCATCTCCCCAGGCATCTGCTCCCATGTTGCCGTTTCCAAGGAGAATGCCATCCTCCCAGGAAGAGGCCGGATAGGGAAGTTTCCAGCCTTTTCCATTCTGTACAATCAGATTTCTTACCATGCCGTCATCCTTTCAGTCCGCTTGTAGAAATACCTTCCACGAAATATTTCTGACCAAGGAAAAACAGGATGATCAGAGGCAGTACAGATAAGAATGCCATTGCCATCAGCTGGTTCCACTGCACATTTGCTTCGGAATCAATGGCGGTACGAAGAGCCAGAGAAATGGGATATTTCTCAACGCTGTTGATGAAAATCAGCGGGTTCATAAAGTCGTTGTAGGTCCACATAAACTGGAACAGTCCTGCAGAAAACAGGGAGGGTTTTAACAGTGGCAGTAAAATGTGGGTAAAACACTGGAAGGTGCCGCATCCGTCAATGTAGGCGGATTCATCCAGCTCGCGGGGCAGTCCCCGCAGAAACTGGATCAGCATGTAAATAAAGAATGGATAACATGCCAGGATCGCCGGTGCATAGAACGGCATATAACTGTTTAACCAGCCCAGTTTGCTGAACATCATGTATCTTGGAATGATGATAACGGTATTTGGCAACATCAGGGTACCGATCAAAATGGCAAACAGCAGTTTCTTAAACGGAAAACGAAATCTTGCAAATCCATAGGCCACAATACTGCAGGAAATCAGGGTGAAGGCCGTTACCGGAATCACAATGGCAAAGGTATTCAGGAAATACTTGGTATAGCTGTATTTTCCAATGCCCTTCCAGCCCTTGATGTAGGCATCAAAACTGAAAGAATTGGGCAGAAGTTTTAGAGTTCCGAAAATTTCACTGTTATCCTTAAAGGTTGCAAAAAACATCCAGACCAGAGGATACATCATCACAATGCCTACCAGGCAGATCATAACATAAAGCAGAATTTTATTAATTTTCTTTTTCTTACGCATCGCTTGCTACCTCCTAAAAATCTCCGCCGTCTTCGTAGTAAATTTTTCCAGAGGAAAAACGGAACAGCAGCAGGGTTACCACCATAACCATCGCAAAGATCACCCAGGATGTTGCGCAGGCATATCCCATCTTATAATATCCAAACGCATCCGTGTAAAGCTTCATGCCCAGCACGTAGGTTGCTTTGTTCGGGCCTCCTCCTGTGACAACGAAAGCGGAGGTGAAGTTCTGCAGTGCGGTGATGGTCTGCATGATCAGGTTGAAGAAGATAATGGGTGTAATCTGGGGCAGAGTGATGGAAAAGAATTTTTTCACCGATCCTGCACCATCCAGAGAAGCTGCTTCGTAAAGGGACGCAGGTACCTGCTTTAAGGCTGCCAGGAACATAACCATGGAAGAACCAAACTGCCAGATCTCCAGCATACAGATGGTTACCACAGCGCTCTTTCCATTTCCAAGCCACTGTACGGTAGGCAGATGGATAGAAGAAAGAATGTTGTTGATGGCTCCGTCACTCATAAACAGGATCTTCCACAGAATTGCCACGGCCACGCTGCCTCCGAACAGGGAGGGCAGATAATAAATGGTACGAATGGCTCCAATGCCCTTCACGTTCCGATTCAGCAGAGTTGCAATAAACAATGCCATAGTCAGCTTTCCGGGAACTGTGATCACCGTATAGAGTAACGTTACTTTTAAGGACCCCCAGAATTCCGGATCCAGTTTGAACAGACGGATATAGTTTTTCAGCCCTACAAAAGATGGCTCATTGAAAAATTTGTAATCCGTAAAGGAATAAATAAATGAACTTACAAACGGATAAAGCTGAAGCAGTAAAAATCCCAGAAGCCACGGTGCAATATACACCAGGCCCATGTAATCTCTTTTCCGGTATTTCTTGATTTTTCGTTTCTGCATGATCTGCACCATGTCTCAAGCAAACGCTTGCGTTCCTTTCTCTCATTTTTATACGCTTTGTGTGTCTGTTTTGCCTGTAAAAATGGGCTGCCACCAGGGCAGCCCTAAAACTGCTTTTAAAACTTATGCTTATTTCTCAGAAAGCACAAACTCCAGCTGAGATTCTGCATTGGCTGCTGCTTCATCTACCGTGCTCTCGCCATAGATCACACTTTCCAACATGGTGGAAATAGCTGCTGCAACTTCAGAGTCCGTGGTCAGACCCATTTCGTTGGTTCCATTCTGAGACAGTCCGTAATTAACAGCATCGTTTACCAGATCGCTGATCAGACCTTTTTCTTCGCACACTTCTCTGGCTGCGGAGCTTGCCGGTACGGAACGTACTGCGCCAAGAACTTCTGCTGCTTCCGGATCGTTAAAGAAGTAATCCAGGAACATCACAGCTTCATCAATGTGCTCGCTGTTCTTGTTTACGTTCATGATCTGCGGCGGGTTTGCATACCATCCGTCATCTTTCTCATCCGCTGCATGGGGAAGTGCTACCACTTTGTATTCTGCATCCGGGTTTGCTGCGGTAAAGATATCAATCTGAGAAGAGTTGGTAAATGCAGCTACAAATTCTCCGTTGATCCACTTCGGGTTGGTCTGGGTAGATCCTTTGAAGGTTGCGCTGTCGCCTGCAGGCTGAACAGTTTTCGTGGTATACAGAGAATCTACATAATTCAGAACGGTTTTCAGTGTGTCCTCATCACCGCTCATTGCTTTTGTCTCGTCATCGATAAACGGTTTGCCGGACAGCTGCATGTAGTATGGACGGAACACGTGGGTGTTCAGCAATTCGGAGTCAATGTTCAGCAGGTACATATCGCTGTTGTACTCCTGTACTTTCTGTCCCATTTCAATCAGGTCGTCCCAGGTCAGGTCATCCGTAAACTCCAGGCCGATCTCATCTGCCAGCTTTGTATTTACCAACAGGGTCTGTACTGCCACACCGCTTGGCAGACCAAGAAGTTTGCCATCGTAGGTGCTTACGTTTGCCAGATAATCTGCATCAAAGGTGGTCAGGTCGATCTGGTCTGCATAATCATTGAAGTCAATGAAGAAATCTCCCTTGCTTACAAACTCCGGCATCCAGCCCGGTCCATTCTGAATGATATCAGCTGCCTGTCCGCCTGCTAATGCGGTAGACAGCTTTTCCTGGTATCCATCGCTTCCGGAGAACTCCGGCTCAATGGTGATCCACGGATATTTTTCCTGGAACATGTCGATGACTTTCACAGTTGCTTCGTTTCTCTCGTCACCGCCCCACCACATAAAACGTAAGGATACGGGATCGTGATCTTCTGATTCTGCGAATACTGCCATAGGAGCTGCAGCGGTTGCTGCCAGAATACCTGTCAGTGCCAGTGCTAAAATACGGTTCTTTTTCATTGGGATCCTCCTTAGATCTTGTGCCTTTTGCACATCGTTCATTGATTTGTTATCTTTATTCTAAGGATTTTTTTCTTTTTTTCCAATCCTTTGGGAAACGATTTTTCCTCATTTTCTACACAGAATTCTCAGCCGTCCACATTTCTTACGAAAAGGTTTCTTTTTTTCCGTTCCATTTACTTTTCCCTGTTTTTTTGATACTTTAATAAATAGAATCGGATTGATTAGGGAGGGAGAAACGATGTATTCGCTGATTATTGTAGATGATGAGCTGAAAATCCGAGAGGGAATTGCCAATCTTTTCCCCTGGAAGCAGAATGGTTTTGAAATCACAGGTCTTTTTCCAAACGGGCAGCTGGCCCTGGATTTTATCCGTACCCACAAGACCCATGTGGTCCTGACGGATATCCGGATGCCAGTGATGAACGGGCTGGAATTAAGCCAGCATCTGGCGGAAGAATTTCCAGACATTCTCCACGTATTTCTTACCGGCTACCAGGATTTTCAATATATGCGCACGGCGATTTTAAACCACGCTGCTGACTATCTGTTAAAACCCATCAAATATGAAGAACTGTACACCTGCTTTGAAAACATTCGTCAGAAACTGGATGAACGGTATCATGTCAGCACTCCTGTGCTGTCGGAAGGCGGTTCTGCCTACTATGGAAAACTGGTTTCTACGGTCTGTGACTATCTGAATACCAATTACCGCACGGCCACCCTGGAAGAAGCTTCCGCCCAGGTAAATTTAAGCCCTAACTATCTTTCCAAGATTTTCAAGGAAAAGTCCGGCATGGGCTTTGCAGAGTATTTAAACAATGTGCGCATGAAAAAAGCAGCGGAACTGCTGCTGGACATTTCTTACAAGCATTATGAAATTGCTGACCTGATCGGCTACGACAACCCCAAGAATTTTTCCAGGGCATTTAAGCAGTATTATCAGATGACTCCCAGAGAATTCCGGGACAAACATGTATCCTGAGGAGGCTTTCTTTTCTATGACAATGCGAAAATTTTTCTGGAAACGGTTTAAGCACTTTTTTCTGGTCATGCTGATTCCCCTTCTGGTACTCACTGCCGTTTCCATGCTGTTTCAGTACAAAAGTTCTATGAACGTTTTGACGACGGAATCTGCCAATGCCCTGACACGGATGGATGAAAATTTAAACGGCGCCATCAGTACCTCCGCCTATCAGTATGAGCTCATGACGTACAATCCAAGACTGGTTCTGTCCCTGAAAAAGTTTTTCCAACACGAAACCTTTTCTTACTCCGACGTGGTTCTTTTAAACAGCATCCGGACCATGATGGGAAGTGTGGCCCAGTCCCACGACTTTATTGCCTCCATCTACCTGTATCTGGATGGATATGAGGATTATTTTTCCACCTCGGACGGATTTCTCAGCATCGAAAACGGCACCGACTTTGACTGGTATCCCATGTATCAGTCCATGGACAAAAAAAGCCGTCTCTGGATCACCAAACGGGAATTTCAGGAGTATTCCTACACCGCTCCCACCCGCTACATTACAGTTTACCAGCGCATGGGAAATATTTCCGGTGTCACCGTGGTCAACATCCGTGTGTCCGATCTTCAGGAAACCTTTGACACCAATACCTCTGTGAACCACGAATACCTGTACCTGCTGGATTCCAATTTTCAGGTACTCACCGCCAACAGCGCCGGAAATTCCCTTTCTGAAACTTTCGCGGATTACAGCCAGACCCACGACCTGCTTTCCCGCAGCGACACCTGGATCACCTTAAATGGCCAGCGCTATTTCCTGGAAGTCCGGAAAAACAACGATTTCGGCACCTTCTTTGCCGCCCTGATCCCCCAGAAACAAGTCTTCGCCATGCAGAAAACCTCCCTGTTCTTTCTCATCGGAGCCCTGATCTGCAACTGTCTGGTCACTCTGTTTCTGGCTTATATGACCACCAAACGGAATTTCGAAAAAATTGACGAGATCATTCACACCTTTGACAATGCAGAAAAAGGAATTCTTCCCCCTGTCCGTACAGAGGGCATTTCCAGCCGCGAGCGGGATGAGTACGATGTGATTCTGGACAACATCATTGGCGTGTTCTTAAAATCAACCTACCTACAGCGGGAACTGTCGGAAAAGCAGTACAAGCAGGAAATTGCAGAAAAAGCTGCCCTCCAGCTTCAGATCAATCCTCATTTTCTGTTTAATACCCTCCAGTCTCTGGATTTTACTGCCCTGGAACTTACCAAGGTTCCCACGATTCTGAACCGGATGATTCACAACCTCTCGGATATTTTGAAGTATTCTCTGGAAAACCCCGGAAAAGCCGTACGGCTTCAGGATGAACTGGCTTATTTGAAAGAATATGTGGAAATTCAGAAAGTCCGCTACGGAAATCAGTTTATTATTTATTATGAAGTGGACGAAGATCTGATGGATATGGAACTGCCCAGACTGATTCTTCAGCCCCTGGTGGAAAACAGCATCAGCCACGGCGTGGCTTCCCTGGAGGAGGGGGGATACATCAAAGTCCGGATCTACCGCAGAAATGGACACACACATTTTGTGGTGATTGACAGCGGCATCGGCCTGGACAAAGAAGAAATCAGGCGGCTTTACGCACACATTCAGGATGAAAACAGCCGGAACATCGGCCTGACCAATGTGAACCGCCGCCTGACCCTCCATTACGGCAATACCAGCGCCCTGCACATTCAGGGAAAGAAAGGACTTGGCACCTGCATTTCCTTCATCTTATAGATGCAGGTGCTTCCTCTCATAAACGGCAGCTGTGATGCACCAGGGCATCCTGTTTACTGCAAAAAATCTTTTTCTGTTTACGAAGCAATAAAAATGGGAAGCCAAATTTATCTTCCCATTTTTATTGCTATTCTTAATATTTATTTACAAGTTCATAAATCTTTTTCGTAATATATCTGCCATGATTCTGAGAAGCATTTCCATAACGATTATATATTACAAGAGCATAGTAGGTATTGCTTGCCGAAATCAACATTGGACCACCTTCCTGTCCAATTGTTCCGTCAACAGTTGTTGCTATCCTGTTGTCATATCATAAGTTTCTACTAAGAAATCATCAGAACTCTCAGCACTAACTGTCAAACTCATTACAGAAAAGACTACCGCACCTAATAAACCAAGAAGCTTCTTCATAAATATCCCTCTCTTTCTATTATGACATTTCATCAAATATAGTCCCATTATGACTGCCCGAATACTTTGAATATAATGTAATACCCGCTTTTGTTTTCTTATAAGCCTTTATGGCAAAGAAATTAAAAGCCTGATAATTCTCAGTTCTGTAAATCCATTTTACTTGATTTCTATTATGAATGACTTTAATTTTTTCTGCACGCTCATTTCCGCGATACACTCCATATATAATGTAGCCATCCGCATCTTTTATTTTGTCCCATGACATTTCATATTGCCAGACATCTTTCCCCGCTCCGAAAGGTTTATTATTAACATACATAGTTGTTTTTTGCCTTTGAAATCCGTTGGTATGCACGATGACTTTATATTTATAAACCTTATTGCCACTTGTTGCGGTAATTGTGCTTTTTCCCTGCAGAAGTCCCTGCACTAAAAGTTTTCCATTTTTAAGTTCTTTCGTTTCGATAATTTTGTTTCTTGTTTTTGGATCTCTGTCATTTATAACGTTCCACACTATTTTTTTACTGTTCTTTGCTTTTAACTGAATAACTGTTTCCGTTCCACATTTCAGATCAATGGTCTGAATTGCTGCCTCTTTACTGGTTACTTTTGAAGTGTCATTCTGTTCTGCACTTGCTACAGTTGAAAACAACATTAGGCAAATACAAATAATACAAATTATCTTTTTTCTCATACATATCCTCCTTTTAAACAGATATCCAAATAACTTTTATCACCTCCTGCTCTCTTTATATCAACTTTTTTAATGTTTTTCAATGGAAATACTGAATAATATTAAAAACCGTAATAATCACTAATTCTATACAATTATTTTAATGATATGCTTCAAATATTTGTGTATATTGTGCAATAAGCACCTCACATATTGTCACAAAAAAAGGATACCCAGTTTTCACCGGATATCCTTTTTCTTGTTCTATGTTGTTTACGCAAATTTTGCTGTGCTCAGCTTTACGCCAGGTCCCATGGTCGGGGTGATGGTGATGCTCTTTAAATACTGTCCCTTCAGGGTGCTGGGTCTTGCTTTCATAATAGCCTCGATCAGCGTGCGGAAGTTGTCGCTTAACTGCTCCTCAGAGAAAGAAGCTTTTCCAATGGGCACATGGATGATGTTGGTCTTGTCCAGTCTGTACTCGATCTTACCAGCTTTGATATCTTTTACAGCTTTGGTAACATCCATAGTAACAGTACCAGCCTTCGGGTTCGGCATTAATCCCTTAGGTCCAAGTACACGTCCCAGACGTCCTACGACACCCATCATATCCGGGGTTGCTACTACTACGTCGAAATCAAGCCATCCTTCGTTCTGGATCTTCGGGATCAGCTCTTCTGCTCCAACGTACTCAGCACCTGCGGCTACAGCCTCATCAGCTTTGGCATTCTTAGCGAATACCAGGACGCGGACGGATTTACCGGTTCCGTGCGGCAGTACAACTGCACCACGGATCTGCTGGTCTGCATGACGGCCATCGCAGCCTGTACGGATGTGTGCTTCAATGGTTTCATCAAATTTCGCTACAGCTACTTTTTTAACCAGAGCCATAGCCTCCGGAACTTCGTATGTGGTTGCGCGGTCAACTGCCTTTGCAGCCTCTACGTATTTCTTTCCTCTTTTCATATTAAATAACCTCCTGGTGGTGTTTGCGGGAATAACCCTCCCACGTTCTCGTATTGTTTACTATAATTAATCTTCTACTACGATACCCATGCTGCGTGCGGTACCTGCGATCATGCTCATAGCTGCTTCAATGCTGCCTGCGTTCAGGTCCGGCATCTTCAGCTCAGCGATTTCACGAACTTTGTCTTTGCTGATCTTAGCTACTTTGTTCTTGTTGGGAACTCCAGAAGCAGTCTTCAGGTTGCAGGCTTTCTTCAGCAGAACTGCTGCGGGCGGAGTCTTTGTGATGAAGCTGAAGCTTCTGTCTGCATATACGGTGATAACTACGGGGATGATCAGGTCGCCCTTATCAGCGGTACGTGCGTTGAACTCCTTGGTAAACTGTACGATGTTTACACCATGCTGTCCAAGAGCCGGTCCTACTGGCGGAGCCGGTGTTGCCTTTCCAGCTGGGATCTGTAATTTAATATAACCTGTTACTTTTTTTGCCATTTTAGGCACCTCCTATGTGGTATTGGCGGGGGTTTCCCTCCCACTAGCCGGTAAGCTGCGAATAGGCTTACCGATATTGTCCGTTACGTTTTTTACTTACATTTTTTTGATATCTGTGAAACTGATTTCTACCGGTGTTTCACGACCAAAAAGATCAACATTGATAATCGCGGTCTGCTTGCTGTGGTTCATTGTCTGGATCACACCAACAGTATCTTTCCAGATACCGGCCATTACCGTGATGCTGTCGCCTTCTTCAAAATCAACCTCCATCTCGGTGCGGTTGATCTGCAGCGCCTGCATCTCTTCCTCTGTCAGAGGAACCGGCTTGGATCCCGGTCCAACGAAGCCTGTAACACCCCGTGTGTTTCTCACCACGTACCAGGTGTCATCGTTCATGACCATGTTCAGAAGCACATAGCCCGGAAACAGCTTTTTCTGGACCTGTCTTTTGGTGCCGTTCTTCACTTCCACAACATCCTCCATGGGAACGCGGACCTCCAGGATCTGATCTTCCAGATGCCTGTTTTCAATGGTTTTTTCAATGTTGGCCTTTACTTTGTTCTCATACCCGGAATAGGTATGGACGACATACCAGTTTGCTTCTGCCATATTCTCACCTTTGTCCTTATTTCAGCAAGAGATTCATACCACCCTGTACTGCAAAATCAATGACTGTAATGATCACACCCAGTACGGCAGAAACTACAACTACGGCTGCGGTCTGTTTTGCCAGGTCTGTCTTGTCCGGCCATATAATTTTCCGGTACTCAGACTTCAGGCCATCAAACCAGCTCTTCTTCGGAGCTTTCTTTGCATTTGAATCTTCCATAGTGAACTCCTCCGTTTATGCTGCCGGATTATTTCGTTTCTTTGTGTAATGTGTGTGTTTTACAGAATCGACAATACTTTTTGGTTTCCATTCTCTCGGGATGGTTTTTCTTATCTTTCATCGTATTGTAGTTTCTCTGCTTGCATTCTGTACATGCTAATGTAACTCTAACGCGCACAACTTCCACCTCGCCTTCTTGTGTTTTTAACAGCTTGCGTAATACTGTCGATTTTAGGCATAAAAAAAAGACCTACTTCCATTCGCCAGAATAATATATCATACTGGCAAATGAAAGTCAAGGACTTCTTTTATGCTTATTTTTCTCATTTTCCAAGAATTTTCGCCGCAATCTCCCGGCCGGCTGCGGTGCCTGCAAGGCCGCCCTCACCGGTTTCTTTCAGTTCTTTGGCCATCTTGTCGCCCACTTCTTTCATGGCGTCAAAGACCTGGTCTGGCGGAATCCGGCTTTCAATCCCCGCCAGGGCCATATCTGCCGCTGCCAGGGCATTCACCGCCCCTATCACATTGCGCTTGACGCAGGGCACTTCCACCAGGCCTGCTACCGGATCACACACCAGCCCCAAAAGATTTTTCAGCGCCATGGCGCTGGCCTGGGCAATCTGGCTGTCTGTGCCGCCTTTTAACTGGACACAGGCTCCGGCTGCCATGGCACTGGCGGTACCGATCTCTGCCTGGCATCCTCCGGATGCCCCTGCAATGGAAGCTCTTACCGCAATCACCTGGCCGATTCCAGCTGCCACATACAGCGCTTCGATAATCTGCTGCACGGATGCTTTCTTTTCCCGGAAATAGGGAACCAGCACCGCAGGAAGCACACCGCAGGCTCCGGCAGTAGGTGCTGCCACAATCCGCTTCATGCAGGCATTGGACTCGCCCATCTGGAGGGCGCCTGCAATCACCTGGCCGATAAAGGGGCCGCTTAAGGTGTCTCCTTTTTGTACGTAGGCTTCCATCCGGCCTCCGTCTCCTCCGGTTAAGCCGCTGTGGGAGTTTAATTTTTTGTCATATAAAGCTGCTGCAAGAAGCATGGCATCCCACAGCTCTTCCATCTGTCGAATGGACTCTTCTTCTGTGACATTTCGTTCATTTATATCGTCTTTGAGAACCACTCTCCAGAATGGCTCTCCTTCCCGGCTGCACTGTTCCAGGATCTCTTCCAGCGCTCCAAATGCCATTTAGATTTCTCCTCCTACATTGATATAGGTCACTTTTAAAATTCCCTCTAAATGCTCCAGCCACCGAAGGGCTTCCTCCGGAATGGGCTGGTCTGTCTCCACCACCATCACCGCACGGCCGCCCCGCTTGTCCCGGTACAGGGACATATTTGCGATGTTGACAGACTTGTGGGAAAGCATGGATGTCACTTCCGCCACATGTCCTGGCTGGTCCATATTGTGGACGATCAGGGTCGGCATTTCGCAGGTACAGTTCACGTCAATCCCATCTAAACGGTTTACCATGATCCGGCCGCCTCCAAGGGAAGACGCCTGCACACTTAACTCCCGGCCACCGTCTCCTTCTACCTCTAAAAGTACGGTATTTGGATGAGCTCCGGATAAATTGGCCTCCTCAAATGAAAAAGACAGACCATCGGCGGCTGCCAGTTCAAAGCTTTCCGGAATCCGGATATCATCCGGCTTCATTCCCAGAAGTCCTGCCACCACTGCCCTGTCTGTGCCATGTCCTCTTCCGGTCGCCAGAAAAGAGCCGTACATTCCGATCCTGGCCTTTACCGGTTTCTGACCAAGCAGTCTCCTGGTCATCAGCCCGATGCGCACAGCGCCTGCTGTATGGGAACTGGACGGCCCTACCATCACCGGCCCAAGGATCTCAAAAATGTTCATACGTCTGTCCTCCGCTTCTACTGCGTGTTCTGGGTCTCTTTCTGGGGCTCTTCCTGTGTCTTCGCCCCAGTATCCCCTGCTTCTGTATCTTTCTGGCTTCTCGTCTCGATAACCAGAATGGGATTGACGGCAGGCTTTTCGGTCTGTGCCTCCAGATCTTCCCCTTCTTTGGCTATGCCGGGCTGCACAGTGCCTGTCTCTGTGGACGCACCAGCACTTCTTGC
Organism: uncultured bacterium; assembly: GCA_905214955.1. Taxonomy (GTDB): domain Bacteria; phylum Bacillota; class Clostridia; order Lachnospirales; family Lachnospiraceae; genus Limivivens. Next base: position 33,619 of record CAJMON010000029.1, read on the forward strand.
TCCGGAAGGATTATGGGCATCCCACAGAACCACCGTCAGCGCTGCCATTAAGAGAAACACCAGAACCGGAATCAGCACTGCTACAATGGTCTCAGTCTTCTTATTCTTTCCCATATTCTTCTCCCCAATACAGATTCCCTTTCGTTAAGATCATTATACATATATTCGCGGACGGATACAAGGCAAATCTTTTTTACTTACCTTAAAAAGCACCCCACGTTTTCAGCAGCTCCCGTACTTCTTTCTGATACCTTCTGCTCACCGGCACTACAGTTCCGTCCCACAGTTCCACTTCCTCTCTGCGGAACTCTTTTAAATACTCCAGATTCACAATGAAACTGTTGTGGCATCTGACAAATGGCGGACAGATCAGATGTTTCTCCAGCTCACCGAGTCCTGTAGAAGTCTCGATCACTTCTTTTTCGCAGACAAGACTTGTCACCTTTCTGCTTCTCTCAATGTACATCAAGTCTGCGAAGCGGATCATCTGGATCTTTCCTTTTCCAAAGACCACCAGGCGCTCCTTATTTCCTCTTTCTTCTTGTACCGCCCTTGCCAAAATGTCTTCTAAGTAGTCTTCTGTCCGGTTTTTTAAGCAGTAAAAGGAATGCCGGATGCGGTACACTTCGGAAACATTCACCGGTTCCTCTTCTGTAAATACCAGATACAATCCTTTCTGGCATTCTTCCAGGACTGCCGCTTCTTCCGGCACGGTCTGTCCCTTCTCAATATTCCAAAATAACAGATCCAGCTGGGACTCTTTCAGAAATTTCAGCACCTCATCTGCACTGCCAAATTCAAAAACACAGCCCTTCCTGCCTGTTTGGTCCATCTTTTGTTCTAATTGGTTTTTCAGCCTCTCGATATCTTCCTGGCAGACATCACATATCCCTATTCTCATTGTTATGTAACCCCCCCCCCCCCCAATGTTTGCTCTTTTTTTAGTTTCAAAATATGTTTCCGAGGTGTTTCATCTTGTTTTCCCAA
>CAJMON010000030.1 GCA_905214955.1 uncultured bacterium
TCATAAAGATGGGTCACTGTTTTTTTATTTTCAGTATATTTTTTTAAAGAAAAAACATACCATTTCTTTAGAATTCTTAATGAAAACTTTCTGGACAGAAAAAGAAAAGAAGCATAAAATTGAAAAACACAAAGAGTTTTAGAAAACGACGGAGAGGGGAGCGGATACAGATGAAGCGAGAAGAAAAAGAGTGTATGCAGATGGAAGAGTTTTGCCAGGTCTATGCAAAGACCTGCAGAGAAATGGAAGAAAAAGCGTACGTTCCGTTAGAAGAACGATGACAGAATCAAAAAGAAACAGGAAAAGAATTGTGCGGCAGGGATGTGTATGATAAAATAGAGGCAGCTTAGAAAAACAAAAAGGGGGTGCTCTATGAAAAGGAAAGGAAGAATCCTGTGTCTGGTGTGTGCAGCCGCATTGACGGCAGGCCAGGCATCTGCTGCAGAAGTCTTGGCAGGTGTGCAGACGGAAACCAGAAAGAGTCAGACGGAGCGTGAGACCGAAACAGAGGATTCTGGAAAAGAAAAAGGCCCGGTAGTGGCAGTGGACCCAGGACATCAGGGGAGCTGGGTGGATATGAGTGCACAGGAGCCGGTTGGGCCAGGAGCTGCCGAGACAAAGGCGAAGGCGACCACGGGAACACAGGGGGTCTGGTCCAAGGTGCCGGAATATGACTTAAATCTGCAGGTATCCCTGGTTTTGAAAAAAGAACTGGAAAACCGGGGCTATCAGGTGGTGATGACCAGGGAAGACAATGATACTGCCATCAGCAACGCAGAGCGGGCACAGCTTGCAGAAGAAAAAGGAGCCCAGATCAGTGTGCGCATTCATGCCAACGGAAGTGATAATCCTACCGTATCCGGAGCGCTGGCTATGGCACCCTCCCCGGATAATCCTTATATTCCGGAACTATCTAGAGATAGCCAGACACTGGCGGAGGATATCTTAAACGGCTACTGCGAAGCTACTGGCCTGGCAAGCCAGGGGGTGATGCTGACAGATGATATGACCGGATTTAACTGGAGTACGGTGCCGGTGATGATCCTGGAAATGGGCTACATGAGCAATCAGCAGGATGATCTGTACATGACAGACAGCAGTCATTATGAACAGATGGCAGAGGGCATTGCCAACGGAATTGATGCTTACTTTGCAGACTTAGACAGCCAGAGAGGCACCGAGACCGCACAGGGCTTTAAAGAGCTGGAAGAACAGTTAAATACCAGGCTGGATCCCTTGGAAGAGGCAGGAGAGTCCTGGGCTGTGGCTGTGATGGACTTAAATTCCAAAGCTTCCTGCTACATCCGGGGAGATCAGGTGATGCAGTCTGCCAGCGTGATCAAACTGTATATTATGGCGGCCGTGTATGAGCGGATTTTGTATCCGGAAGTCTCTGGATATCCGGCGGTATCCGCAGGGGAGTCCTATGAGAGAGAACTCCAAAGCCTGCTAAACGATATGATCACGGTAAGTGACAATGAAGCAGCCAATGAACTGGTGCGCCGCTTAGGAGACGGAGATTTTTCTACTGGTGCGGAAGTGGTTAATAATTTCTGCAGAGAGCACGAATTTACCGGAACCCATATGGGACGTCCTTTCCTTGCACAGAATCCGGAGGATGATAATTATACGTCTGCGGCAGACTGCAGCCGGCTGTTAGAAGAGATTTACAATGGAGATCTGGTCAGCGTAGATGCTTCTTATCAGATGCTGACCCTGTTAAAGGGGCAGACCAGAACCGGGAAAATTCCGGCAGGGCTTCCTTATGATGTAGAGACGGCCAACAAAACCGGAGAAATGACAGCAGAGTATGGACTTGGAACCATCGAAAATGACGTGGCAATGGTATTCAATGGAAAAAAACCTTATGTACTGTGTGTCCTGTCCAATGACATTGCTGACAACGAGGAAGCAAGACAGACCATCGTAGAAATTTCCTCAGAGGTATATGCCTACCTAAATGGTGGAGAGAAAGGAGAAGCAGATGGAGCAGAGTAAAGAGAAAAAAAGAAGAATCGTTTTGTGGGGAGCGGCTGCGCTTCTGTGTCTGACAGTATGGATGTTTTTCGGCAGATGGGCCTTCGCAGAAGGAAAAGCGTATGAGTACATTGTCCCGGACAGCGACAGCTCTTATCTGACAGAAGCAGACATTGCGGGGATGGACGCCCAGGTGCTCTGCTATGCCAAGAACGAGATTTATGCCCGCCACGGAAGACAGTTTGTGTCCAAAGAATTAAGCGGCTATTTTGAAGAACAGCCTTGGTATTACGGATTTATCAGTGCAGAGAATTTTTCTTCTGCAGTACTGAACAAGTACGAGACCGCCAATGTCAAAGTTCTGACAGACAAAGAAAAGGCCCTGATGCCAGGAGGCTATGTGTTAGACAAGGCAGGCTACAGCTATGAACCCGTTTACAGCTATGTGTACGGAGGAACCCTGACGGAAGTTTCGGAGAGTAGTCCTTATATTTTTGCAGACAGTGATTCCCGCTATTTAAGTGAAAGCGAAATTACACTCCTGTCTTTGCAGGCTATCTGCTATGCAAAAAATGAAATTTACGCCCGCCATGGAAGAATGTTCCAGTCCCAGGAGCTGACAGACTATTTCAATTCGAAAGACTGGTATGTGGGTACCGTACGGCCGGAGAATTTTTCTGCTTCCGTGTTTAATGCCTATGAAAATGCAAATGTCCAGCTGCTTGCCTCCTGTGAAAAAGCAAAAAATGCAGCAGGCTATCAGTTAGACCAGCCAGGCTACGATATTTATGCGGTATCTGGAGGAACCACATCTCAGACATGGTACACGGGAAGTGAGTATATTTTTGCAGACAGCGATACCCGGTATCTGACCAGTGCCGAAGTCAACAGCCTTTCCCTGAAAATGGCATGTTATGCGAAAAACGAGATTTATGCCAGAAGAGGCAGACTGTTCCAGTCCTCAGAACTGGCAGAGTATTTTAGAAACAAGAGCTGGTACTATGGAAGAATCCAGCCGGGAGATTTTTCCGATGATGTGTTTAATAAGTATGAACTGGAAAACATCCGTGTGCTGACAGAACGGGAATATTCTCTGGATTCCAGAGGCTATCAGCTGTCCTAGAGTCAAAGATGATGAAAGAACAGACATTGGAGCTGTACGTTCATATCCCTTTCTGCAAGAAGAAATGCCGGTACTGTGATTTTCTTTCCTTTGCAGGGGAGGAATGGACACAGGAAACGTATACCCAGGCGCTGATCAGGGAAATTGGAGCCTGGAGAGGAAAAGAAAACAAGAAGGTGTCCTCTGTGTTTGTGGGCGGAGGGACACCTTCCATCCTTTCTGTAAGAAGAATGGAAGAGATTTTTGAAGCCCTCCGGGAAAGTTTCTTCCTTACAGAAGATGCAGAGATTACCATAGAGTGCAACCCTGGAACCCTGGAAAAAGAAAAGCTGGAAGTTTATAAATGTCTTGGAGTCAACCGGCTAAGCCTTGGGCTGCAGTCTGCAAAGAATGAAGAATTAAGACTCCTTGGGAGAATCCACACCTGGGAGACCTTCCTGGAAAGCTTTCAGATGGCAAGAAAAGCCGGATTTGAGAACTTGAATGTAGATCTGATTTCCGCGCTTCCAGGACAGACCGTGGAAAGCTGGAGAGAAACCCTGGAAAAGGCCATTGCCCTTTCGCCTGAGCATATTTCCGCTTACAGCCTGATCATTGAGGAGGGGACTCCGTTTTATCAGGAATATGAAGAAGATGCGAAAATTCGGGAGGCAGGAGGAGATCCACAGTTTTTGCCCTCTGAAGATGCAGAGCGCCAGATGTACGAGGACACAGAAAAAATCCTGGGAAATGCCGGATATTCCAGGTATGAGATTTCCAATTATGCAAAGCCTGGAATGGCCTGCCAGCACAATATGGGATACTGGCAGAGAAAAGAATACATCGGACTGGGTCTGGGGGCATCTTCTTTGTACCGGGAAGGACGCTGGCGAAATTCGGAGAATCTTCTGGAATATTGTAATCGGAAACAAGATATGCCAGAAAGAAAAGATCTGCAGAAATTAAGCCGTAAGGATCAGATGGAAGAGACCATGTTTTTAGGACTGCGGCTGATGGAGGGAGTAGAAGAAGAGGCATTTTTCCGGGAATTTGGATGTACCTGCCGGGAAGTCTATGGAGAAGTACTGGACAGACTGGAAGATCAGGGATTATTAAAAGAAGAAAATGGCAGAATTTTTCTTACCAGCCATGGAATTGACATCAGCAATTACTGCATGGCAGAATTTCTTCTATAAATGGATACAAAAATAGCTGCTCCGCTGGGGGCAGCTGTTTTTGGTTTGCGCGCCACGGGCGCGCTCTAATGGATATTCAGTCAGACACTTTGCTGGTGGCAAAATCATGGATTTTCTGATAGGTTTCTTCTGTGTAGTGGAGGCCGTCTACGGTTTCATAGCCGGTCTGCTTTAAATAATTGTAGCAGTCCAGATATCGGGAAGGAAACTCGGCGTACATACCGGCATTGAAAGTTTCGATGTCACGGTTGCTGACCATGGTGCAGTCTTCGTCTGCGGGATTTACCGAAAGAATGTAAAACCGGGTATCTGGATATTGGTCAAACAGTTCATAATATAAGGAAATATAAGCATCCAGATCAGCCAGGTCATTGACTCCCATGTTGGAAACCACAATGGTGTCCGGGTTCTGGGAGAGGGCGGCGTTCAGCTCCGGGAGGGCACTCTCTTTGAACCAGCGGAAGCCTTCTCCGTCTTTTGCGATGAAAGTGCAGGAGTCTGTGATGCCAAGAGTAGCCAGGGCATTTCGCATACCGGCAGTTCTGGAATCTCCCACCCACAGAATGGAAGCCATTTCCTTGGCAGAGGTTTCAGAAACAGAAGTTTCAGAAGCTGATTGGGAGGAAGGGGACGGGGCTGTCTGGCTGACTAATGCAGAAGTGGAAGAGTCTGTTTCTGTATTAAAAAGGACTGTCAGATAAGCGGCCAGGCCCACAAGACAGACGGCAAAGAAAATGCCTGCAAAAACCAGGGCAGAGCCGCTGCATTTCCGTCTGGAATGTCTTTTTTTTGAATGTTTTTTCATAAAAATCTCCGTGTTGATATAGGACGCAATGCCAATAATAGGAACAGTAAAAATGATATCACATTTCACAGAAATGTCAAAAATTTTTTTGAAAATCCTCTTGACAAAGGTATTGCTTGGTGCTATCTTATGTACATGAAGTGTTAGCACTCTAGTCCAGTGAGTGCTAATAACCGAAAGGAGGATCTCACATGGAGATGGAGCTGGATGACAGAAAGAAGAAAATTCTGTATGCGATCATCAAGACATACCTGGAAACCGGCGAACCAGTCGGCTCCCGTACCATTTCCAAGTACGCGGATTTAAAGCTCAGTTCTGCAACAATCCGCAATGAGATGTCCGACCTGGAAGAAATGGGATACATCCTGCAGCCTCATACATCGGCAGGCAGGATTCCTTCAGACAAAGGTTACCGCTTCTATGTAGACCAGCTGATGGAGGAGAAGGAGCGGGAGATCACAGAGACGAACAAGCTTTTGATTGAGAGACAGGACAAGATGGAACTGGTTCTCAAGAAAGTGGCTCAGTACCTGGCAGCAGATACCAATTATGCCAGTATGATTACTTCGCCTCAGTACCATCGGACAAAGCTGAAATTTATCCAGCTTTCCATGGTCAATGACCAGCAGCTGTTGGCTGTGGTCGTGGCAGAAGGAAATGTTGTCAAGAACAAGATGCTTCATATCGAACACGGGCTTGATAATGAGACACTTCTGAAACTGAACATTCTGCTGAACACCAGTCTGAACGGGCTGACCATGGAAGAGATCAATCTCGGAACCATTGCAAGGCTCAAAGAACAGGCAGGCATTCACAGCAGTTTGGTAGGTGATGTGCTGGACGCCGTGGCGGAGGCCATTCAGATGGACGAAGACATGGAAGTATATACCAGTGGAGCAACGAATATTTTCAAATATCCGGAACTGGCAGACAGCGCGAAAGCGAGCCGTCTGATCAGCGCGTTTGAAGAAAAGCAGCAGCTGGTGGATTTAGTGGAAAGTATTTCCCAGGACGAAAACGAGACGGGCATTCAGGTATACATTGGAAATGAAAGCCCGGTGCAGACCATGAAAGACTGCAGCGTTGTTACCACAAGCTATGATCTGGGAGATGGCATGAAAGGCACCATTGGAATTATTGGACCGAAACGAATGGATTATGACCGGGTTGTCACTACATTAAAAACGCTGACGACTCAGCTGGATCTGATATTTAACAACAATAAAGAGGAAGGACGGTAGCAGGCATGTCAGATATGGAAAAGGACATGGAACAGACTCCGGAAGAAACGGAAGCCGGAAAAGAACCCTGTCAGGAAGCAGATCAGGAAACCGCTTCCAAAGCAGAAACGAGTGAAACGGCTGAAGGCGAAAGAACATCTGAAAAAGACGCCGAGGACCAGCCGGAGAAGAAAGGCTTCTTTGGGAAAAAGAAGGAAAAGAAAGATAAGAAGGATCAACAGATCGAGGAACTCACCGATAGGGTGAAACGCCAGATGGCTGAATTTGATAATTACCGCAAGCGCACAGACAAAGAAAAAGCAGCCATGTTTGAGGTGGGAGCAAAAAGTGTTATTGAAAAAGTCCTGCCGGTGGTAGACAATTTTGAACGCGGACTTGCAGCCGTGCCGGAGGATCAGAAAGGTTCACCTTTTGCTGAAGGCATGGAAAAAATTTACAAACAGCTGATGACAGTGTTAGAGGAGCTGGAAGTAAAGCCCATTGAAGCACTGGGCAAAGAGTTTGACCCGAATCTGCACAATGCAGTGATGCATATAGAAGATGAAGAACTTGGCGAGAATGTTATCGCAGAAGAGTTCCAGAAGGGTTACACATACCGGGACGGCGTGGTGCGTCACAGTATGGTAAAAGTTGCAAACTAACAAAATTTTGACTAAGATAAAAAAGACTGACCAGGAGGAATGAATCATGAGTAAGATTATTGGTATCGACTTAGGAACGACCAATAGCTGCGTAGCAGTTATGGAAGGTGGAAAACCGGTTGTTATCGCAAATACAGAAGGTGCAAGAACAACCCCGTCTGTTGTAGCTTTTACAAAGACTGGTGAAAGACTGGTAGGTGAGCCTGCAAAACGTCAGGCAGTAACCAACGCTGACAAGACCATCTCTTCTATTAAGAGACACATGGGCAGCGACTACCGTGTTACCATTGATGACAAAAAATATTCTCCCCAGGAGATTTCCGCTATGATCCTGCAGAAGCTGAAAGCAGATGCAGAGAACTATCTGGGTGAAAAAGTAACGGAAGCAGTTATCACTGTACCGGCTTACTTCAATGACGCACAGCGTCAGGCTACCAAGGATGCAGGCAAGATTGCAGGTCTGGATGTAAAACGTATCATCAACGAGCCGACCGCAGCAGCACTGGCATATGGCCTGGACAATGAAAAAGAACAGAAGATCATGGTATACGACTTAGGCGGCGGTACTTTCGATGTATCTATCATTGAGATCGGCGACGGTGTTATCGAAGTTCTGGCTACTGCTGGAAATAACCGCTTAGGCGGCGATGATTTCGACCAGAAGATCACCGAGTACATGATCTCTGAGTTCAAGAAAAATGAAGGTGTGGATCTGTCCAACGATAAGATGGCTCTTCAGAGACTGAAAGAAGCAGCTGAGAAAGCAAAGAAAGAGCTGTCCAGTGCTACTACTACCAACATCAACCTTCCGTTCATCACAGCAACTGCTGAGGGACCGAAGCATTTTGATATGAACCTGACAAGAGCAAAATTTGATGAGCTGACCCACGATCTGGTAGAAATGACTGCAGGCCCAGTTACCAGTGCATTAAAGGATGCAGGCCTGAATGCTTCTGATATCTCCAAAGTTCTGCTGGTAGGCGGTTCTACCCGTATCCCGGCTGTACAGGATAAAGTAAGAAGCTTAACCGGTCATGAACCCAGCAAGACCTTAAACCCGGATGAGTGTGTAGCTATCGGTGCTTCTATCCAGGGCGGCAAGCTGGCAGGAGATGCCGGCGCAGGTGATATCCTCCTGCTGGATGTTACTCCGCTGTCTCTGTCCATCGAGACTATGGGTGGTGTTGCTACCAGACTGATCGAGCGTAACACCACAATCCCGACAAAGAAGAGCCAGATTTTCTCCACCGCAGCTGATAACCAGACAGCTGTAGATATCCATGTTGTACAGGGTGAGCGTCAGTTCGCACGTGACAACAAGACCCTCGGACAGTTCCGTCTGGATGGTATCCCGCCTGCAAGAAGAGGTGTTCCGCAGATTGAGGTTACATTTGATATTGATGCCAACGGTATTGTAAATGTATCTGCAAAAGACCTGGGAACAGGAAAAGAGCAGCATATTACCATTACTTCCGGCTCCAACATGAGTGAATCCGAAATCGACAAAGCTGTGAAAGAAGCAGCTGAGTTCGAAGCACAGGATAAGAAGCGCAAGGAAGCCATTGATACCAGAAATGAAGCAGATTCTATGGTATTCCAGACAGAGAAGGCAATCGAAGAAGTTGGCGACAAGCTGGATGCAAATGACAAGACTGCTGTAGAAGCAGACCTGGCAGCACTGAAAGACCTGATTGCAAAGACCAATCCGGAAGACATGACAGAAGCTCAGACAGCTGAGATCAAAGCTGCAAAAGAAAAACTGATGGAAAGCGCTCAGAAACTGTTCGCAAAGGTTTATGAACAGGCTCAGGCAGGTGCAGGCGCTCAGGGAGCAGGCCCGGACATGGGCGGCGCTGCAGGTGCAGGTGCAGGAGCAGACAATTCCGATGATGTAGTTGACGGAGACTACAAAGAGGTGTAATATAGTATAGTTCAAAGGCTGGCAGGGCTGCAGGCTCTGGGGACATGAGCCCCAGCGGCCTGCGGCTTTTGCCCGTAAAACGAACATGCCGCCTGATGGCGGCACAACCATACATGAAAGTCAGCTGTTACGCACCTTTGGCGCTCCCGCAGCTGCCGCCGCATTCGTAATTCGGGCTGTCGCCCTGCTTACTCATACGGTCTAGCCTGTCCGATATCCATGAATTCGCCCATGCAAGCATGGCTCTTTCATGGCTGCCGTCCAGGACTTTCATAGTAAGAAACAGAAAAGGTGAACAGGAAAAATGGCAGAGAGCAAACGTGATTATTACGAAGTCCTCGGCGTTGACAGGGGCGCTGATGAGGCAGCGATTAAAAAAGCATACAGACAGCTTGCAAAAAAATATCATCCGGACATGAATCCGGGGGATAAAGATGCAGAAATGAAGTTCAAAGAAGCTTCTGAAGCATATGCCGTGTTAAGCGACCCGGAGAAAAGGAGACAGTACGATCAGTTTGGTCATGCTGCTTTTGAACAGGGCGGCGGAGGAGCCGGCGGTTTTGACTTCAACGGCGCTGACATGGGTGACATTTTTGGTGATATTTTTGGTGACCTTTTTGGAGGCGGCCGTACCAGAAGAGCAAACAATGGTCCGATGAAAGGAGCCAATCTTCGTGCTGCAGTGAACATTACCTTTGAGGAAGCAGTTTTTGGGTGTGAAAAACAGCTGGAGCTGAACCTGAAAGATGAATGTACCACCTGCCACGGCACCGGCGCAAAGCCTGGCACCAATCCGGAAACCTGCCAGAAGTGCGGCGGCAAAGGCCAGGTAGTCTTTACCCAGCAGTCACTGTTTGGCATGGTGCGGAATGTGCAGACCTGTCCGGACTGTAACGGAACCGGAAAGGTGATCAAAGATAAGTGTACCGCCTGCCACGGAACTGGTTATACCAGCTCCAGAAAGAAGATCGCAGTGACGATCCCGGCAGGAATTGATGACGGACAGAGCATCCGGATTCGGGAAAAAGGAGAACCGGGCATCAATGGAGGTCCCAGAGGGGATCTGCTGGTGGAAGTACGTGTGGCAAGACATCCTATTTTCCAGCGCCAGGATATGAATATCTTTTCCACAGCACCGATTTCTTTTGCACAGGCAGCCTTAGGCGGCCAGGTGCGGATCAGCACAGTAGACGGAGACGTGCTCTACGATGTGAAGCCGGGTACTCAGACCGATACCAAGGTACGCCTGAAAGGAAAGGGAGTTCCTTCTTTGCGCAACAAAGCCTTGCGCGGTGACCACTATGTAACCTTGGTGGTACAGGTACCGGCCAAACTGAATGATGAGGCAAAAGAAGCCCTGCGTAAATTTGATGCGGCCAGCGGAAATTCCTTAAACCAGGATCTTTCCAATGCCCCAAAAGAAAAACCGAAGAAAAAAGGATTTATGGATAAGCTGAAAGAAACTTTTGAAGATTAAAGGAAATGCAGGCCTCCGGCAAAAACCGGAGGTCTTTTGGCGTTTGCGAGAAAGAAAGTGAGCAGAAAAGGAAATGATATTACGAGTACCGGATTATTATCGGAAATTTTCCTGCATTGCCGGAAAGTGTAAACACAGCTGCTGCATTGGCTGGGAAATTGATATTGATGAGGATACCCTTGCCTATTACAGAAGTATCCCAGGTGCCTTTGGAGAACGGTTAAAAAGCCATATGCAGGAGGAAGAAGAGGATGTGGTAAGTTTTGCCCTTGGAAATAATGGCCGCTGTCCTTTCTTGAATAAAGAAAACCTGTGCGATATCTGCATTGAACTGGGAGAAGAAGCTTTAAGTGAAGTCTGTACCGAGTATCCCAGGTTTGCGACAGAATATGGAAACGTAAGAGAAAAGAGCATGGCGCTTTCCTGCGAAGAAGTGGGCAGGCTGATGTTTGAAGAGAAGACGCCCTTTTCCTGGGAAGAAATGGAAATTCCGGATTTCCCGGAAGATCCGGATTGTGATCCTGTCTGGTATGAGCCTTTGGAGAAGGCCAGAGATTTTGCTGTCCGGCTGTGCAGGGAGGGCGTCTGTTCCTTAGAAGAGCGTCTGTCTGCGATTTTAGAGTTTGGACAGGAAATTCAGGAGTCCATCCGGGAAGAACAGGATGACCAGATAGAAAAGACCGTTCTTTCCTGGAAAACTCTGTTAAAGGAAAACAAACCGCTTCCAAAAGCGGATACCGAGCGTCTGATTGGGAATCTGGAAGAGCGCCTTGCTATGTATAAGGATCTGGAAATTCTGGATGAAGAATGGGAAGGAATGTTTCAGAAGGTGGAAACAGCCTTTGGAAGAGAGGAACACAGCGGTTTTTACCAGGAATCTCTGAAAAAATTTCAGAAATGTATGACTGGCAGAGAGTGGGAATACGAAAAGCTGCTGGCGTATTTCCTCTTCCGGTACACCATGCAGACGGTGTATGATTACAATTTTATGAGCCATATGTGCTATGGGGCTGCCAGCGTGCTCATGGTGCGGGACATGGATCTGATCCGTTTCCTGGAAAAAGGAGAAACTTTTACCATGGAAGACCGGATTGACACAGCAAGAATCTATTCCAGAGAAGTAGAACATTCCGAAGAAAATCTGGAAATGCTTCAGGAGGCATTTCAATTTCGGGGATAAAAAAGAAAGGCGGTTCGAACATGTTTGAATGTTTTTATCCGGATGAATATCTGGATTCCATAGAGTCCATTGATTTTCAGAAACTCTATGAGCAGGGCCTGCGCGGCGTGCTCTTTGACATTGACAATACCCTGGTTCCACACGGAGCACCGGCGGATGCCCATGCGCTGCGCTTTTTTGAGAGGCTTCGGAAAATCGGAATCCGGTACTGCTTAATTTCTAACAACCAGCTGCCAAGAGTAAAACCTTTTGCGGATGAGGTAGGGGCCGAATTTGTGGAGAATGCCCACAAGCCTTCCCCGAAAAATTATGAAAAGGGCATGGAAATGCTGGGGTGTACCAAAGAAAATGCAATGTTTGTGGGTGATCAGCTTTTTACAGATATCTGGGGGGCAAAAAGGGCCGGAATGCATACCATACTGGTAAAGCCTATTCATCCAAAAGAAGAAATCCAGATTGTACTGAAACGGTATCTGGAGAAGATCGTCCTGGCATGTTACAGGAAAAACAGGGAAAAGAGTAAAAAGTAGTTGAAAAATGAGGGGATTTATTATAAAATGAAATAAATATGGGAAGTGCTGATTCCTGTGTAGGCAAATTTAAGGAGGAATATCGATGATATCAGCAGGCGATTTTAGAAACGGCATTACACTTGAGATTGAAGGAAATATTTATCAGATCCTGGAGTTCCAGCATGTAAAACCTGGAAAAGGTGCCGCATTTGTTCGTACAAAATTAAAAAATGTAATCAACGGCGGCGTTGTAGAAAAAACGTTCCGTCCTACAGAAAAATTCCCGGCAGCCCGGATTGACCGCGTAGATATGCAGTATCTGTACAGCGATGGTGATCTGTACAACTTTATGAATGTAGAGACATTCGATCAGATCGCACTGAACAGCGACACAATCGGTGATGCACTGAAATTTGTAAAAGAGAACGAGATGGTGAAGATCTGTTCCGTAAACGGAAACGTATTCGCAGTAGAGCCTCCTCTGTTTGTAGAGCTGGAGATTACTGAGACCGAACCGGGCTTCAAGGGCGATACCGCTCAGGGTGCCAGCAAACCAGCTACTGTTGAGACCGGCGCAGTAGTAAACGTACCTCTGTTCGTAGAGATCGGTGATAAGATCAAAATTGATACCAGAACAGGCGAATACCTGTCACGTGTATAAGCAACCTGGGGCAGGCCGCATGGCCTGCCTTTTTGCAAAAAGAAAGGAGAAGGGTGTATGGAAAAGAAAAAAGGGTTTTTACGGAAACTTCTGGTTCTTCTGACAGCGGCGATGCTGATTGGATTGTTTTCCGGGGTAAGTGCCAGTGCGGCATCCAATACCTTCACAATCCAGCCGAATAAGATCTACCGGAACAAAAAATCAGGAACGTATTATCATAAGATTACAGTACGCCAGAGCGGCTACATCGGCGTACAGGCCTATGGCGTGACTTCGTCCGGAAAAACAGCTGACATGAAGATCGGCCTGTTAAACAGCAGGAAGAAGCCCCTGGAGAGATACTACCGGGTGATGAACAGTTCCAACAAGTACATTGCTTACTATGGAGTTAAAAAAGGTACCTATTACGTGGTTACCAAAGGCACGGTAGGGTATAAGATCCGCTACGCATTCGGTGCTGTGACGGAAAAAAGCGGCAGCAAAAAATCTGCTGCCAAGGTACTGCAGCAGGGCAAAACCAGAAGCGGGATCCTTTTGGCAGGAGAGAGCGGAGCAAAGAGTGACTGGTATAAAGCCCGTGTGGTAAACTGCAGCTCTTTCAAATTCTCCTTAAGGAGTCTGACTAACGGGGGAAGCGTAGCTCTCCAGCTGCAGATTCCCAAGCACAATGTCAATAAAGTGTATGTGTGTAAGTCCGGTGAGACCTTAAGTCGTGTATTCCAGTTCCTGGATCAGTATGGCAGACCTACCGGCAAGAAGATCACAGGCATGGTTTATTTCCGGATTTATCGTTACGGAAACGATGCAAATACCAGCGGCGCTTACAGCCTGACCTGGTCATAAAGAACTTCAAGATGTCGAAAGCTGCCGCTTTATGCGGCGGCTTTTTCTTGCAAAGAAACAGAGGACATGTTATAGTAAGGATCACAGAACTTTTCTAAATTCCCGATGTGTTCACATCCATTTTTCCAATTATAAAGACATAAAACTGAAAAAGAGAGGATTGCGAAGTGAACTACGAAGAGTTTCTTTCTTACGTCCGAAAAAAAGTCCAGGAAATCTTAGGAGACAGTGCACGGGTGGAACTCCACCACATTCTGAAAAATAATTCGGTAGCAAAAGACGGCCTTCTCATTCTGGAGGAGGGCAGAAGCATTTCCCCCACCATTTATCTGAATTCTTTTTATGAGGCTTATGAATTGGGAACGACTATGCCGGAGGTTATTTCCGATGTGTTAAAAGCTTACCGGCAGAACCAGATCACAGCAGATCCCGAGCCGGAGTTTTACCGGGATTTTTCCCAGATCGCAGGAAAAGTGGCCTGCAAACTTATCAATTATGACCGAAACCGTGAAATGTTAAAAAGAACCCCACATTTCCGATATCTGGATCTGGCAGCAGTATGCTACTATCTGGTAGATCACAAGATTTTTGGCAAAGGAAGCATCCAGATCAGCCGGGAACATGTGGAAATGTGGGAGATTTCAGAAAAAGAGCTTCTGGAAAATGCAAAGGAAAATACCTTAAAACTTCTTTCATGGGAAATGCAGTCCATCGGAGAGCTGTTTCAAAGCTTCGGTTACCAGTTTGGAATCCCCAAAAGAGAGCTGTCTTTTCCGATGTACATTCTTTCCAACAAGGAAAAGACTCTTGGGGCGGCAGTGATTTTATATGACCAGGTGTTAAAAACAGCAGGAGAGGAAATTGGCAGCGACTATTACGTGCTGCCAAGCAGCATTCATGAATGTATGCTGGTACCGGACAGCATTACGGCGGAAAAGGAGGAGCTGGCAGCCATGGTGCGCAGCATCAATGCGGAGCAGGTTCCGTCAGAGGAAATTCTTTCTGAAAATGTTTATCATTATCACCGGAAAAGCCACTTGCTGACCTTGTAAAAACAGCAGAACTTCCAGCCTGCCCTTTTAGCCGATACTGTACACACTCAGCAGCAAAATATGCGCTGTTTAGCTGCCCAGGAAAGCGATTTAGGTGTGAAAAGCGCTCTTTTTGCAAAGCAAAATTTTTATGAGAGCTGCGAAGGATATTACGTTCACAGATATTTGGTGAACGTAATATCTGGGCTGGGGAGGGAAAACACTTTCGAAAAAAAAGATTGACATTGGAAAGGGTGCGTGGTATATTATCAAAGGAGTCACCCGAAAGGACATTGCGGTATAGCGGAAACGCTGAAGACGCAGCAGTCGTTTCAAAGCATTGCCCATGAACGGCCGGGCAGAAAAGAACTTCATAGGGTAGATGATTCGCATATTCAGGCGGTCATGTTACAATACGCATCTGTAGCTCAGGGGATAGAGCAATGGTTTCCGGTACCATGTGTCGGGGGTTCGAATCCCTCCAGATGCGTTTCTTTGTAAATACACGTCAGATTCGAGTCAGCACCTGGAAACGGAGGATAAGAGTGGACAATTTTCGAGAATGGCTTTCAGATAATCTTAGATATATCTTACTCGGTCTGGCGATCATCCTTGTTTTAGGAATTGCTATTTTTGTTGTACGCCTGATTGGAGGAAATACTGGAGGCAGTCAAAAGGAACCCATCAATCTTACAGAGACAAAAGGAACAGAAAGTGCCACAGAAGGCAGCAGCCAGGCTGCGCAGAGTGAAACCACTGCAGAGAGCACCGCACAGACAGAAGCGCTGGTGGAGAATAATGCAGACATTCTTACTTTTGTTACCAACTATTATACAGCAATCGCAGACAAAGACCTGGACAGCTTCCGGACACTGGTGGATGAAGTCAGTGACGAGACAGCGCAGACGATTCAGAATGGTTCTCCCATTGAGAGCTACAACAACATCAAAGTGTATTCCAAGAGCGGCCCTGCAGACAAGTCTTATGTCGTATTTGTATATTATGATGCGAAATTGACAGGCGTGGATACTTTAGCACCCAGCTTAAGCTGTCTGTATTTGAAGACAAATGACGAAGGCACTTTGTATGCCACCGATCCGTCTTCCGATGAACAGGCGAAGATCGATGAGATCAAGAGCCAGGATGACGTGAAGGCCCTGATTACAGATGTGAAACAGCAGTACGAGGCAGCCAGAGATTCCGATGAGAATCTGAAGAGCGTCCTTTCTGAACTGGGCACTCCTCAGACAGAGGTTGACCTTCCAGAAGCCAGTACATCCGGCGTGGAGGCAAACAAAGTAGTGATGTGTACGGATGATGAAGTCAATGTACGCGCAGATTCTACCACCACTGCAGATATCATTGGCACCCTTTCTAAGGGAGCTACCGTTACCAGAATCCAGGAGCTGGACAATGGCTGGTCAGAGATCCGCTACGGCGACGGCACAGGCTATGTCAGCAGCGAATTCCTTACAGAAGACCTGACGGCGCTGGATCAGGAAGCTTCTACAGAAGCACAGTAAAAAATGAAACCAAAAGGCACTGCGTGGGCAGTGCTTTTTGTGTATAAAAAGAAAGTTTCTCCATATCCTGTAAATAAACAGGAAGGGAGGATGCGACAGTGCTTTTACAGGCGGAAAAGAGGATTCTGGAGGAAATTTCCAAAAACAGCAGGGCAGCGCAGATGGAGATTCACGCGCTTCTTGGAAAGGTGTACAGTGATGAACTGGCGCTGGATTTAAACCGGCAGTCTGCCAAGTATGCCAGGCTTCAGGAGAAAGCGGAGGGGACGCTGAAAAAAGAAGGAGAAAAGCCAAAACCGCAGGGGCTTTTGGAACGATCCAGATGCTGGGCAGCCATTCAGACAGATACGGTGTGGAACATCAGTACGGAACATGTGGCAGAAATTCTGCTCCGGGATGAGCAGAAACGCCTGGATGCCATGATGGATCTGGTACGGGAGCAGAAAAAGCAGGACCGGGAAACAGAGGAGATTGCAGAAGAATTTATGGATTTTCAGGAAGAAAACATCCGGATTCTGCGCACGTATCTGTGAGAGTGAGACTTTACTAATTGGGAAAAAATGTGTATACTGGTTGATAATGGAGGAAAGGAGCAGAAAACGTGGCAGACAGACACCAGAAAACCAGAATGCAGCAAGAATTTGCAGACCGGGACCAGGCAGTTCCGGTCCGATTAAATAAATATCTCAGTGAGGCGGGCGTGTGTTCCAGAAGGGAGGCGGACCGCCTCATTGAGGCAGGAGACGTACTGGTAGACGGCCAGAAGGCTGTACAGGGGATGAAAGTTTTACCAGGCCAGGATGTAAGAGTACAGGGAAAAAAGGCAGAAAAAGAAACCGGACTGGTGCTTTTGGCTTTTTACAAACCAGTAGGAGTGGTGTGCACCACGGACCGCAGGTGGGATGACGTGACGGTGGATCAGGTGCTGAACTATCCCAAGCGTGTATTTTACATAGGAAGACTGGACAAGGATTCAGAAGGCCTGCTTTTGATGACCAATGACGGAGAGATTTTAAATAAGATCATGCGGGCCGGAAATTATCACGAAAAGGAATATGAAGTGACGGTGGACAAGCCGGTGACAAAGGAATTTCTGGATGCCATGGCAGCAGGCGGCATTCCGGTAAAAGAGCAGAAGACCAGACCCTGTAAAGTAAAAAAGACGGGAAAATACTCTTTCCGGATTATTTTGACACAGGGACTGAACCGACAGATCCGCCGGATGTGTGAGTATCTTGGATGGAATGTGATGCGCCTAGTCCGTCTGCGGGTGATGAACATTGAACTTGGAACCTTAAAATCCGGGGAGTACCGGGAAGTGACGAAAGCAGAACAGGAACAGCTTTACGACCTGCTGAAAGGTTCTTACAGCGCACCAAAAACAGGGAAAGGAAAAGGGAAGAACAATGGCTGACAAGATCCAGCGTATGAAAGAGATTTCCGGCATTCTGACAGAAGCGGGAAAGGCATATTATCAGGAAGACCGGGAGATCATGAGCAACTATGAGTACGATAAGCTTTATGATGAACTGGAATCCCTGGAAAAAGAGACAGGAATTGTTCTGACAGGAAGCCCTACCACCAGGGTGGGCTATGAATCGGTGGATGAACTGCCAAAGGAACGCCATGAGGCGCCCATGCTTTCCCTGGACAAAACAAAAAACAGGGAAGATTTGAAAACCTTTGCAGGCAGCCAGAAAGTACTGGTATCCTGGAAGTTAGACGGCCTGACTGTGGTACTGACCTACCGAAACGGCCAGCTCGCCAAAGCAGTAACAAGAGGAAACGGGGAAGTGGGAGAGGTCATTACCAACAATGCCAGAGTGTTTCAGAACATTCCCCTGTCCATTCCCTATACGGGAGAGCTGGTGCTGCGCGGGGAAGCGGTGATTTCCTATGAAGATTTTGAAAAGATCAATGAAGAGATTGAAGATGTGGATGCGAAATACAAAAATCCACGGAACCTTTGCAGCGGTTCCGTGCGCCAGCTGAACAACGAAATCACAGCCAGAAGAAAGGTACAGTTTTTTGCCTTTGCCCTGGTGCGTGCAGAGGGTATCGACTTTGAAAATTCCAGAATGAAGCAGTTTTTGTGGCTGGCAGATCAAGGCTTTGATGTGGTGGAGCATGTGGAAGCCACTGCAGAGACGATGGATTCTGTAGTAGATTATTTTGCGGAGAAAATTCAGCATTTTTCCATTCCCTCGGATGGCCTGGTTCTCACTTACGAAGACATTGCCTATGGCCAGTCTTTGGGACGGACAGCCAAATTTCCAAGAGATTCCTACGCCTTTAAATGGGCGGATGAAATCCGGGAGACCACCCTTCTGGAAATCGAGTGGAGTCCTTCCAGGACAGGCCTGATCAATCCGGTGGCAGTCTTTGAACCGGTGGAGCTGGAAGGAACCACGGTAAGCCGTGCCAGTGTTCACAACTTAAGCATTTTAAAGGGGTTAGAGCTTGGCATTGGAGATAAGATTTTGGTGTACAAGGCCAATATGATCATTCCACAGATTGAGGAAAACTTAACCCGCAGCTCCAATCTGGAGATTCCCCAAATTTGCCCGGTGTGCGGCGGGGCAACAGCCGTTCAGGCGGCAAACGATGCAGAAACCTTGGTATGTACCAATCCGGAATGTCAGGCAAAGAAGATCAAATCGTTCACCCTGTTCGTCAGTCGGGACGCCATGAACATTGACGGATTAAGTGAAGCCACTTTGGAAAAACTCATCGGCATGGGACTGATTCATGAACCGGCAGATATTTTTCAGCTGGCAGGCCATAAAGAAGCCATTGCTTCCATGGAAGGATTTGGAGAAAAATCCTGTGAAAACCTTCTTGCCAGCATTGAAAAGGCCAGAAACACCACCCTTCCCAGACTCATTTACAGCCTTGGCATTCCAAACATCGGGGTGGCAAATGCAAAAGTGATCTGCCGGGCATTTCACTATGATCTGGAAAAGATTCGGACGAGCAGTGCAGAGGAATTATCGGCGGTAGACGGCATTGGTGCTGTCATTGGACAGGCTATGGTGGAGTATTTTCAGAAGGAGCAGAAGAAAAAAGAACTGAATGACCTGTTAAAGGAAGTTGTGCTGGAGGCAGCACCGGAAAAGACTGACGAGGGCAGCATTCTGAAAGGAAAGGTATTTGTTATCACCGGAACCGTAGAACAGTTTGCAAACCGCAATGAACTGAAAGCTTTTATTGAGGAACGGGGAGGAAAGGTGACCGGAAGTGTGTCTGCAAAGACCACCTATCTGATCAACAACGATACCACCTCCGGTTCTTCGAAAAATAAGAAAGCAAGAGAGCTGGGGATCCCTGTTCTTTCCGAGCAGGATTTCTTAAATATGCTAGAGGTTGAAGATGGAGAAAAACTTTAAAGAAAAACTGGAAGAACAAGAGATTATCAAAAAAATTGAAAACAGCCAGACCCTGGAAAAAGGAAAACAGGGTGTGTTTTCGGTGCTGTATGGCCGTACCATTGTCGTATTTCTGCTTTTATTGATTCAGATCCTGATTATGATTTTCGGGGTGATGCGGCTGGCAGAAGCCTGGTATGCATTTGCAGTGACCATGACGGCATTGGGTGTAATACTGGTTATCTACCTTATTAACAAACCGGAGAATCCGGCGTATAAGATTTCCTGGATTGTTATGATTCTGGCTTTGCCGGTGTTTGGAGCAGCACTGTATTTGTTTGTGGAGAGCCAGCCGGCCAACCGAAGAACCAACGCAAGACTTGTGGAGCTTCACAAAGAAATGCGGGAATTTTGCAAACAGGATCCAGGTGTCAGGGAGCACCTGGCCAAGGAAAATCCTCAGATGGAACGGCTGTCCCAGTATATGGCCCACAGCGGCGGTTATCCGGTGTATGAAAATTCATCCGCATTGTATTTCCCGGACGGGCAGTCCAAATTTGAAGAGATGAAGAAACAGCTGTTAAAAGCAGAAAAATTCATTTTTATGGAATATTTCATTGTAGAAAAAGGATACATGTGGGATTCTATTCTGGAGATTTTAAAAGTCAAGGTGAAAGAGGGCGTGGAAGTGCGCTTCCTGTATGACGGTATGAACACACTGACCCGTCTTCCTTATCATTATCCAAGAGAACTTGAGTCTTTCGGCATTCAGTGCCGTATTTTTGCGCCCATTGTTCCAGCGCTGTCCACCAGGCAGAACAACCGGGATCACCGAAAGATTGTGGTGATTGACGGACAGACCGCATTTACCGGAGGCATCAATCTGGCAGATGAGTATATTAATAAGAAAGAACGGTTTGGCTACTGGAAGGATACAGGCATTATGGTCCAGGGCGAGGCAGTGAAAAGCTTTACCATGATGTTTCTGGAAATGTGGAATACAGAGCGATTCAGCGTCCATGACGACTATGAAAAATATCTGAATGTGCCCATTAAAAAGGTGGAGAATGCCAAAGGGTATGTACTTCCTTACGGAGACAGCCCTCTGGATGGAGAAAATGTAGGCGAGAGCATGTACATGGATATTTTAAATACGGCATCCAGGTATGTACATATCATGACGCCTTACCTGATTCTGGACAATGAAATGCTGATGAGTTTAAAATATGCGGCAAAGCGGGGGGTGGATGTAAAAATCATTATGCCCCACATTCCAGATAAAAAATATGCTTTTGTTCTTGCAAAGACCTATTACAATGAACTGCTGGAAAGCGGTGTGGAAATTTATGAATTTGAGCCGGGCTTTGTCCATGCCAAGAGCTTTGCCTCTGATGATGAAAAGGCAGTGGTGGGTACCATCAACCTGGATTACCGTAGCCTGTACCTGCATTTTGAGTGTGCTGTGATGCTGTACAAAAATCCAGAGGTGGACAAGGTGGAAGCAGATTTCCAGGAGACTTTAAAAAAATGCATTGCCGTTACAAAAGAAGATTACCGGAAGCAGAAATTTTTGGACCGCCTGGAGGGAAGGACTCTGCGCTTGATGGCACCTCTGATGTGATTCCGTACCAGACGGACAGATGTGTCTGAAATTGGTACTTTTCCGTGCATCAAAAATATGCTAGGATGAATGGAAAAGAATGCTTAAATCAAATTGAACAGAGGTGAAACCATATGCCAGTAAAAGTACAGGGAGAACTTCCCGCAAAAGAGATTCTGGAACGTGAAAATATATTCGTGATGGACGAAAATCGTGCCGTCCATCAGGACATTCGTCCGCTGCAGATTGCGATTTTGAATCTGATGCCGTTAAAGGAGGACACCGAGCTTCAGCTGTTGCGTTCTCTTTCCAACACACCCCTGCAGGTGGATGTGACATTTCTGCATGTGAGAGGACATGAATTCCGCAATACGTCCACCAGCCATTTAAACAAATTTTATCAGACCTGGGATGAAGTGAAAGACAGACAGTTTGACGGACTCATCATCACAGGAGCGCCGGTGGAGCAGATGGAGTTTGAAGAAGTGGATTACTGGGAAGAACTGACCCAGATTATGGACTGGAGTACGACGCACGCCACATCCACCCTGCATCTTTGCTGGGGTGCCCAGGCAGGCCTGTATCATCATTACGGACTGAAAAAACGGATGCTTCCGGAAAAAATGTTCGGACTTTTCTGGCATGATGTGGCCAACCGGAAAGTGCCCCTGGTGCGAGGTTTTGATGACTGTTTTTTGGCACCCCATTCCAGACACACGGAAGTGTCAGCTGCCGACATTCACGCCTGCAAGGATCTGGTGGTGTTAGCAGAATCTGAGGAAGCCGGAGTGTTTTTATGTATGAACCACAACGGAAGCCGGATTTTTGTCATGGGACATCCGGAGTATGACCGGATAACGCTGGATGGCGAATACAAGCGGGACAAAGGAAAAGGCCTGGAAATTGCCCTTCCCAAGCGCTATTATCCAGACGACGATCCTGGTAAAAAACCCAGCCTTCTGTGGAGAGCCCATGCAAATACCCTGTACACCAACTGGCTGAATTACTATGTATACCAGATTACCCCATACAATCTGATGGGAACCCCGGATTTCTCCGGCGCTTCCAAAAACTGAAAAAGAAATTTTGAGATTAGGAGAGAGGCGGTTTGGTGCCCTCTCCTATCTTTTATCTTTCGTATTGACATAGAAAACCAAACTTGATAGAATAGCCAAAGGTGTTTTAAGAAGTTACTGAGTGTACTTATAAAATAGAAGAAATAGATTTGGAGGAATCATCGTGGCAGACATTACCGATGAAATAAGAAAACGGCGGACTTTTGCAATTATTTCCCACCCGGATGCAGGTAAGACGACTTTGACAGAAAAATTCCTGCTGTACGGAGGAGCCATCAACATGGCAGGGTCCGTAAAAGGAAAAGCAACCGCAAGACATGCAGTTTCCGACTGGATGGAGATCGAGAAGGAGAGAGGTATTTCTGTAACTTCTTCTGTACTGCAGTTTAATTATGATGGATACTGTATTAATATTCTGGATACACCAGGACATCAGGATTTCTCAGAGGATACGTACCGTACTCTGATGGCGGCAGACTCTGCAGTTATGGTTATTGATGCCTCCAAAGGTGTGGAGGCCCAGACTAGAAAATTGTTTAAAGTCTGTGTGATGCGGCACATCCCAATTTTTACCTTTATCAATAAAATGGATCGGGATGCCAACGATACTTTTGAACTTCTGGATGATATTGAAAAAGAACTTGGCATTGCCACCTGTCCCATCAACTGGCCCATCGGTTCCGGAAAGAACTTTAAGGGCGTGTATGAGCGGGGCAGTAAAAAGATTACTGTCTTTTCCGACACAGAAAAAGGTACAAAAGAAGGTGAAATGCGGGAAATCCCCCTGGATTCTCCAGAATTTGATGAAGTTATAGGAGAATACCAGAAATCCCAGCTGTTAGACGAAATTGAATTGCTGGATGGTGCCAGCGCAGAGTTTGACCAGGAGCTGGTAAGCAAAGGAGAGCTTTCACCGGTATTCTTTGGATCTGCCCTGACCAACTTTGGCGTGGAAATTTTCCTGAAGCATTTCCTTCAGATGACCACATCTCCCCTTGCAAGAAAAGCAGACTGCGGTATTGTGGATCCCATGAAGGAAGAATTCTCTGCGTTTGTATTTAAAATCCAGGCAAATATGAACAAGGCTCACAGAGACCGCATCGCCTTTATGCGGATCTGCTCCGGAGAATTCGATGCCGGCATGGAAGTGTACCATGTACAGGGAGACAAGAAAATGCGTCTTTCCCAGCCTCAGCAGATGATGGCACAGGAACGCCACATCGTGGACAAGGCCTATGCAGGAGATATTATCGGCGTGTTTGATCCGGGTGTCTTTTCCATTGGAGACACCATCTGTATGCCTGGAAAGAAATTTGCCTATGAAGGAATCCCCACTTTCGCACCGGAGCATTTTGCAAGAGTGCGTCAGGTGGATACCATGAAGCGGAAACAGTTTGTCAAGGGAATCACCCAGATTGCCCAGGAAGGTGCCATCCAGATTTTCCAGGAGTTCCACACTGGTATGGAAGAGATTATTGTGGGCGTGGTGGGTGTTCTGCAGTTTGATGTGCTGAAATATCGTCTGGAAAATGAATACAACGTGGAAATCCGCATGGACCAGCTTCCTTATGAGTACATCCGCTGGATTGAAAATGAAGAAATCGACATGGATAAGCTGGTAGGAACCTCCGATATGAAGAAGATTTGTGACCTGAAAGGCCGCCCACTGCTTCTGTGGGTAAACTCCTGGAGCATTGGTATGACCCTGGATCGGAACAAAGGACTGAAATTGGCAGAATTCGGACGCGCATAAGGAAAAAGGTGTTTGCAAAACTGTATTTTTTTGCTATAATAAATGCAGACAGTCAAAAGCATTGATAAGATACCAGGAGGTATACCATGGGAAAAGAAGAAAACCAGAATGGATATATGATCCCCGGAGAAGAAGGATTCGGCCAGGTGCAGATCGCAGATGAAGTGGTTGCGATTATTGCAGGACTGGCAGCCACAGAAGTGGAAGGCGTGGCCAGCATGGCCGGCAACATCACCAATGAACTGGTGAGCAAGCTGGGGATGAAGAATCTGTCCAAGGGCGTGAAAGTATCTGTGGAAAACGGCGTGGTAAAGGTAGACCTGACGCTGAACATTGATTATGGATACAGCGTACCGAAGACCAGCGAAAAAGTACAGGAGCGTGTCAAGAGTGCCATTGAGAATATGACAGGGCTGACGGTTTCCGATGTGAATATCCGGATCGCCAGCGTGTTCATGGAAAAACAGAAATAGACATCTGCGAAAGAGAAAGGGGCTGCCTGCATCTGCGGCAACCCCTTTATGCTTATACAGCGCAGGCAGCAAGAGGAAAGCAGAAAGGATAAAACGAACCGATGACAAGAAGAGAACTGAGAGAACACATCTTTAAACTGCTGTATCTGGCAGAGTTTCATGAGGCAGAAGAGATTCCGGAGCAGATCGGGCTTTATTTTGACAAGCTTGGCGAAGCGAAGGATCAGGATCTGACTTATATCCGTACCAAATACGAAAAAATCCTGGAAAAACGGCCGGAAATTGACGAAATGCTGGAGAGCGCATCCAAGGGCTGGAAGGTTTCCAGAATGGGCCGTGTGGACGTGAGCATTCTGCGCCTGGCCGTTTATGAGCTGAAATACGATGAGGAGATTCCTACCGGTGTGGCCATCAATGAGGCAGTAGAGCTTGGAAAACAGTACGGCGGAGAGGATACTGCAGGATTTATCAACGGCGTTCTTGGAAAGATCGCATAAGAACTGCCGCGAAAAAGGAGCATTCCATGAAGAATGTATATTCGGTGGGACAGATCAATGCCTATATCAAGAACATGTTTGACCAGGATTTCCTTCTGCGAAACATCTGCATCAAGGGAGAGATTTCCAACTGCAAATATCATCCTTCCGGACACATTTATTTTTCTATGAAGGACGATGCGGGAACCATTCCCTGTGTGATGTTTGCAGGCGCCAGAAAAGGGCTGGCTTTCCGCATGAGAGACGGCCAGCAGGTCCTTGTCACCGGCACGGTCAGTGTGTATGAGCGGGACGGACGCTACCAGATGTATGCCAGCAAAATCCAGCTGGATGGGGAAGGGCTTTTATATGAAAAGTTTCAGGCTCTGAAGGAGGAGCTGGAGGAAATGGGTATGTTTGCACAGGAGTATAAGCGGCCCATTCCCTTTTATGTTAAGAAGCTTGGCATTGTGACAGCGTCCACCGGTGCGGCTATCCGGGATATCTGCAGCATTGCAAGGCGGAGAAATCCTTTTATCCAGCTGGTGCTCTATCCGGCCCTGGTGCAGGGAGAAGGGGCAGCAGCAAGCATTGTAAAAGGAATTCAGACCTTGGATGCTTATGGCGTGGATGTTCTGATTGTAGGAAGGGGCGGAGGCTCCATCGAAGATCTTTGGGCGTTTAACGAGGAAGAAGTGGCCAGGGCGATTTTTGCCTGCCAGACACCGGTGATTTCAGCGGTAGGCCATGAGACCGATTTTACCATTGCAGACTTTGTGGCAGACCTGCGGGCCCCCACACCTTCGGCAGCGGCAGAACTGGCCGTGGCGGATGTACGGCTTCTTCTTGGACAGCTGGATAGCTGTGCCCATCAGTTAAACCGGCTTCTGGAGACAGTGATCCGGGAAAAACGTCAGCGTCTGGCAGGGTATCAGCTGAAAATAGAACACAAAAGCCCGGAAAGCCAGATCCGGGAAAAGCGTCAGCACCTGGCAGATCTGGCGGAGGCCATGGGCCGCCTGCTATCAGAAAAGGTAAGCAGTACCAGGCAGGAACTTGTCCTTTCGGAACGGACTGTGAGACAGCTGATGGAGCGGAATCTTATGGAGAGCCGCCACCGGATGATGCTTTATGTGGAAAAGATGAAAGGCCTGTCGCCTCTGGAAAAATTAAACCAGGGCTATGCCTGGCTGTCGGATGAGAATGACCAGCGAATCGCAGGAGTTTCCATGGTAAAACCTGGCATGACGATTCATGCACAGCTAAAAGACGGAAGCATCCATGCGGTGGTTCAGGATGTGGAAGACCAGGATGTTTTTAAAATGGGATACAAAAGAAAGGAAGGCCGGACCTGATGGACAAACGAAAATTGGCCGGGCTGTCTTTGGAAGAGTCTTTTGGACTTTTGGAGGACATCATCGGAAAAATGGAAAGCCGTGAGATCACACTGGAAGAGGCATTTGAAAAATATCAGGAAGGCATGGCTCTGTTAAAAAGCTGCAATGAAAAGATCGACCGGGTCGAAAAAAAGATGCTGGTCTTAGGGGAAAATGGGGAAACGGATGAAATTTAAAGAAGAATTAGCAGTCAGGACGAAACAGGCAGAAGAGGTGATCCGCTCCTTTCTTCCTTTCGAAGAAGGATTTCAGAAGACACTCTTTGAAGCGATGAATTATAGTATGACGGCAGGGGGGAAGCGGTTAAGACCCATTCTCATGGCATGTGCTTACGAGATGTTCGGCGGCTCTGGGCGCGTAGCAGAGCCTTTTATGGCAGCCATGGAGATGATCCATACCCATTCTTTGATTCACGATGACCTTCCTGCTATTGACAACGATGAATACCGCAGAGGGAAAAAGACTACTCATGTGGTGTTCGGGGAAGCCATGGGCATTCTCTCCGGAGACGCCCTGCTAAATTTTGCCTATGAGACCGCCGCCCAGGCATTTTTTGTGGAGCCAGAAAACAAAGGAATTGCAAGGGCACTTCAGATCCTTAGCAGAAAAGCCGGGGCTTACGGAATGTTAGGCGGACAGTCTGTGGATGTCCAGTATGAAGGATGCGGGCCGGACAGAGACCGGTTAGATTTTATTTACCGCTTAAAGACCAGTGCGCTGATTGAAGGATCTTTGATGACGGGAGCGGCTCTTGCCGGTGCTTCGGAGGACGAAATCGGCACGATGGAAAAGATCGGCCGGGACGTGGGACTGGCCTTCCAGATCCGGGATGATATCCTGGATGTAACCAGCACCATGGAAGTCCTTGGAAAGCCCATCTTAAGCGATGAAAAGAACCATAAGGCAACTTATGTGACCTTAGAGGGACTGAAAAAAGCAGAAGAAGATGTTGAAATGATCTCCAAAAGAGCAGTGGAGACCTTGGACAGCCTTTCGGTTTCCCACGTATTTTTGCGGGAGCTGATTCTTTTCCTGGTGAACCGGGAAAAATAAAACAAACGAGAAACACGAAAAGATACAGCAGGAGAAGGTGAGCGGATGTACCTGGAAAAGATCAACGAACCAGGGGATGTCAAAAAATTAAATAAAAAAGAGCTGGAGCTGCTCTGTGGGGAAATCCGGGAGTTCCTGATTGAGAAGATCAGTCAGAACGGCGGCCATTTGGCGTCCAACCTGGGGGTGGTGGAGCTGACCATTGCGCTGCATCTGGCGCTTGACCTGCCGGGAGATAAGATCATCTGGGATGTGGGACATCAGTCTTATACCCATAAGCTTCTTACCGGGCGCAGGGAAGGATTTGATACCCTTCGAAAGTACGGCGGAATGAGCGGATTTCCCAAGAGAAAAGAAAGCAAGTGCGATGTATTTGATACTGGACACAGTTCTACCTCTATTTCCGCAGGTCTTGGATATGTCCGGGCCAGGGAGCTTCTGGGAGAGGATTACAAAGTGGTTTCGGTTATCGGAGACGGCGCTATGACCGGGGGCATGGCCTTTGAAGCCCTGAACAATGCCTCAGCAGTGAAGAGCAATTTCATCATTGTACTTAATGACAACCACATGTCGATTTCCGAAAATGTGGGAGGCATGAGTCAGTACCTTGCCAATATTCGAACCAATGAGGCATATAACGGTCTGAAAAATGGAGTAGCCAATACCCTGAACCGGATTCCGGTGTACGGGGAGAAAATGGTGGAGCGTATCCGGAAAACCAAAAGCGGCATCAAGGAGCTTCTGATTCCTGGCATGTATTTTGAAAATATGGGAATCACCTATTTAGGACCGGTGGACGGACACAACATTGATCAGCTGGTGAAAAGCTTGAAGCAGGCTCAGAAGATTGAAGGTGCAGTGCTGCTGCATGTAGCTACAAAAAAAGGAAATGGTTACGAGCCTGCAGAGCGCCATCCTGCCAGATTTCATGGGGCAGAGCCTTTTGAGATTGAAACAGGTCTTCCAAGCCACAAACGGATCAAGTCCAATTATACCGATATTTTTTCTACCGTTATGCGGAAATTCGGAGACCGGGACCCGAAAGTCGTGGCAGTCACGGCGGCCATGCCGGATGGAACCGGATTAAAACGATTCCGGAACATGTTCCCGGACCGGTTTTTTGATGTGGGCATTGCAGAAGAGCATGCTGTTACCTTTGCAGCAGGGCTGGCAGCGGCAGGCTTAAAGCCGGTGGTGGCGGTATATTCTTCCTTTTTACAGAGGGCTTACGATCAGATTCTTCACGATGTCTGTATCCAGAATCTCCACGTGGTCTTTGCCATTGACCGGGCAGGACTGGTTGGCAGCGACGGGGAGACCCATCAGGGGATTTTTGACCTGTCCTACTTATCCAGCATTCCAAACATGTGCATCATGGCACCGAAAAACAAATGGGAACTGTCGGATATGATGAAGTTTGCCGTGAATTACAACGGCCCCATTGCTCTGCGCTATCCAAGAGGGGAAGCCTATGACGGGTTAAAAGAGTTTCGCGCCCCCATTGAATACGGCAAAAGCGAGCTCCTCTATGATGAAGAGGATATTGCGATTCTGGCTGTGGGCAGCATGGTGAAGACTGCAGAAGAGGTACGTCATGAACTGCGGGTGCGGGGGTACAGCTGTTCCCTTGTCAATGTCCGGTTTGTGAAACCCATTGACGAAGAACTGCTGATGCAGATTGCAAAGGAACACAGGCTTGTAGTGACCATGGAAGAAAATGTCCGCACAGGCGGATTTGGAGATCATGTGCTGGAATATTACAATGATATCGGAAGCAGTGTCCGGGTAGTCAATGTGGCACTGCCGGATGATTATATTGAGCATGGAAATGTGGACGTGCTGCGGCGGGAAACGGGCATTGACGCAGAGACAGTGATCAAACGGATCATTGCAGAAGTTACGGGAATGGAGAAACAGCAGGAAAAATGAAAGAACGTTTGGATGTACTGATGGTAAAACGTGCCCTGGCATCTTCCAGGGAAAAGGCAAAAGCGATTATCATGTCCGGAAATGTGTATGTAGATGGACAGAAAGAAGACAAAGCGGGATCCATGTTCCCGGAAGAAGTCGAGATCGTGGTTCGGGGAAATACGCTGAAATACGTAAGCCGGGGCGGATTAAAGCTTGAAAAGGCTATGAGCCATTTTGACATTACCCTGGAAGGAAAGGTCTGCATGGATGTGGGTTCTTCCACCGGAGGATTTACGGACTGTATGCTTCAAAATGGAGCTGTTAAGGTGTATTCTGTGGATGTAGGACATGGCCAGCTGGACTGGAAGCTGCGCCAGGACCCCAGAGTAGTATGTATGGAAAAGACCAACATCCGGTATGTGACGCCAGATCAGATTGCAGAACGGCCGGATTTTGCTTCCATTGATGTTTCTTTTATTTCCCTGACAAAGGTTCTGCTTCCGGTAAGGGAGCTTCTTTCCGAAAACGGGCAGGTAGTATGCTTAATCAAGCCTCAGTTCGAAGCAGGAAGAGAAAAGGTTGGGAAAAAGGGCGTTGTCAGGGATAAAGCCGTGCATCTTGAGGTCATCGAAAAGGTCATCGCTTACGCCGGAAGCATCTGGTATGAAGTGAAGAACCTGGAATTTTCTCCCATCAAGGGGCCGGAAGGAAATATTGAATACCTGCTTCACCTTCAGAAACAGACGGAAGGCTATGTACAGGAGACATTTCCGGTAGATCCGGCAAAAACAGTAGAAGAGGCGCATAGTACGCTGGATTAATGCCATGAATACGTTTTATATTATCACAAATGAACAGAAAGATCCGGGATTTCGGGTGACTACGCAGATTCAGAAGTATCTGTCTGAAAAAGGGGCCCGCTGTCTGGTTCCGGATCATACCAAAAGAAATGGAATGGTTTCCTACAAGTATACCGATGCCAGCCAGATCCCGGAAGATACCCAGTGTGTTCTGGTGATCGGAGGAGACGGGACGCTTCTGCAGGCTTCCAGAGACCTGCAGGAGAAAAACATCCCACTTCTTGGCATCAATATGGGAACCCTTGGATACCTTGCGGAAATCGAGGAATCCGGTGTGCGGGACGCACTGGACAAGCTTCTGGCAGATGAATATGTGGTGGAAGAACGGATGATGTTAGAGGGAGCAGCTTTTCACAATGGAAAGCAGATCCTTCAGGACATTGCCTTAAACGACATTGTCATCGGCCGCCAGGGACGGCTTCGGATTCTGGATTTTCGGGTTTATGTAAATGGGGAATTTTTAAATGCCAGCAGTGCAGACGGGATTATTTTATCCACGCCCACCGGCTCTACGGGGTACAGCCTTTCTGTGGGAGGGCCCATTGTGTCGCCGGAAGCATCGCTGATTTTGATTTCACACATTGCTCCCCATACGTTAAATAACAGGAGCATTGTGCTGCCGGAGGATGCAAGAATCACGGTAGAAGCGGCGCCGGGACACACCGGTGCGGGAGAAGGAGCAGAGGTGGTCTTTGACGGAGATACTTCCGTCCATCTGGATGTGGGAGATACCGTGGAAATCCGCAAATCTTCCAAGGTAACAAGACTGCTGAAGATCAATAACATCAGTTTTCTGGAGGTTCTCCGGAAAAAGATGAATGGATGAAGAAAAATACACCAAGAAAAAGGAGACAGGGCGTAACATGAAACTGGAACGACATGCGAAAATTCTGGAACTGATCGGACGCTATGAGGTAGAAACCCAGGAAGAACTGGCAGATTTGTTGAACAGGCAGGGATTTCAGGTGACTCAGGCCACAGTATCCAGAGATATCCGGGAGCTGAAACTGACCAAAATCGCACTGGATGGGGGAAAGCAGAAGTATGCAGTGATGCACGCCCACAGCTCTAACCTGAATGAAAAATATCTTCGAATTTTAAAAGACGGATTTTCTTCCATGACCATGGCACAGAACATTCTAGTGGTAAAGACGGTATCCGGTATGGCCATGGCAGTGGCAGCGGCTTTGGATGCCATGAACTGGTCCGAGATTGCCGGCTGTATTGCCGGGGATGACACCATCATGTGTGCCGTGCACAGCGTGGATGAAACACTGGTTGTTATGGAAAAGATCCGGAAAATCATAGGAGAGTAACGGGTGTTATTAAACATACATGTAAAAAATATGGCGCTGATCCAGGAGGCGGACATTGACTTAAAAAAGGGACTGAACATCCTCACTGGAGAGACCGGTGCCGGAAAATCCATCATCATCGGTTCGGTGAATGTGGCATTGGGTGCGTCTGGTTTTAAAGGATTTGCAAAAGAAGGGGCAGACTATGCTCTGGTAGAACTGGTATTTTCTGTAGACGGAGAAGAACAGGAAGCAAGATTAAAAGAACTGGAGATTCCGGTGGAGGACGGCCAGATCATCATTTCCAGAAAGCTGGTAAATGGCAGAAGCATCAGCAAAATCAACGGAGAGACCGTGCCGGTGTCCACCTTGCGCCAGGCAGCGGAGGTGCTCATTGATATTCATGGACAGCATGAACACCAGTCCTTATTGTCTTCCAAAAATCATCTGAAAATTCTGGATGATTTTGCAGGGGAAGAGCTGGCTCATCTGAAAGAGCAAAATGAAGAGCTGTATCACACCTACGGAGAACTGAAAAAGAAGCTGGATGCCACGGTGATGGAAGAGGGTGCCAGATTAAAAGAAATGGATTTTCTGACCTATGAAATCCAGGAAATCAAAGGCGCCATGCTCCGGGAGGGAGAAGATGAAGTCCTGGAGCAGAAATACCGGAAAATGGCCGGCGGCCGAAAGCTGATGGAAGCAGTGAAAGAAGCTTACCAGAGCACGGGAAATGAATACGGCGGAGCAGCAGACCAGATTGGCCGGGCAGTGAGATGTCTTCAGCAGGCCGCTGGATGCGATCCGGAGCTTTCCCAGCTGTTGCTTTCCCTGGAACAGATCGAAAGTCTTGTGAATGATTTTAACCGAGATGCGGCAGACTATATGGACAGCTTAACGTTTGACCCGGAAGAGCTTGGGCAGACAGAGGAGCGGCTGGATCTGTTAAACCGGCTGAAATCCAAGTATGGTGGAAGCATTCCGGCAGTTTTTTCCTATATGGAAGAAAAAGAAAAACGCCTGGAAGAGCTTTCGGATTATGAGACTTATCGTGCCCGTCTGGAAAAAGAATATGCAGCCAGCAGGGAAGCACTTTTAAAAAGCTGTGAAAAACTGACCAACGCCAGAAAAGCAGCTGCACCTGCTCTGGAGAAAGAGATTACTCAGGCTCTGGTGGATTTGAATTTCCTGGATGTGCGGTTTGAGATCCAGTTTTCCAAAAATAAAGAGCCGGGAAAGCATGGCCAGGATGAAGTGTGCTTTTACATTTCCACCAATCCGGGCCAGCCATTAAAACCTCTTCAGGACACGGTTTCCGGAGGAGAGCTGTCCAGAATCATGTTGGCAGTAAAAGCTGTGATGGCAGACCGGGATGACACCGGAACCCTGATTTTCGATGAGATTGACACCGGAATCAGTGGACGGACAGCCCAGAAAGTTTCGGAAAAACTGGCAGTGATTGCCAGAAATCATCAGGTGATCTGCATTACCCATCTGGCACAGATTGCAGCCATGGCAGACAGACATTTTATGATTGAAAAAAATGCCGTGGGAGCCGGGACAGTGACGACGGTTCGACCGCTTTCTGAAGAAGAAAGCATTGAAGAGCTGGCCAGAATTTTAGGCGGAGCGGAAATTACCAGACGTATTCTGGAAAGTGCCAGGGAAATGAAAGAATTGGCAGAACGGACAAAAAAATACTAGGGTGAAAGACGCCAAATTCCACATACTACTTAGGAAGCAGGAATCATGAGGATGTATCCAGAAAACGGATACATCCTTTTTTCGCGGAAAGAAAGGATGTGGATCAGATGCCAGGATGGCGGCGCAGAAAGAAAAAAACGGTGAAACCGAGACGGATGGCAGGAGTTCGAAAGATTCTGGCAGGATGTTTGGCGGCAGCCATACTTCTTGGCGGCACAGAAGTTCTGTGGCAGAATCAGATCCCAGATAAGGTTTACGTGGCAGAGGAAGGGGAGCTGGAAACTTTAAAAGAATCCTGGATTCTTCCGCTGTCTTCCTGGATTACGAAAGAGGTAGTATCGAATCCGGCTGTGCAGACCTCTGGAAAAGCCCAGGCAGAGGTTCAGAGGGAGGCCGGACTTTCCATAAAAACGGATACCCAGGCAGACACCCAGATCCGCTGCAGCTTTCTTGGCATTGTTCCCATCAAAAATGTGGAAGTGTGCGTCAAAGATCCCATTCAGGTGTATCCAGGCGGAGAACAGGTAGGTATTTACATGAAAACCCAGGGCGTTTTGGTGGTGGGCACCGGAAAAGTCACCGGAAGTGACGGCATGTCCTGGGAACCTGCCAGAAATGTTCTCCAGTCCGGAGATTACATTGTAAAAGTAAACGGCAGGAACATTGCTACCAAAAAAGAATTAACAGAGGCGGTAGAACAGTGTCAGGGAGAAGAACTGGTTCTGACCATCAACCGGGATGAATCTTACACGGACCTGAAACTTTCGCCTGTCCTGACGGAAGGCCAGGAATACCGCTTAGGGATCTGGGTGCGGGATGACACCCAGGGCATTGGAACTTTGACCTATGTGGATGAGGAGGGAAATTTTGGTGCTTTGGGCCACGGCATCAGCGATGTGGATACCGGCACCCTTCTGGAGCTGAAAAACGGCAGGCTGTACCACGCCAGC
This sequence comes from uncultured bacterium, assembly GCA_905214955.1. Taxonomy (GTDB): domain Bacteria; phylum Bacillota; class Clostridia; order Lachnospirales; family Lachnospiraceae; genus Limivivens. The sequence goes on from CAJMON010000030.1 coordinate 34,024, forward strand.
ATTCTTTCCCTGGTGAAAGGATTAAAAGGAGCGCCGGGAGAG
>CAJMON010000031.1 GCA_905214955.1 uncultured bacterium
TAAACTTGCAGGGCGTCTTTTTTCACCATTTTGCATGGCTTATAGCGTTCACAAATTCTTCACAAAAAAATTAGCACTCACCTCTTGACAGTGCTAATAATAAGTGTTATATTACAGATAGAACAAAGAGAGGAACAGAAAGGAAGCAAAAAGAAAAGCTTCCGGAAAGTTCCAATCAAAGTTCCGGAGATAAAAAATGAACCCTTACAAATAGATAAATTTTTAAAGGAGAGATGACTTATGTTGATGCCGAGTATTTTTGGAGAAAACTTATTTGATGATGATTGGATGAATTTCCCGTTTACAGATGAAGCATTTTGGGGTAAAAAGAATCCCCTTTATGGAAAACACGCACAGAACATGATGAAGACGGATATCCGCGAAACCGATGGCAGTTATGAACTAGATGTAGACCTTCCGGGATTTAAGAAAGACGAGATCAACGTTCAGCTGAAAGATGGTTATCTGACTCTGACAGCAGCCAAGGGACTTGACAAAGATTCTCAGGATAAGAAAGGAAACTACATCCGCAAGGAGCGTTATGCAGGCACCATGAGCAGAAGCTTCTATGTTGGCGAGGCTGTTAACGAAGAAGATGTTCATGCAAAATATGAAGACGGTATTCTGAAGATTTCTGTTCCGAAGAAAGAGCCGGAGAAGATTGAGAAAAATGGTTATATCAGCATTGAAGGATAAAACCAGATCAAGTAAATGAAACAAGTAAAAAGTGAAAGCAGCTTTTCAAGGAGGTATGACTTATGTTATTCAGAAATAATGCATTTGATCTTTTTGACGATATGTTCCACGATCCGTTCTTTACCAGAAGCGCACAGCCTGCAGCACCGCAGATTATGAAGACCGATGTGGAAGAGAAAGAGAATGGTTATGTGCTGGACATTGAACTTCCGGGTTATGCCAAAGAAGATGTTCAGGCAGAATTAAAAGACGGCTATCTGACCATCACGGCTAAGAAAGCTGAGAATAAGGATGAAGAAGATAAGAAACACAGCTATGTAAGAAAGGAACGCTACACGGGTTCCTGCAAGAGAACCTTCTATGTAGGCGAAGAGCTGAAGCAGGAGGACATCAAAGCAGGCTTCCAGAATGGCATTTTGAAACTGTTTGTTCCAAAGGAAACCCAGCAGAAAGTGGAAGAAAAACCGAAGCTGATTACCATTGAATAACCAGCAGGAGATTCCCGCAGCATAAGTTGATTGACAGGCGAAGCCTCCATGAATTGGATGAAAAAGTCTCTGATTCATGGGGGCTTTTTTGGCTTTATAGAAAATTCATTTTTGGGCTATAGGTTTTTCCTATTAACTGGATATCACAAATAGGTATAACCTGTTTCGTTGACATTCTGGGTGTTCTATCTTATAATTCCAATAAACATACCGAAGCACTAGGAAAATAGGAAACACTCCACAGAACATGATAAAAACGGTGCAGGACGGTCAGAAGAGAAGACAGAAAAAGGAGAACGATTATGAAAAAGAAAATTTTTGCAGCAATCGCAGCAGCCCTGACATTAAGCTTAAGCGCAGGCAGTGCTGTCATGGCAGAAGCTTCCCTGGATACAGAAAATCCTATTAAGATTGGTTACATCGGAGCACTTTCCGGAGACACCGCCCTCTGGGGACAGGCCGGATTAAACGGCATGGAGCTGACTGCAAAACAGATCAACGAAGCAGGCGGTATTTTAGGAAGAGAAGTACAGATCATCGGCCTGGATGGAAAAGGCGCACCGGATGATTCTGTAACCGCATATAAAAAACTGGTAGAGCAGGAAGGTGTCTGCGCAGTGGTAGGAACCAACTTCTCCAGCTGCAGCATTCCCATCGCAGCCGTTGCAGATGAACTGAAGGTTCCGGCAATTGCTACCGCAGCCTCCAACGAGCAGGTAACTGTAGATTCTAACGGAAATTTACATCCATATTCTTTCCGTCTCTGCTTTATTGATTCCTACATGGGATATCTGGCAGGAAACTATGCATATACGGAACTTGGCCTGAAGACCGCTGCACTGATTACTGATATCACTGACAGCTACAGCACCAACGTAGGCCAGTACATGATTGATACTTTCAAGGATCTGGGTGGTGAAGTTGTTGCCCAGGAAGAAGCGCAGAATGGAGACAATGATTTCCGTGCGCAGCTGACCAAGATTGCAGCAGCACAGCCGGATGTTCTGTTCATTCCGTGGAACTATGAAAACGTATGCCTGATTGCACAGCAGGCAAGAGAACTGGGAATCACCAGCGTCTTCTTCGGAGCTGACGGATGGGATACATCCGAACTGACAGATCTGGCAAACGGTTCTCTGGAAGGCTGCTACTACATTTCCAGACCGGGCTTCAACCTGCCGGAGGCAGCAGCATATGGCGAAGTTTACTCTGCAGAGTATAATGTAGATCTGGAAGCAGAGTGCCTGTACGGAAATGATGGTGTAATGTGGATCAAACAGGCCATTGAAGAAGCTGGCAGCGATGATCCGGCCGCTATCCGTGATGCTCTGGAAAACACCGACAGCTTTGACGGACTGTTAGGACACATGAGCGTAGATCCGGCAACCCACAATCCCAGCCGTGATGCCGCTGTATTTACCATTAAGGATGATACGGTAGAGTATGTAGGCATTTATGAGCCGGATGAAGCAAAATAAAATCTATGGTTTCATATTTATGAAAAAAATAGTATAATCGAAAAAGCATTGCAGATACTGCGGCTTGCTTCTCTGAGAGTTTGGGGAAGCAGGGCGCAGTATCTGAGATTATACGAAAAATCTGTTTTACATTTCAAAAACGGCTTTTCGTATGCAAAAGTACAAAAATGAGGAGAATGAAAAAATGAAGATTTTGCTGCAGCAGATTATTACCGGCATTTCCATCGGAAGCATCTATGCACTGATCGCATCAGGTTACGCTCTGGTTTACAGCCTGCTGGACTTTTCAAACTGGGCTCACGGAGAAGTCTGCATGCTGGGTGCGTATGTATGCTTTATGGCTACCACCATTCCGAACATGCCGTACTGGCTGTCCTGCCTCCTTGGCATTGGAGGAGCGGCAGTGATCAGTTTCCTGAATGAAAAGATCGCTTACCGGAAGATTCGGAACAATGGATCTCCAAACATGTTCTTGATGATTGCGGCCATGGGACTTTCTACCACTTACCAGAATCTGGCAAATGTCATCTGGGGTTCCAAGTTTAAACAGCTTCCCAAGATTTTCTCTGTGGGAACCATCAACCTGAACGGTATTTTCATCGGCACCACGGATCTGCTCTGCCTGGGACTGTCCGCAGTGGCACTGGTAGCACTTCTTCTGATCATCAACAAGACAAAATTTGGACTGCATGTCCGTGCGGTTGCATGTTCCAGCCGGACAGCCGGACTTCTGGGAATCAAGATTGACCGTGTCATTGCCATGATCTTTTTACTGGCCGGTGCGCTGGCTGGTCTGGCAGGCATTACTTATGGTATGAAGTATAATATTTACCCAACCATGGGAAATGTGGGACTGAAAGCCTTTATTGCATCTGTTATCGGAGGCCTTGGAAGTGTGCCGGGAGCCATTACCGGTGCGATCCTGTTAGGACTGATTGAAACAGTTGTTTCCGGCTACATCAGTTCTGGACTTCGTGATCTGATATCCTTCACGCTTCTGATTCTGATCCTTCTGGTGAGACCCAGCGGACTGTTTGGCGTGGATGTACAGGAAAAAGCGTAGGAGGAAAGAAAAATGTTGAATTCATTTCAGGAAGGCGTACTGATCATCTGCTGTGTCAACGTGATCGCAGTTCTGGGAATGTCAGTGCTGACCGGATTTACCCGGCTGTTTTCCTTTGGAAACGCAGGATTTATGTCAATCGGGGCTTATGCGGCGGCGATTTGCAGCGTGCAGTTCCATTTGCCCTTTGTACTTTCCGTGATTATCGGTGCAGCTATGGCTGGTGTAATTTCCTATATTCTGGGAAGTCTGACCATCCGTTTGAGAGGAGATTATTTTCTGATCAGCTGTCTTGGATTTGGAGAGTGCGTGCGTGTACTGTTTAATTACACCAAAAATCTTACCGGCGGTGCCAACGGCTATTCCAACATTCCGTATAAGACGAATGGCGTGATAGCTGTGTTCTGTGCAGTACTGGCTTTTGTTATTGCCTGGAATTTTATCCATTCCCGTTACGGACAGGCACTGTCTGCCATCCGGGAAAATGAAGTGGCAGCAGCAGCCAATGGAATCAACGTGGTACGCTACAAAAAGATGTCCTTTGTGTTCAGCGCTATTTATGCCGGATGGGCCGGTGCGCTGTATGCACATTATCTGCGTTTTATCACACCGTCTCTGTTTAACCTGGGAAAGAGCAGTGAGCTGGTGATCACTACCGTTCTTGGAGGTCTTGGAAGTTTAACCGGAAGCGTTCTCGGTACGATCATTGTGCAGATTCTGCCGGAAATTTTCCGGAACCTTTCCGAGTACCGTATGCTGTTTTATGGAATTGCCGTTGTGCTGGTAATTCTGCTTCGTCCAAACGGCCTGTACGGCTACCGGGAGTTCAGCCTGAAACGTGTCATTGGATACATGACCAATCCGGGTAAAAAGAAAAAGGGAGGCAGCGGAAAATGAGTGAAATAATTCTGGAAATGCAGAATGTAGAAAAGCATTTCGGCGGTGTCCGCGCTATTGATGAGTTCAGCCTGAAAATTGAAAAAGGCATGACTTACGGGCTCATCGGTCCCAACGGAGCCGGAAAAACGACCATCTTTAATACCATCACCGGTATTTATCATGCTGATGGCGGAAAGATTACTTTTATGGGAAAGGATATCACGAATGTGGAGCCTCACAAGGCAGCAGAGCTGGGCATTGCCCGTACCTTCCAGAACATCCGTCTGTTTGGCAACCTGTCTGTGAAAACCAACGTAGTGATTGCCTGCAACCTGCATTCCAAATATCATCTGGGGGATGCGCTTTTTAGAACATCCAGATACCGCAGTGCAACGAAAGAAACGGAAGAGAAGGCCATGGAATTTTTGAAGATCGTAGGCCTGGATGACAAAGCGGACGAACTGGCCAGCAGCCTTCCTTATGGCCATCAGAGAAAGCTGGAGATTGCCCGTGCAATGGCAACAGATCCCAAGCTTCTTCTTCTGGATGAACCGGCAGCCGGCATGAATGCGGATGAGTCTTTGGAACTGGTAAGCTTTATCCAGAATCTGAAACGGCAGTTTCCGATTACTGTGCTGATGATCGAGCATCATATGGATGTGGTTACCAGCCTGTGCGATGCCTGCACGGTACTGAATTTTGGAAAAACACTGGCCGCTGGAAGCGTAGAAGAGATTAAGAAAAATCCGGAAGTAATTGCGGCTTATCTGGGAGGGGACGAATAATGGCAGAACCATTGCTGAAAGTAGAGCATCTGGCAGCGGCATATGGAGGCATCCGGGCCCTGCATGACATTTCCCTGGAAGTTTATGAGGGAGAGATCGTGGCAGTGCTGGGGGCCAACGGAGCCGGAAAATCCACATTGTTAAAGTGTCTGTCCAGTGAGCAGAAGCCGATAGGCGGCACCATTACGTTTGATGGAAAACCGCTTCCTGCAAAGTCTTATAACGTGGTAGAGAGCGGCATGGTCATTGTACCGGAAGGACGGCAGATTTTTTATAAGCTGTCCGTGTTAGATAATCTTCGGGTAGGCTGCAGCCTGCGCAGGGACAAAGAAGGCATTAAGAAAGATTTTGAACGGGTTTATGCCATGTTTCCACGTCTGAAAGAACGGGAAAATCAGTACGGCGGACTGCTTTCCGGAGGGGAACAGCAGATGCTGGCCATTGCTAGAGGTCTGATGGCAAGACCGAAACTGATGATGCTGGATGAGCCGAGTCTTGGGCTGGCTCCCATCATTGTAAATCAGATCATGGAGATCTTAAAAGAAGTGAATGAAGGCGGCACCACGATTATGCTGATCGAGCAGAATGCCCACAAGGCACTGAAACTCTGTGACCGTGCTTACCTGATGAATGTAGGAAATATTGTGGCATCCGGAACCGGAAAAGAGCTTCTGGCAGATAATCAGCTGATGGAAGCATATCTGGGATAAAATATTGGAGGAAAACGCTATGAGAGCAGCAGTCTGGCATGGATATAAAGACATCAGAATTGAAGAAAAGGCAGAGCCGGTTCCAGGACCTGGCCAGGTAAAAATCAAGGTAGACTGGGCAGGCATCTGTGGAACGGACCGCCATGAATATGAGGGACCGAATTTTATTCCGGTAAAGAAACCTCACCGGCTTACAGGCCGTGTGGCTCCGCTGATTATCGGACATGAATTTTCCGGTGAGATTGTGGAACTGGGAGAAGGCGTGGAAGGATGGAAAACAGGAGACCGTGTAACAGCAAACGGAAGTCTGACCTGCGGCAAATGTGAGGCCTGCAGAAGCGGACGTTACAACATCTGCCAGAAACTGGGATTTCTTGGAGTGGGGGATGACGGCGCATTTGCAGACTATGTGGTAGTGGAAGCGTCCAGACTGTTTGCCATTCCGGAGGGCGTGACCCAGCGGGAAGCTGCTGTGGCAGAACCTCTGGCCTGCGGCATTCATGCGACGAAACTTCTGGGTGATATTAAGGGGAAAGATGTGGTAGTCATCGGCCCTGGCATCATCGGTCTGTCTGCATTCTTTGGAGCAAAGTATGCAGGCGCCGGAAGAATTCTGGTATCCGGCATCGGAGATTACCGGAAAGAGCTTATCGAAAAGTACGGCGGAACCTACATTGATTCTTCTAAGGTGGATCTGGAAACTTATGTGGCAGAGTGGTCCAATGGAAATCTGGCAGATGTGGTTTATGAGTGCATCGGCGCAGAGAAGACGCTGGATCAGTCCATCCGGATCAGCAAGCCAGGCGGAAAGATCATGGTCATGGGCGTTTTCGGCAAGAAGCCGGTGGTGGATATGAACACCCTGCAGGAAGCAGAGCGGGTGCTGTATACCAGCCAGGCCCATGTGGATGAGATCGCAGTGGCGCTGGAATATATGCGTGACGGAAAGATCAATGCAGACGAGCTGATCACCAGAGAAGTGACCCTGGATACCCTGGTGGAGGATGGATTCGAATACCTGATCCAGCATGGACCGGAGAACATCAAAGTGCTGATTAAAATTTCAGAATAAAAAAATAGAGTGAGAAAATACAGAGCCTGTAATTCAAGAGTTGGATTGCAGGCTCTGCGTGTATTTGGCGGTGGTGGAAGGTGGACAGAAAATGACAGGGAGCGGGTGGAGAGATGACGCTTGGAAAAGTAATCAGGAAATGCAGGAAAGAAAAGTGGCAGAGACTGATAAAGACTCGGTAAAAAGGCAGCCATGAGCATGTGAGAAAGATAGCCACAGGCTGCGCAGCCTGCGTTTGTATCGTTGCTGCTCTGTCCACATCCTCCACCCCAACCTGTACAAACTTGTGGAAAAGTACAGAAAAAACGCAGTTGTTGTGGGGAAAAAACCATGGTACACTCAACATATCTGAAAGTCCGCTGCTTCATACTGACAGTGAATCCATGGGTTCTGATTCGCTTATGCAGAGGAGGGTTTCTGGCCAGGACTTTCATCACAAAACTTTACAAACGGGGTGAAATTATGGAAATGAAAAAAGTAAATATGATCGTGGACCGGGCATACCAGACAGCACCGGTAGATGAAAGAATTTTCGGCTCCTTTATTGAACATCTGGGAAGAGCTGTATATGGAGGAATTTATCAGCCAGAGCATTCCCAGGCAGATGAGGACGGCTTCCGCAAAGACGTGATTGAGCTGGTAAAAGAACTGGGTGTTCCGGTGATCCGCTATCCGGGCGGAAATTTTGTCTCCAATTTCTTCTGGGAAGACAGCGTAGGACCGCTTTCCAGCCGTCAGCCAAGGCTGGATCTGGCATGGAAAACCTTGGAGCCAAACACCTTCGGACTGGGAGAATTTGCCAAGTGGACAAAAAAGACAGGATCGCAGATGATGATGGCAGTCAATCTGGGAACCAGAGGTGTGGCAGATGCCTGCAACCTTCTGGAATATTGCAATCATCCAGGCGGCACCAAATACAGCAACCTGCGCCGCAGCTACGGCATTGAAGATCCTTACGGCATCAAGCTGTGGTGTTTAGGCAATGAAATGGACGGCGAATGGCAGATCGGAAAGAAAACTATGGACGAATACGGACGCCTTTCCCAGGAGACTGCCAAAGCCATGAAACTCATTGATCCGTCCATCGAATTGGTTTCCTGCGGAAGCTCTTTCCGTGGGATGCCCACCTTCCCGCAGTGGGAGGCAACGACCCTGGAATACAACTACGACTACGTAGATTATATTTCCCTGCATCAGTATTATGGAAATGCGGCAGGGGACAGCTGGGATTACCTTGCCCTGTCAGATGACATGGATGATTTCATCCGCACTGTCACCGCTGCCTGCGATTTTGTAAAAGCAAAGAAACGCAGTAAAAAGACCATCAACTTAAGCTTTGATGAGTGGAACGTATGGTATCATTCCAATGCCAAAGATGAAGAAACCAAGGAACGCCACCCCTGGCAGCAGGCACCGGCACTTCTGGAAGACCACTACAATTTTGAAGATGCCCTGATGGTAGGCCTGATGATCATTACCCTGTTAAAACATGCGGACCGGGTAAAGATAGCCTGCCTGGCACAGCTGGTAAACGTCATTGCGCCTATCATGACAGAGCCGGATGGCGGAGCCTGGAGACAGACCATTTTCTATCCTTTCCTCCATGCATCCAGATACGGCAGGGGTACGGTACTTCAGACCATCACGGACACACCGGTTCATGAAACAAGCGGTCATGGGGAAGTGACGGATGTAGTCAGCGTGGCAGTGTATTCCGAAGAAAAAGACGAGCTGACTATTTTTGCAGTGAACCGGAATCTGGCAGAGGACCGGCTGCTGAACGTAGATCTTCGAAGCTTTGAAGAACTTGGAAAAGCAGAGAAGCTGGAGATGGTATGTGAAGATTTGAAAGCGGAAAATTCGGAGAAAGAGGAACGGGTAAAACCAACTGCAGATCCAAACATTACGCTGGCTGATGGAAAAGCAGAGACTGTTCTGAAAAAAGCATCCTGGAATGTGATCCGCATTCATAAATAAGAAATTAAAAACAGGACAGCGCAGCGTCAAAACTGCGCTGTTTGAATTTACGCGAAATAGCGAGGCAAAGTCTGCTTTATAAAGGAGGAAATAAAATTATGACAACAGCACGCAATCCCATTCTTTCCGGATTTTATCCGGATCCGTCCATATGCAGGGTGGGAGAAGACTTTTATCTGGTGAATTCCAGTTTCGCCTATTTTCCGGGAGTTCCGGTATTTCACAGCAAAGATCTGGCTCACTGGGAGCAGATCGGAAACATTCTGGAGCGGGAAGAACAGCTGCCCCTGACAGGATGTGAGATTTCCAGAGGCATTTTTGCACCCACCATACGATATCATGAGGGAACCTGGTATATGATCACCACCAATGTGGACAACGGCGGAAACTTTATTGTGACAGCCAAAGATCCGGCAGGCCCCTGGTCAGATCCTCACTATCTTGGAGATGCAGCCCCAGGCATTGATCCCAGCCTGTTTTTTGACGAGGACGGCCGGTGCTATTATGTGGGCACCAGACCAAATCCCGAAGGAGTACAGCACAACGGAGACTGGGAAATCTGGATGCAGGAAGTCGATTTAAAGGAAATGAAGCTGTGCGGAGAGAGCATGGCGATCTGGAAAGGTGCGCTGAAAAATGCCATCTGGCCGGAAGGACCCCATCTGTACAAAAAAGATGGCTGGTATTATCTGATGATCGCCGAGGGAGGCACCGGTCCGGAGCACAGTATCAGTGTGGCAAGAAGCCGCAGCCTGTGGCAGTGGTTTGAGGGATGCCCACGCAATCCGATTTTTACCCACCGGAACCTGGGAATGGATTATCCGGTGATCTATGCAGGCCACGGAGACCTGATAGATGATGGCCATGGAAACTGGTATGTGATCATGCTGGCTTCCCGTCCCTGCCAGAAACACTGCAGCATGGGAAGAGAAACTTTCCTGGCAAAGGTGACATGGGAGAATGACTGGCCGGTGATCAACGCCGGTGTGGGCCATCTGGAAAAGAATGTGGAAGTTCCTTTGGAAGAAGTGCATTTTCCGGAAGAATATACGGAACAGGATCTGTTTTTGTTCCATGAAAAAACACTGGATCGCAGACTGGTTTCCATCCAGACCCAGAATGCATCCCAGTATTCTTTGGAAGCAAGAAAAGGGTGGCTTAGACTGTACACAGGAAAAGAAATGATGGCAGGAAACGGTGCACCGTCTTATGTGGGAGCCAGACAGAAAGGATATTGTTTCCAGGTAAGCACCGGCATGGAATTTGCGCCGGAAACTCTGCAGGAGGAAGCAGGACTGGTGCTGTATCAGAACCGGAAAAATCATCTGCGTTTTACAGTGAGCGAGTCGGAAAATGGCAGACGGCTGGTGAAAGTGACAGCACGGATCAAAGAGATAGACACCGTTCTTGCACAGAAAGAGCTGGATGGAACCGGCCTGGTGGAACTGCGCCTGAAAGGGCGGGATCAGCAGGGAGAACTGTACATCAGAGAAGCAGGAAAATCCCTGGAGAAAATCGGAGAAGCCGTGTCACTGATTCCATATACCACAGAAGAAGCAGGCGGCTTTGTAGGATGCACCATGGGAATGTATGCATCCGCCAACGGAACCGATTCTGACAATTATGCAGACTTTTCCTGGTTTTCAGCTGCAACACTTGGAAGATAAAAAATTCTGCCACAGGGAAGAAAGAGCAAATGGACATGGGGATGTCTGGATACAGAAAAATAATAAAAGAAGGTACAGACGGGGGAAAGGGATGTGAAAACTCAAAAGACAAGAAATTGGAAAAATCGTTCCGGAAAATTTGACTGGACATTTTTCTTGAAAAGTATTGCAGTGATCGGTGTACCGGTGGCACTGCAGAATCTGCTGTCTACCACAGGCAGTATGATTGATACCATGATGCTGGCGGCCATCGGAGAGAAGGCAGTGGGAGCGGTGGGCCTGTGTGCCCAGTTTTCCAGCCTGATGTTTTCCTGTTACTGGGGGTTTGTAGGCGGAGGAATGATGTTTTTTTCCCAGTATTGGGGAGCAAAAGACGAAGACGGCATCAACCGGTCTTACGGGGTGACGCTGTCCTTTATGATGGGAGTAGCCCTGATCTTTGCAGTGCTTGCCATGGGATTTCCACAGGTGGTCATGGGCATTTATACCGATAAAGAAGAAATCCAGAAAATTGGGATTTCCTATCTGCGTCTGGTAGGTCTGGCCTACCCGATGCAGGTACTTGCCATGGCTATGAGTGCACTGCTGCGCTCCACAGAGCAGGTAAAAGTACCTCTATATGGTGGGATCGGAGCCGTGATGTCCAACTGTTTCTTTAATTATCTGCTGATTTTTGGAAAATGCGGCCTTCCGGCAATGGGACCGGCAGGAGCAGCCATTGGAACTGTGCTGTCCGCAGTGGTGAATGTACTGATTATCTGCTTCTTTGTGAAAAAAAGAAACATGCCGTTTGTCCTGGAAATGAAAAAACATTTCCACTGGACAAAAGAATTTCTAGGAGAATATTTGAGAAAATGTTTCCCCATTATCTGCAACGAAGTCTTTATCGGCGTGGGAAATATGATGATCAACATTGTGCTGGGCAGACAGACGGAGGAAGCCATTGCTGCAGTGGCGGTGTTCCGTACTTTGGAAGGCCTGGTGATTGCTTTCTTCAGCGGTTTTGCCAATGCAGCGACAGTGGTGGTTGGAAAAGAAGTGGGAGCAGGACATCATGAGACAGCCTACCAGAGGGCGGTGCGCCTGGTGTATTTGTGCAGCGGATTTATTGGAATTGCCTGTCTGACTCTGAATCTGGTTCACAATCCTCTGCTGCATATGCTGGGATTGTCCGGAGAATCTTACCGGATTGGAAGTGGAATGCTGCTGATTTACGGCATTGCGGCGGTGATCCGTATGGGAAACTGGGCACACAACGATACCTTCCGCTCTGCAGGAGATGCAGCTTTTGGATCCACGCTGGAGATCACTTTTATGTATCTGCTGGTGCTGCCCTGCGTGTATCTGGCAAATTTCCGGTTCCACGCGCCGTTTCTGGCAGTGTTTGCTCTGTGTTATGTGGATGAACCCATCCGATACTGTATTATGCAGGTGCACATGTATTCCGGCAAATGGATCAAACCGGTATCCGAAGCAGGAAAACGCACCATTGAAGAATTTCGCCGAAACCGGGGAATTTAGTACAGTGAATATTAAGTAACCGCCATATTGACTTGTCTGATTTTTCATCTGCTGCGTTGTCGTCAATCGGCGTAGCCACCGCTACGCCTCATTCCTCCGCCTTGTATATGAAGAAATTATCCTGCGTCAATATAGCAGATACTTAATTTTCACTGTACTAGGTGCGCCGGTAGTTGCTATTTTTTCAAAAAAAGGGTATATTGATAACTGTCCGGAAGAGAATGAAAGATAAAAAACGGACAGTCAGGAGAGACCGAATGATGAGAGCTTATGAAAGACTATTGAAGTACGTCTGTGTTCCCACTGCCAGCAGTGAGACCAGCGGAACCGTGCCCACCACACAGTGTCAGTTTAATCTGGCTCATATGCTGGTGGATGAAATGAAAAAAATGGGAATCGAAGATGCCCATGTAGATGATAAATGCTATGTATACGGTACCATTCCGGCCACACCGGGATACGAAGACCGGACAAGACTGGGCTTTATTGCCCATATGGATACTGTGTCCGATTTTGCAGACAAGCAGGTGCAGCCGCAACTGCATCCGGATTACAATGGGGATGATCTTCCTCTTGGAGAAAGCGGACGCAGCCTGGAAGTGAGAAACTTCCCTCATCTGCCCAGCTTAAAAGGCAGAACCCTGATAACCAGCAACGGCACCACTATCTTAGGAGCCGATGACAAGGCAGGCGTGGCTGAGATTCTGACCATGGCAGAAGAGCTTTTAAAAGGTGAGATTCCTCACGGAAAAATCAGCATTGGTTTTACACCGGATGAGGAAGTGGGGAGCGGTGCAGATCATTTTGACGTGGCAGGATTTGGCGCAGAGTTTGCCTACACCGTAGACGGCGGCCAGGAAGGGGAAATCGAATACGAAAACTTCAACGCTTCTGCAGCCACGGTAACTCTGAAAGGATTTAACATCCATCCAGGTTCTGCAAAAGACACCATGATCAATGCGGCTCTGGTGGCCATGGAATATGACTCCATGCTTCCAAAAAGCCAGACACCCAGAGATACCGAAGGGTATGAGGGATTTTTCCATTTGACCAAAATGGAAGGAAATGTAGAGAAAGCAGTATTAAGCTACATCATCCGTGACCATATGGCAGACAGCTTCGAAAAACGGGAAGAAATCATGAAAGATATCGCAGACCAGCTGAACAAAAAGTACGGCGAGGGAACTGCCACGGTTGTCATCAAAGAGAGCTACCGGAACATGGCTGAAAAGATCCGTCCCTGCTATCATCTGATTGAAAATGCATTAAAGGCAGCCAAACTGGCAGGCGTGGAGCCCAAAGTCGTTCCCATCCGGGGCGGCACAGACGGCGCGCGCTTAAGTTACATGGGCCTGCCCTGCCCGAACCTGGGAACCGGCGGATTTGCATTCCACGGCCCCTATGAGCATATCACCGTGGAGGGCATGGACATTGCAGCCAGAACTTTGATTGAGATTGTAAAGATCTACAGTGAAAGACAGGAAGCATAATGGAATATTTTGATATACGCACACCGGACGGAAAGGTGACTGGAAAGATCAAGGAGCGTTCCCTGGTTCACAGGGACGGAGATCTCCACGGCACGTCCCATATCTGGCTGGTGCGAAAAAATACAGAGAATGCTTGGGAGGTGCTGCTGCAGAAACGCAGCGCCTGCAAGGATTCCCATCCGGGAGAGTATGATATTTCTTCTGCAGGCCATCTGCCTGCCGGACAGGATTTCCTGGAATCTGCGCTTCGGGAGCTGGAGGAAGAACTGGGAATCAAAGCTTCCGCTGAAGAACTGCAGTTTATTGGCTGGAACCTGGAGGAGAGCATTTCCAGCTTTCACGGAAAGCCCTGGCACAATCATGAGCTCAGCGCTGTGTATGTCCTGTATCGGGATGTGGAACCAGAAAAACTGCACCTTCAGGAAGAAGAGGTGGAATCGGTGCGGTGGATGGAATACGAAGAGTGCTTAAGACGGATTCAGGATGGCACCCTGGTGCACTGCATCAGCCTGGATGAATTTAAAATGTTAGGAGATTTTTTAAGTGGGCAAGGAAGTAAAAACGAATGCCATGCGCATCCTGGACAGAAATAAGGTTTCCTACGAAATTCTGCAGTATGAATGCGATGAATTTATTGACGGACTGCATACCGCAGAGAAAACCGGCGCGCCGGTGGAACAGTCTTTTAAAACTCTGGTGATGCAGGGAAAAACCGGAGGATACTATGTGTTTGTCATCCCCATTGCAGAAGAGGTGGACTTAAAAGAAGCCGCAAAAGCGGTGGGTGAAAAGTCCGTGGAAATGATCCATGTCAAAGACATTACCAAGATTACCGGTTATGTCCGGGGCGGCTGCAGCCCCCTTGGCATGAAAAAACAGTTTCAGACGGTAATTCATGAGTCAGCCAAAAACTACCCGAAGATTTACATCAGCGGCGGCCGGATCGGTACCAGCATCAAAGTTAATCCGGAAGATCTGATGCGGGTAGTAAAAGGAACCTATGCGGATATTATCCGGAAATGAGCAAAATAGTCGAGAGAGACCTTTGAGAATTCTGCGAAGAAATCAAAAGGGTCTTTTTTTGTGCTGTTTTAAAGAATAGCCATTTACCGTTTTTTATGGTATCATGGATTTTACAAAGCTGATACGCAAATTACCATAGAAGAAATGGCAGGAAAATATATGAAAAAACGTGCATTGCGGAAAGATTTCTTTATGGAAATCAGGAAAAGCCTGAACCGGTTTTTATCAATTTTTCTGATCGTGGCACTGGGAGTGGCATTCTTTGCAGGTCTGCAGGCGGCAGCGCCGGATATGGAAAGTTCCGGGGATGCTTATTTTGATGAAAATAGCCTTATGGATTTAAAAGTCATCAGCACCCTGGGACTGACGGAGGATGACCGGAAGGCGCTGGAAGCGCTGGATGGGGTAAAAACAGCGGAGGGTGCCTGGATGACGGATGTTCTCTATGGGGAGGACACCAGCCAGGAAGTTCTCCATGTGGAATCCATTGCAGAACAGTTCCAGAAACTGGTGCTGTCTGAAGGAACCATTCCCACAAAACAGGGAGAATGTTTCGTGGATGATGAGCTGGCAGAAAGTCTGGGGCTGTCCGTAGGCGATACCCTGAAAGTCCGGGAAAGCTTGGAAGAGGACGAGGATCCCATGCTGAAAACAGATACTTTTACCGTGACCGGTATTGGAAGCAGCCCCATGTACATTTCTTTCAACAGAGGAAACAGTACCCTTGGAAGCGGCAAGGTGGCCGGCATTCTTTACGTGGTTCCGGAGAACTTTGACGTGGATGTGTACACCCAGATCTGGCTGGAAGCAGAAGGAGCCAGGGAGCTGAATACATTTTCAGAAGCCTATACCGACTTGACAGACCAGGTGGAAAATCAGGTAAAAGGCATTGAAGAAGTGCGGTGCCAGGCCAGGTATGAGGAAGTTTTGGAAGATGCCACTGACCAGCTGGAAGAAGGCCGACAGAAACTGGCGGATGCCAGACAGGAGCTGGAAGATGGAAAGGCAGAAGCAGACCAGGAACTTTCTGATGCGAAGCAGGAACTGGATGATGGCGAGCAGCAGTTAAAGGACGGAAAAGCAGATCTGGAAGATGCCAAGGCAGAAGTCCTGGATGGAAAAGAACAGTTAGAGAGTGCCAAGGCAGAAGCGGCGGATGGACGCGCCCAGCTGGAAAGCGCCAAAATAGAACTGGCAGAGGGCAGAGCTCAGTTAGAGAGCGCCAAGGCAGAAGCAGCAGACGGCCGTGCCCAGTTAGAGAGTGCAAAAACAGAGCTGGCGGGAGGCCAGGAGCAGATCAAAAGTGCCAAGGAAGAGACGGCCAAAGGCTGGGAGCAGTTAAAGGCGGCGAAAGAACAGCTGGCCTCTTCGAAAGAAGAGCTGGAAAAGGGAAAACAGGAACTGGCAGCCAATCAAAAGACCTTGGAAGAAAAGCAGAACGAACTGACGGCGGCTTTTGACCAGATTACCCAGGGAGAGGCACAGCTTGCGGCTGCCAAAGAGGAATTAACGGCCCAGGCATCCCAGTCCCAGTTTGCCGGAAGTGCAGAAGAGCTTACAAAAGCAGAAGAGACTCTGGCAGCAGCCTGGGCAGAGCTTCGCCAGAAGGAAGAGGAGCTGGCAGCGTCCAGAACTCAGGCAGAAGAAGGCCAGACTCAGCTGTATGACGGGTGGGAAAAGCTTTCCAAAGCACAGGAAGAGCTGGATGCAGGAGAAGCCCAGATTCAGGCGGCAGAGTTAGAACTTGCAGAGAATGAAAAAAAGCTGGAAGAAGCGGACAGTCAGATCCTGGCAAAGGAAGAAGAGCTGGAAAAGGGCCAGGCAGAAATCGAGGCCAATGAAATTGAACTTTCCAAAGGGGAGGCCAAGATTGCAGAGAATGAGGCGAAATTAAACATCGGGGAGTCTGAAATCACAGCCAACGAAGCGAAGTTAAACAGCGGAGAATCCGAGATCGCAGAAAATGAACAGAAGTTAAAGGACGCAGAAGAAGAGATTGCCAAAGGCGAGTCGGAAATTGCGGAAAATGAACAGAAGCTGGCTGATGGCAAAAAAGATTATGAGGATGGAAAAGCCGAAGCAGATGAAAAAATCGCAGACGGAGAGCAGAAAATTGCCGATGCGGAATCTGAACTGGCGGATGCCGAAGCCAAAGTGGCGGATATCAAAAAACCGGAGTGGACAGTTTCTGTCCGGGAAGATTCCACGGATTATGTGGGATATCGGGAAAATGCAGAGCGGATGGCTAATATTGCAAAAGTATTTCCGGCAATGTTCTTCCTGGTGGCGGCATTAATCAGTCTTACCACCATGACCCGGATGGTAGAGGAAGAGCGGACTCAGATCGGTACCTTAAAGGCTCTGGGCTATGGAAAAGCTTCCATTGCCATGAAATATCTGCTGTATGCCCTGCTGGCAACTCTGGGAGGCAGTATTGCAGGAGCCTTATTTGGCCAGAAGTTCCTTCCATTTGTCATTATCCAGGCTTACGGAATCATTTACCAGCACATGAATGTGTGCCTGACTCCTTATCAGGCAGGATCAGCCGGTTTGGCCCTGGGTCTTGCCGTGGTATGTACCACAGCGGCGGCCATGGCGGCATGTTATAAAGAGCTGGCAGGAGATCCGGCAGAGCTGATGCGGCCTCCGGCTCCCAAAGAAGGCAAACGGGTGTGGCTGGAGCGGATTGGATTCTTATGGAAGCATTTAAGCTTCAGCTGGAAATCTACGGTGCGCAATCTGTTCCGGTACAAAAAGCGATTTCTGATGACGATTTTTGGTATTGGCGGCTGTATGGCCCTGCTGCTGGTGGGCTTTGGTCTGCGGGATTCCATTATGGATGTGGCAGTGCTCCAGTACCAGGAAATTCAGCTGTATGACGGCATGATCATTGAAAAAGACGATGCTTCTGCGGAAGAAATTCAGCAGCTGGAAGAGACGGTGCGCTCCAATGCCCATGTGACAGACCAGAAGGAAGTCTACATGAAGAACCTGACCATGAAGCATGAGAAAAACCACCGGGAAGTGTACTTGATGGTGCCGGATACCACCGAAAACTTTGACCATTTTGTGCTGCTTCGTGACCGGAAGACCAAGGAGACTTACCAGCTGGATGATACCGGTATTGTGCTGGCAGAAAAGACAGCGAAGCTGCTGGGGGTGGAAAAAGGAGGTACCATTGAAATTGACCGGGGAGATGGAACCACAGTATCTGTGCCGGTGGGTAATGTGTGCGAAAATTATATGATGCATTATGCGTACTTATCTCCCAACCTGTATGAGGAGATTTTCGGGGAACCTGCAGTGTACAACAATCTGATTTTTATCACAGATCAGGACAGCGAAGAAGAGATTGAACAGACCGGAGCGGAATTTATGACAGAGGAGGCCGCGTTGAGCGTCAGCTACATGGGAAGCGTGAAACAGCGGGTGGACGATATGCTGACTTCTCTGGACAGTGTTATCTATGTGCTGATTATTTCTGCAGGGCTGCTGGCATTTGTGGTGGTTTACAATCTGAACAACATTAATATCAATGAGCGGCGCAGAGAATTGGCTACCTTAAAGGTGCTGGGATTTTATGACAAAGAGGTGGATGCTTATGTATATCGGGAGAATATCCTTCTGACTCTGATCGGAGCGGTACTCGGAATTTTCCTGGGATTTCTGCTTCACCGGTACGTGATTCTGACGGTGGAAGTAGATGAATGCATGTTTGGCAGAAACATCAAGCCATTAAGTGATCTGTATGCCTTTGTGCTGACCTGTCTGTTTTCCGCGGCAGTCAATGGAGCCATGCATTTTAAACTGAAAAAGATCGACATGGTAGAATCACTGAAGAGCATGGAATAAAATCTGACAGAAAAATGAGAGGAACGGATAAATGAACAAATTACCGGAAGAATTTTTGAAGAAAATGCATATACTTCTGGGGGAGGAAGAATACCAGGAGTTTTTAAACAGTTATGAGGCCCCCAGAAAATTCGGCCTTCGGGTGAACACATCCAAGATCAGCGTGGAGGATTTTAAACGCTTGGCACCTTTTAACCTGACACCCATTCCCTGGTGTGACAATGGATTTTATTATGAAGAAAAAGACCAGGCGTCCAGGCATCCCTTCTACTATGCGGGGCTGTATTATCTGCAGGAGCCAAGTGCTATGGCACCGGCGGCCATTCTGCCGGTAGAGCCTGGAATGAGGGTGTTAGACCTGTGTGCGGCTCCTGGAGGAAAGGCCACAGAATTGGGAGCAAAGCTTCTGGGGGAGGGGCTTTTGGCAGCCAACGACATCAGCGCTTCCAGGGCAAAGGCACTTTTGAAAAATGTGGAAGTGTTTGGCATTTCGAATTCCTTTTTGATGAATGAGACACCGGCTCACATTGCAGAGCAGTTCCCGGAATTTTTTGACCGGATTCTGGTGGATGCGCCCTGTTCTGGAGAAGGCATGTTCCGAAAGGATGCAGATGTGGCAAAGGCCTGGACGCCGGATAAGCCAGAAGCATGCGCCAAAGCTCAAAAAGAGATCATTCTCCAGGCTGCAAAGATGTTGAAGCCGGGAGGCATTATGTTGTATTCCACCTGTACCTTTGCGCCGGAGGAGGACGAGCAGGTGATTCGGTTCCTGCTGGAAGCCTGCCCGGAATTCCAGTTGCTGCCCATTGGAGAAGATCGTCCTGGCCTGTTTTCCAATGGACATCCGGAGTGGGCAAAGGATGAAGCAGGCACCGAAAGAGAGGAGCTGGCTTTGTGCGCCAGAATCTGGCCTCACAGACAGCCGGGAGAGGGGCATTTCCTGGCATTGCTGCAAAAAGGGGAAGCAGAAGATGTGGCGGAGACAAAAGAAAAGAACGAAATCAGCCAGGAGTCTGCAGGCGGACGAAAAGGCAGCCGCGGGAAGGCTGGGAAAGGCGGAAACAAACCAATAGGCGGAAAGATCACGAAAGCCCAGCAGGCCATTCTGGATGAATTTTTCCAGGATGTGACGATGCCCATGGATAAGAATTGCATCGAAGTACGAAAAGACCAGGCTTACTATGTGCCGGAAGGAACGGCAGGCTGCACAGGGCTTACTTTCCTGCGAAACGGCCTTTATCTTGGCGAACTGAAAAAAGATCGGTTCGAGCCAAGCCAGTCCTTTGCCATGGCATTGAAAAAGAAAGAATATGCATCCAGCATCAACTTTTCCTGGACAGATGAGCGGGTGTTCCGCTACCTGAGAGGAGAGACGGTATCTGTGGATGATCTTCCGGCAGGCAGAACCAAAGGATGGCAGCTGGTGTGCGTCAACGGCTATCCCCTTGGATGGGCAAAACTGACAGGCGGCCTGCTGAAAAACAAATATCTGGCCAGCTGGCGGATGAAACTGTAGAGAAAAATTGGATAAATGCAAAAAGGACACTTGCAAAACCAAGTGTCCTCTTGTATAATAAAGACAGGAGATGACCGGAAGCAAGTTCCGGCAACCCTCAGTATGGCTTGAGAAATAGGCATCACACTTTGCAAGGGCGGATGCTTTTTTTGCGGATTCTTATTCTGGGTCATGAAGCAGATTCCGGTACTCGGTCGGGGCGACAGCGTATGGGATTCCGGAATGCAGGATGATCTGGACGCAGGCGGACAGGCGATCATGGATGAAAGAGAAGAAAAATGGAACGCAGCTTATGGCGATGCTAAAATGGTTCCGTAAAGAAAATGCAGAACAGTCCCCTTTTTACCAGGGAAAGTCCGGTGAGAGGGGGTGTTGTTTGTACGTTTTCCTGATTTGTTTTGTGCAATAAATACAAAACAATACCAAACAATATAGGAAAACAGGACAAAACAATAAAAAACGATTGACAATCTATAGGGTGAGTGCTATATTGAAATCACGAACATAAGTATTTCCGACTAAGATTTGCGACGCAGCAAACATGCAAAAGAGCAGGAAATACTTTTTTTTGTAAACAAGGAAAAGGAGAGAATGCTATGAAAATGAAAAAAATTCTTGCACTCGTACTTACTGGAGCTATGACCTTATCTATGGCAGGCCTGACAGCAAATGCTGCAGCTCCGGACAAAGATCTGGTGATCGCCATTGAAGGAACCGTATCCTCCATGGACCCGCAGAACATTTCTGATACCAATGCGATTTCAGCTACCAGAGGTGTTTACGAAGAACTGCTTCACTTTGATGAGAATCAGGAGCTGAAAGGTGTTCTGGCAGAATCCTGGGAAGTATCCGATGATTCTCTGACCTACACCTTCCACCTGCGTCAGGGCGTGAAGTTCCATGACGGAACCGATTTCAACTCTGCAGCAGTAAAAGCGAACTTTGACCGTATTTTCAACGCAGACAACGGTTTAAAGAGCAGAAGAACCTACTTCAAGACCAGCTCTGACGGAACAGAGACTCCGCGTATTGCCAGCATCGAGACTCCGGATGATTACACCGTTGTAATCACTCTGTCTGAGGCATATGGTGTATTCCTGAACAAACTGACTCAGCTGTGCTTCATCAGTCCGGCAGCTATTGAGGAATACGGCAATGACGTAATGTATCATCCCTGCGGAACTGGCCCGTTCATCTGCGAAGAAGGCGACTGGGTAGAAGGCGATCACGTTACCATGAAGAAAAATGACAACTACTGGGGCGAGCTTCCGGGAGTTGACAGTGTAACCATCAAGGAGGTTCCGGAAGCAGGTACCCGTACCGCTATGCTGCAGACCGGCGAAGCCGACCTGGTATACCCACTGGCAAGTGACCAGCAGGCTACTGTACAGAACACCGACGGTGTGAGCATCAACACCAGCGTATCCAACATCATGCGTTACGTTACTCTGAACACCAATGTAGAAGCACTCAGCGATGTGCGTGTACGTCAGGCAATGAACTACGCCATCGACAAAGATGCTTACGTAGCTCTGATGTACGGCGGATACGGCGAGGCAGCTACTTCTACCGTTCCTTCTGTTATCCAGTATTATGAAGAGCAGACCCCGTATACCTACGATCTGGAGAAGGCAAAATCCCTTCTGGCAGAAGCAGGTTATCCGGATGGATTTGATCTGACCATCTGGGGTGACAATACCACTCAGGAAATCAAAGGTATGACCTTTATCCAGCAGCAGCTGTCCCAGATTGGTATCAATGTAGAAGTTGTACCGATGGAGCCGGCAACCGTATCTGATAAGATCTATGTTCCTCTTGAGGACGCTGAGATCAACATGTGGTATGTAAACTGGTCTGCATCTGACTTCTCAGCAGACAGCTCCATGAGAGCCCTTCTGTACAGTACCAACTGCCCGCCAACCAGTGCAAATACTGTATACTACAACAATCCGGAATTTGATGAAGCTATGGATGCCGGACTGAATGCAGCTACAGAAGAAGATCAGGCAGCGGATTATCACAAAGCTCAGGAAATCGCATGGAATGATGCAGTATGGCTGTTCCTTGGAACTGACCAGATCGTTTATGCAACACAGGATTATCTGTCCGGAGCTTATGTAGCACCTGACGGAACAATCCGCTATCAGAACGCTGTACTGGCTGAATAATCTTTAAACAGCCGAAAAAGCAGGCGGTCATCCCGACAGGCGATGACCGCCTTTTTTTGCTAGGTATATCAGTTATCTACGAAAAGGAGGAATATCATGGGACGTTATTGTGCCAAAAGAATTTTGAGCGCCATCCCTCTGCTGCTGGCGATCTCATTTCTGATTTTTATGTATATTCATTTGATCCCCGGTGATCCTGCACGTATGCAGGCCGGTATGGATGCGACAGCAGAAGAAGTTGCACTGGTACGCCAGCAGCTGGGGCTGGACAAACCCCTGCTGAATCAGTACATTGACTATATGAAAGGTCTTTTTACCGGAGATCTGGGAAATTCCTTGAAAAACGGAGCCACTGTGGCAGCAACTATCGCCCCCCGTTTTAAACCCACTATTATGCTGACGATCTGTTCCATTATCTGGGCCACCATCGTCGGTGTGGGTCTTGGTATCATTTCAGCAGTCTGCCGTGGAAAAGCCATGGACTATATTGGAATGCTCATTGCCATTTCCGGTATTTCCATCCCCAGTTTCTGGCTGGGCCTGATGCTGATCCAGTGGTTTGCCGTAGATCTGCGCTGGCTGCCCACATCCGGACTGGGTTCCTGGAAAGGCTATATTCTGCCTTCTCTGACCATGGGTTCCGGTACTATGGCGGTTCTGGCACGTTTTACCCGTTCTTCCATGCTGGAGAGTATGCGGGAGGATTATGTGCGGACTGCGCGTGCAAAAGGTCTGGGAGAATATTTCGTTATTATGCGTCATGCATTTAAAAACTCCCTGATCCAGGTGGTTACTGTGACAGGTCTGCAGATCGGCGGTCTGCTTTCCGGTTCCGTTATGGTAGAGACCATCTTCTCCATTTCCGGACTGGGACGTCTGCTGGTAGATTCCATCAATACCCGTGATTACAAAGTTGTACAGGCGCTGCTTCTGTTCTTCTCTGTGGAGTACATAGTAGTGAACCTGATTGTGGATCTGCTCTACGGCGTGCTGAATCCAAAAGTGCGGTATGAATAAGGAGGAAGAACGGATGGCTGAGAAAGAAAAAAATACGTATGAATCCGAAGTGCTGCCCAAAGCCCGGAGTAAATCAAAAGAATTTATCAAAAAATTCATGCGGCGGAAAACAGCGGTGATTGCCCTGATCTTTATCCTGTTCATGGTAATCATAGCGATTTTTGGCCCCATGATGGCACCTTATGACTGTTCTGCACCGGATTATTCTGCTATGCTTCAGGGACCCAGTGCAGCACACTGGTGGGGCACCGATGAATATGGACGTGACCTGTTCAGCCGTATGCTGGTAGGTACCAGACTGTCCTTAAGCGTTGCACTGGTATCCGTTATTATTGGTACGGTAATCGGTACCGTGCTGGGTCTGATGGCTGGTTATTACGGAGGAATTATTGAGTCCATCGTTATGAGAGGTTCTGATATCCTGTTTGCATTCCCAGATATCCTGCTTGCCATTGCAGTTGTGGCAATTTTAGGCCCTGGTATCATCAATGTTATCATCGCGGTTGCCGTTTTTACAGTGCCCTCGGTAGCACGTCTGGCACGAAGCGCAACGCTGACTGTAAAAGAATCTCTGTATATTGAAGTGGCCCGTTCTCTTGGCTGCAAAGACTGGCGTATCCTGTGGGTACACATTTTCCCGGGAACGGTGCAGTCTCTGATTGTCAACTTTACCATGCGTATTGGTACGGCAATCCTTGCAGCGGCTTCCTTAAGTTTCCTGGGATACGGCGCAAATGTAACCGAGCCGGAGTGGGGCGCAATTCTGTCCCAGAGCCGGAACTATATGGCAAGTGCCCCACATCTGGTACTGTTCCCAGGTCTTGTGATGTTCCTCACCGTTCTGGCATTCAACCTGTTAGGAGACGGCTTGCGGGATACCTTAGACCCGAAGATGAAATAGGAGGAAGAACATGGCTGAGAAATTGTTAGAGGTAAAAAACCTCCGTACAGAATTTAAAACAGGTAAAAAATCATCCGTCACAGCCGTCGATGATGTGTCTTTTTCCATTGACAAAGGCGAAGTGCTGGGACTGGTAGGAGAATCCGGATGTGGAAAATCGGTCACATCCCTGTCCATTATGGGACTGCTTCTGGATACATCCGGAAAAGTCACCAACGGAGAAGTGCTCCTGGATGGAGAGGATCTTCTGAAATTATCCAAAAAGGAAATGCGCTCAATCCGCGGAAGAAAAATGTCCATGATCTTCCAGAATCCCATGAGCTCCTTAAATCCCTGTATGCGGGTGGAGCGTCAGCTGACAGAGGCCATTCTCCTTCATAATAAATTTACAAAAGAGCAGGCACACAAACGTGCTTTTGAAGTACTTCAGTCCGTAGGAATTCCTGATCCGGACCAGACATTGAAAAGTTATCCCCACCAGCTTTCCGGAGGTATGAGCCAGCGTGTGATGATTGCCATGGCACTGTCCTGTGAGCCGGAGCTGATGATCGCTGATGAACCTACCACTGCTCTGGATGTGACCATTCAGGCTCAGATTCTGGAGCTGATGTTAAAGATCCGGGATGAGAGAGACAGCGGCATTCTTTTGATTACTCATGACCTGGGCGTGGTAGCGGAAATGTGCTCCAGAGTCATTGTCATGTATGCAGGCAGGATCATGGAGGAAGCGTCTGTGGAAGATATTTTCGCAGATCCCATCCATCCTTATACCAATGGACTGATTGCTTCCGTGCCCAAGATCGGAAGCGGTGTGACCCATCTGCCGGCTATCCCTGGAAGCGTTCCAGATCTTTCCGTAATGCCAAAAGGATGCAAGTTTGCACCCAGATGTAAATATGCTACGGCAAAATGCCGGGAAATCGAGCCGGAGCTGAAATATATACCGGGCTCCAAGACACGGAAAATCCGTTGTCATGTCTTTAACGGGGAAGGGGGAAAAAGAGCATGAGCAAAACACTGGTATCAGTCAAACATGCAGTGAAAACCTTCCAGGCAAACAAAGGAATGTTTTCCGGAAAAAAATATGTCCACGCGGTCAACGATGTTTCCTTTGACATCCATGAGGGAGAAACCTTCTCGCTGGTAGGAGAGTCCGGCTGCGGAAAATCCACCACCGGCCGTCTGGTAAACCACATCCTGGTGCCGGATTCCGGAGAAGTATGGTTTGACGGAAAAGACATTTCTAAATACACCGAAAAAGAAATGCGTCCTCTAAGAAAGGACATTCAGATGATCTTTCAGGATCCTTATGGTGCGTTAAATCCCCGTATCAAGATCCAGGACCAGATCGGCGAACCTCTTCTGATTCACACAAATATGAGCGCCGGTGAGCGTCTGAAAAAAGTACATGAGCTGCTTGAGATCGTAGGCATGAACCCCATGCACGGCGAGCGTTATCCCCACGAATTTTCCGGTGGACAGCTGCAGCGTGTGGGTATTGCAAGAGCTCTGACGGTAAATCCAAAGCTGATTATTGCCGATGAACCGGTGTCCGCTCTGGACGTATCTATTCAGGCACAGGTGCTGAACCTGATGCAGGATCTGCAGGAGCAGTACAAACTGACGTACCTGTTTATTTCCCATGATTTAAGCGTTGTGGAAATGATTTCCGACCGCATCGGTGTCATGTATCTGGGAACCATTGTGGAGACTGCTCCGAAAGCAGATTTGTATGCGCACCCGGAACATCCTTATACCCAGGCGCTGTTATCTGCCGTTCCCATTGCAGATCCTACCAGAGAAAAGAAGAGAATTATCTTAAAAGGCGACCTGCCAAGCCCGGTGAATCCGCCCAAGGGGTGCCTGTTCCATACACGCTGCCCGTACTGCACAGAGAAGTGCAAGACCGAGCGTCCGGAATTTAAAGAGATTTCCAATGGACATTTTGTGAAATGCCACAGAGTAAAATAAAAAAGCCAAGGAGGGTGCAGGATGTATTCCTTTAACCGCGAAGAATATGAAAAACGGACTGCCTGGTTTAAAGAGGCACGTTTCGGAATGTTTATTCATTTTGGACTGTATGCTATTCCAGCCAGAGGCGAATGGGTCCGCAGTACGGAAGAGATGTCCAAAGAAGAGTATATGAAATACTTCTACGAATTTAATCCGGTGAATTATGATCCCAAAGCCTGGGCAAAAGCTGCAAAGGAAGCAGGAATGCAGTACGTGGTGATGACGGCAAAGCATCACGACGGATTCTGCCTGTTTGACAGTCAGTATACGGATTTCAAATCCACCAATACGCCCATTGGACGGGATCTGGTGAAAGAATTTGTAGAAGCAGTCCGGGGAGAAGGCCTGAAAGTGGGCCTGTATTTTACCCTTCTGGACTGGTATCACGAAGATTATCCGCATTACGGAGACCGGATCCATCCCATGCGGAACAATGAAAACGAAAAGAATGACCACCGGGATTTCAACCGTTATCTGGATTACATGCACAAACAGATCCGGGAAATCTGCACCAATTATGGGAAGCTGGATCTGCTCTGGTTTGATTTTTCCTACGATGACATGCGTGGAGAAAAATGGCGTGCCACAGAACTGATTGACATGGTGCGCACCCTGCAGCCGGGAGTCATCATTGACAACCGACTGGAGGTCAGCGGCGAAGGATACGGCTCTCTGGCTTCCGGAAACCCGACTCCTTACCATGGGGATTTTGTGACGCCGGAGCAGATGATTCCGCCGGAAGGCATCCAGGATGTGAATGGAAGGGATCTTCTCTGGGAAGCCTGCGTTACCATGAATGGAAACTGGGGCTATCATGCCACAGACCGGTTCTGGAAACCGGCTCCCATGCTGATTAAAAAGCTGGTAGAATGTGTGTCCAAAGGCGGGAATCTGATTTTGAATGTAGGACCCAATGCAAAGGGAGAGATTCCAAAAGAATCCTTAGAGCGTCTGGCAGCAATCGGAGCCTGGATGAAAGAAAATGGCGCCAGCATTTACGGATGCGGCAAGGCAGGTATTCCTAAGCCGGATATGGGCCGGATTACCAGAAATGGAAACAAACTGTACTATCATCTGTTTGAAAATACCATTGGCCCTATGCCTCTTCCGGGTATCCGCAAAGAAGAAGTGGATCATATCCGTTATCTGGCAAGCGGTGCGGAAGTGCCTATTTCCACCAGCTGGGTGCACAGCGATTATCCGGACATTGTCTTTGCAAACCTGGGTCCGGACCCGGTACTGCCAGACGAAGTGGACACCGTCCTGGAGGTAACGTTAAAGGAGTAGAGATGTTTACAGAAGAGAGACGGGAGGCTGTTATCCGGAAGCTGAACCTGGAAGGAAAGGTCAGGGTCCGTGAGCTGAGTGAGGAGTTCCAGGTAACAGAAGACTGCATCCGGAAAGATCTGAAGGCATTGGAAAACGCAGGCAGATTAAAACGCACTTACGGAGGGGCAATCCTTTCCCAGGATTACCCTCTGGAGCGGGATGTGGTAGACCGCCGGAAAGTAAATGTA
Organism: uncultured bacterium; assembly: GCA_905214955.1. Classification (GTDB taxonomy): domain Bacteria; phylum Bacillota; class Clostridia; order Lachnospirales; family Lachnospiraceae; genus Limivivens. Next base: position 27,834 of record CAJMON010000031.1, read on the forward strand.
GAGAAAAAAGCAGTGATTGCGGCAAAGGCAGTGGAACTGATCCGGGAAAATGAGACGATTTTCCTGGACATTTCTACCACCAACATCCGCATTGCGGAGCTTCTGGTGAAGAAGAAACGCCGGGTGGTGGTGGTCAGCAACATGATTGACATTCTGCAGATTCTGGCAGGAAGCCGGTCGATTGAGGCTATTGGGACGGGAGGTACCATGTTCCGAACCGTAAATGGATTCATGGGGGCAGCCGCCATTCAGGCAATCCGGCAGTACAGTTTTGACCGTGCGTTTATCGGAACCACCGGGATCGATCTGTCGGAAGGTGCCATTACCACTTTTGGAGTGGAGGACGGCCTGACCAAGCAGGCGGCACTGGAAAGCAGCCGGCACAAATATGTGATTATGGAACGGGATAAATTCTATTTTAATGATTCGTATAAATTTGCACATTTGGATGACATCGATGGGATCGTGACGGACAGTGAGCCGGACCCGGCTACCAGACAGGTGCTTCAGAATCTGGAAGTACAGCTATTCTGAAAAAAGAAATGAAAAGGAAGAGGGCGGTTGGAAAATGAAACATTACATTCTGGAATCCTGCGTGGATTCTGTGGAGTCTGCACTGGCAGCAGCTGCCGGCGGAGCAGACAGGCTGGAATTGTGCGGAAATCTGATCATCGGGGGAACTACCCCAAGCCAGGGCTTGTTTCAGGAAATCAGAAAGAATTCTGACATTCGGATTCATGCTCTGATCCGGCCAAGATTTGGTGATTTTTATTATACAGAGTATGAGGCAGATGTAATCCGTGATGATATCCTGCGCTTTCGGGAACTGGGCGCAGAGGGAGTGGTGATCGGCAGCCTGAATGCTGATGGCAGCTTAAATATGCCTCAGATGGAACGGTTTATGGAAGCGGCAGAAGGAATGTCCGTGACCTTACACCGGGCATTTGACGTCTGCCGGGATCCTTATGAAGCGTTAAAAGAGGCAGAAGAACTAGGCATCCACACGATTCTCACCTCTGGTCAGAAAAACAGCTGCAGTGCCGGAAAAGAGCTGATCAAAGATCTTGTGGAAACAGCTGGAGATAAGATTGAAATTATGGCAGGAAGCGGTGTAGATGCCAAAGTGATCAAAGCCGTTGGCGCCTATATCGGAGCACCTGCTTTTCATATGTCCGGTAAAGTGACCTTGGACAGTGCCATGATTTATCGGAAAGAGGGCGTCAATATGGGACTGCCTTCCATCAGCGAATTTGAGTTGTGGCGCACCCAGGAGAGCAAGATCCGGGAAGCACGCCAGGTGCTGGATGAGATGGGTCAGGCATAAGAAAAAAGAACGAGGAGAATACAATGAGCGTATTTTTAGAGAAAAATCGTTCCCGCATAGAAGAAACCTTTGAAAAACTGGCAAAGCATCAGCCGTCTATCTTTGCTCCTGTGAAAGCACGGATGGAAGATTGCGAAGAAAATATCCGGCTGGCGCTGAAATACCTGTATGGGAATATGCCGGTAAGCGATGTGGGCAATTATCCGTTTGATGTTTTTCTGGATTATGCGGCTCATGGCGTGATGCTGTGGGAGCGTTATGAGCGTGTCCGCAGGTTCCCGGAAGAGCTGTTTTTGAATTATGTGCTGTATCATCGGATCAACGAAGAAGAGATTGATGTGTGCCGCAGTCTGTTTTATCAGAGCATTCTGTCTTATGGACAGGAGGGCTGGACAGATGAGAAAGTTTCGGCAGATGCTGACTGGATCGGCACCTGTTCGGAAGAAAAGCTGGCTCTGGAAGTAAATTTCTGGTGTGGCAGGGAAGCCACCTACCAGTCTGCAGATGACCGGACGGCTTCTGCGCTGACAGTTTTTCGAAGTGGACACGGACGATGCGGGGAGGAATCTGTGTTTGCGGCAAACGCCCTGCGGAGCGTGGGCATTCCGGCAAGACAGGTGTATGCGCCAAAATGGTCCCACTGTGACGACAATCACGCCTGGGCAGAAGTGTTTGTGGATGGTGCATGGCATTTCCTGGGAGCCTGTGAACCGGCGGCCAGACTGGATCACGGCTGGTTTAACGGCGCATCTTCCAGAGCCATGCTGGTGCATTCCAGATGGTTTGACAGTGCGCAGCCGCAGGCGGAAGAGATGGCGGGAAAAGAAGGCATGACCGTGCTTCTGAATCAGCTGGAACGTTATGCAGATACAGAAAAAGTGTGTGTGACGGTTCGGGATGAATCCGGAATGCCGGTGCCGGATGCTTTGGCAGCATTTCAGGTGCTGAATTATGCAGAGCTTGCTCCCATTGCAGAGCTTTTGACAGACAAAGAGGGAAAGGCAGAACTGACCACCGGCCTTGGAAGCCTGTATATTTCAGTCAGAAAAGACGGGAAGATGGGTGAATGTATTCTGGATAACCGGAAAGAGCATTCCTGCACCTGCGTTCTTGGACAAAAAGCAGGAGAGAATGCCTGGGAGTCCTTTGATATGTTTGCACCAAAGGATCACATCCGCAATAGGCTGGTGCTGACAGAGAAAGAGCAGAAAGCTTATCAGGATAAACTGGACAGAGTGACTGCCAGACGGATGGAAAAGACCAGAAATTTTAAAAATCCTGAGATCGAGCGCTTTGAAAACGGAGATGGCAGCCACGGGGAGCTGCGCAGAAAACTCTTAGGAATGCTGACAGCAAAAGACCAGCTGGATCTGAAAGCAGATGTGCTGGAAGAACATTTGCAGGCAGCTCTGCCGTATGAAGGAGAGTATCCGGAGGAAGTATTTATTCCTTATATTTTGAGTCCCAGAATTTTTGACGAAGTGCTGATGCCCTGGAGAAAAGAAATCCGGGAGGGATTTTCCAAAGAGGAAGCAGAAGGCTTTCGAAAAGCGCCGGAAAAGATCTGGGAAACCATTCAGAAACGGGTAACAGAGCATCCTTTCCGGGAACGCAGCAGTGTCTTTACCACTCCGGCAGCAGCGCTGAAGCTTGGAATTGCCAGCAGAGAGTCCAAGAAGATCCTGTTTGTGGCAGTGGCCAGGACCTTTGGTATTCCGGCACGGTTAAATCCGATGAACAAAGGAACGGAATATTGGATGGACGGTGCATTTCATCCGGTGCTTCAGGAAGAAACCACCAGTGCCAAGCTGGTTCTGAAAAAAGATACAGAAGACACAGTGTGGAATTATCGGCAGAACTGGACCCTGGGACGTCTTGTGCAGGGAAGTTATCAGACTTTGGATCTGTCTGGACTGTCCTGGGAAGAGGAAGGACTTTGCGTTGGCCTGGTACCGGGAAGTTACCGCCTTCTGACGGCGAACCGTCTGCCAAATGGAAATCAGTTTGCAAAACAGTACAGGTTTACCATTGGAGAGGGAGAAAAGCAGGAGATTGGCATGGAGCTTCGAAAGGCGGAGCTGACGGATCTGTTAAGCAGCTATGCGCTTCCGGACTTCACCCTGACAGATGAGGAAGGAAAGAGGCATCTGGCTTCCCAGATGGCAGAGAAGGAAAGTGTGCTGTTTATCTGGCTGGAGGAGGGCAAGGAGCCAACGGAGCATATCCTGAATGAGATTGTGGAAAGAAAAAGGGCGTTTGCGGTATGTGCCGGCAGAACGGCGCTGATTATCCGCAGCCATCAGGCACTTACGGATCCTACCCTGAAAAAATGCCGGGAGGCAGTACCGGAAATTCCGGTATACTTCCACGATTTTGGACAGGATATGGAGCCCCTTGCCAGAGGCGTGTATACGGAGCCGGGCAGGCTGCCGCTGATCCTTGTGGCAAAGAAGGCTGAGGCCGGAGCAGCAGAGCTGATAGGATTGTATGGAACAAGCGGTTATAACGTAGGAACCGGAGATATGGTACTGCGGATTTTGAATGCAGAGAAACAGTTTCAGAGCAAATAGAAAAGGCGGATTGTGATATCCGGTTTATAAGCACTTCGTTGTTAGAAAACAGCGGGGTGCTTTTTTCATGGAAAGAAGATGCGGCAGCCGGTGGGGAGTATATGTGGGCCACTCTGCTTCCCCTCCCGCGGCCATGCGCTGTGTTCTGAACGGAGGCCGTTTTTTGTTACGCGGGAGGCCACCCTAAGGGCTTCCAGAATCAGCCGGAGTCACTGGGGACAGGCTCTGCCTGAGCGCTGTCCGAAATCCAGCCGGTATTACATGGCACTGACGGAAATAACACGGGGATATAACCGGGTAATGGGAGGATTGAAAGAAGTATTGCAGGCGTTGGAAGCGCTTTAAAAATGATGCTGGGCTGTTGGTGAAAATCAGTGCCTGGCATTTTTTGATCGTGTGCGCATCTGGTAAAACCGCTGGATATGAAGACGGTTGTGAGAGTCATTCTTCAGAATTTAATGCAGGATGTATAGAGACAGAAGATCTGGGACACACTGATCACGGAGGTGATAGCGTGATCACAGAAATCGAAATCTTAAATCATATTCATGAAAATGCAGACATGGGAAAAGACAGCTTAGACTGCATTCTTTCCATGTCCTGCAGCCAGGGATTTACCAAAGAAGTGGAAAAACAGCGGGCCCAGTATGAAAATGCACTGAAGAAAAGTGAAGAAATGCTGAAAGAACGCCATGTGCTCCAGGGAAAAGAAGCACCGGCAGTGTCAAAATTCTGGGGAAACATGATAGCGAAAGTCAAAAACATGGCAGATCCGTCAACATCCAAGCTGGCGGAAATGGTATTTCAGGGAAGCAACATGGGAATCGCTCAGCTTTCCAAGCAGCTGAATGATTACAGTGGCGAAGATGCGGACGTGAAGAGCTTTGCAGAAAAACAGTTGAAGCAGGAAGAAAAGAATGCAGAAACTATGAAAAAATATTTGTAAAAAAAGAACCGGAAATTCATCTGAATTTCCGGCGCCCCTGCCAAGGAGTCGATGCGACAAGATTTGAACTTGCGGTCTCGCCTCCGGCTCGGTCGGTGCTA
>CAJMON010000032.1 GCA_905214955.1 uncultured bacterium
GTATACAGACAACTGCGTGAGCGAGGGCACGTTCAAAAATGCCAAAGGCAATCTTTAAAGACTGTTCTTTTCCACCCTCAATCACATAGCGGATCCCCGTCAGGCTTCCGGCTGTCTTAGTAATGAGTTCCACCTGGCATACCGCCGCAATACTGGAAAGAGCCTCTCCGCGAAATCCCAGAGAAGAAACAGAAAACAAATCTTCTACATGACGGATTTTGCTGGTAGCGTGGCGTAAAAATGCCAGAGGTACCTGGCTGGCATCAATACCTTCCCCATTGTCTGTAATCCGGATAAAAGAAGTGCCGCCATCACGGATTTCTACAGTAATGGCATTTGCTCCTGCATCCACTGCATTTTCCACCAGCTCTTTTACCACCGATGCGGGACGCTCAATGACTTCTCCTGCCGCAATCTTGTCAATGGTACTCTGATCCAGTACCGCAATCTCCTTCATGTATCTGTCTGCCCCTTTCTCCTGTCTGTACAATTTTTCATTCGTTTTCCCTGCCTGTTACTTTCCAGGGTTTTGCTGCCAGCGGTTTCTTAACCGGTTCTGAAGCCGGTAAATGGTATTTAATGCTTCCACCGGCGTCATGGTGCTTACATCCACTTCATTTAATTCCTGAAGAATATCCTGGTCGCTGACCGTATCAAATAAAGACATCTGCTCTAAATCCACCTGATCATACTTTTTCTTTTTCTGTTTCGGTTTTGCGCCTGCGGCTGAAATTTCCCTGGCTTTTGCCGTAATATCCGCATCCCCCAGCTCTTCTGCCAGTTCCTTTGCCCGTGTAATCACCGAATCCGGCACACCGGCCAGCTTTGCCACCTGAATGCCGTAGCTGCGGTCTGCGCCGCCTTTGACGATCTTCCGTAAGAATACAATATCATCGCCTTTTTCTTTTACCGCAATGCAGTAGTTGTTTACACCGGAAAGTTTTCCTTCCAGTTCTGTCAGCTCGTGGTAGTGGGTAGCAAATAAGGTTTTTGCTCCTAAAAGCTTGGGATTGCTGATGTGTTCTACCACTGCCCAGGCAATGCTTAAGCCATCAAAGGTACTGGTTCCACGTCCGATTTCATCCAGTACCAGAAGACTTCTGGATGTGGCGTTTCGAAGAATATTGGCCACTTCCGTCATTTCCACCATAAAGGTACTCTGCCCGCTTGCCAGGTCATCCGAAGCTCCCACACGGGTAAAAATCCGATCCACGATTCCGATGTTGGCACTGGAAGCTGGAACAAAAGAGCCAATCTGGGCCATCAAGACAATCAGGGCTGTCTGCCGCATGTAAGTAGATTTTCCAGCCATGTTGGGTCCGGTAATAATGGAAATCCGGTGGGCACCATTGTCCAGAAACGTATCATTGGCAATGAACATGTCATTGGTGATCATCTTTTCCACCACTGGATGCCGTCCTGCTTTAATGTCAATGAGCCCTTTTTCATTGATCTTCGGGCGCACATACTGGTTATGTTCACTCACCACAGCCAAGGAAGCAAATACATCAATCAGTGCCACAGCTCTGGCGGTTGCCTGAATCCGCACAATTTCTCCTGCAATTTTATCACGGATCTCGCCAAACAGATCATACTCCAGGGAAAACAACTTATCTTCCGCTCCAAGAATCATGTCTTCCAGCTCTTTTAACTCCGGCGTAATGTAGCGCTCTGCATTAGTCAAAGTCTGTTTGCGGGTATAGTAGTCCGGTACCAGGTCTTTGTAGGAATTGGTCACTTCCAGGTAATAACCAAAGACCTTGTTGTACTTGATCCGCAGATTCTTAATTCCAGTTTTTTCCCGCTCTTTGGCTTCCAGCTCGGCAAGCCACGTCTTTCCTTCTGTCTTGGCATTGCGCAGCTTGTCGATTTCTTCATTGTACCCTTCTTTGATAATACCTCCCTCTTTGATCAGGATGGGCGGATCCTCCACAATGGATTTTTCCAGAAGCTCACACAGGTCTTCCAGACTATCCATCTGTTCTTCTACTTCTTTTAAGAGGGTTCCGGAAAATCCCTGGATCAGATATTTGATGTGGGGAAGCATAGTCAAAGAGGTTTTAAATGCAACCAGGTCTCTTGGGTTGGCGGATTTGTAGCTGATCTTACTGATTAAGCGTTCCAGGTCATAGATGGGATTTAAGTATTCCCGGATTTCTTCTCTGGAAATGGCATTGTCTTTCAGTTCTTCCACCGCATCCAGGCGTTTTTCAATTTCTTCTTTATCGATCAAGGGCTGCTCAATATAACTTCTCAGCTTCCTGGCTCCCATGGCCGTCTTGGTTTTATCCAATACCCACAGAAGAGACCCCCGTTTCTGCTTTTCCCGCAGAGTTTCACACAGCTCCAGATTCCGTCTGGTGGAGCTGTCAATGATCATGTATTTTCCAGTGACATAGGGAAGCAGTCTGGTTAAGTTGGAAATGGAGGTCTTCTGCGTTTCCATCAGGTATTTCAACAGTGCTCCTGCCGCAATGGTTCCACAGCTGTAATCTCCAATGCCAAGTCCCTGAAGGGTTCCCACCTGGAAATGCTCCATTAATGTTTTTTTGCACATCTCATCGTCAAAATACCAGGATTCCAGGGAAGACAGGGAAATGCCAAGGCGGTTTTTCAGATCTTCCAGATCCATTCCGCTTACCAGAAATGATTCATTGCAGATGATTTCAGAGGGTGCAAATTTGGTGATCTCATCGAACAGCTTCCGCTCGGAATCCACTTCCGTGACCAGATAGTCTCCCGTACTGATATCTGCAATAGAAACCCCGAAACGGTCTGCCATATAAACGATGCACATAATATAGTTGTTTTTTTCTTCATCCAGTGCCAGTGGGTTGATGTTAGTACCAGGCGTCACTACCCGGATAACTTCCCGCTTGACAAGGCCTTTGGCAAGCTTTGGATCCTCCATCTGCTCTCCGATGGCTACCTTATATCCTTTTGCCACCAGACGGTTTAAATAGGTATCCACAGCATGATAAGGGACGCCGCACATGGGCGCCCTCTCTTCCAGTCCACAGTCCTTTCCTGTCAGCGTCAGCTCCAGCTCACGGGAAACAGTAATGGCATCATCAAAAAACATTTCATAAAAATCACCCAGACGATAAAAAAGGATGCAGTCTTTATACTGTGCCTTCGTCTCCAGATACTGCTGCATCATGGGTGTCATTTCTTTACTTTTCATCAAATCTCCTTATCCGTTTGTTGCCGCTTTCTCTTAATTCCGGCTTATTTTTTTATACCAGAACAGTATGTTTTGAAACTTTTTCAATTCTAACATAAAAGGGTGGAAGGTTCAAGGCGATGTATTGAGAAAATTTAATCTTGAAAATTTAATCTCTGCGGGAATGGAATTCTGTCAGACAGCTGCTAAGTGCCGCCCCTGCTGCCGCTTCTTCCTCACACGAAGCCAAAACAAGTTCTGTCCCAAACAGTTCTTCTAGGATCTCCAAAAGAACAGGATTCTTTCGCAGGCCATTTCCGGCTCCTGCCAGATGCCGGACCGTAAGACCTGTTCCTCTTTGGATTGTCTCGTACATCTCATACAATTCCATGCCCATGCCTTCTAACACTCCATATGCCAGGCACTCCGGAGTAAAATTGTCATACCACAGATTCGTAATGCTTCCGCCTTTTTCCGGGTTCTGTCTGGTTCCCTGAAACGTGGTCTCCACTTTCAAACGCCTCTCCATGGGTTTTCCGGCAGTTTTTTGTCTGCCTTCCCTGGCAAGGCGTTCCAGGATATCATATAACGGTTTCTCCTGCCCGGAGGCCTCCCGCAAAAACTTTCGAAAAAATTCTTCCAAAAGTGCATAGGAGCGGCCGCCGCACAGGGATGCCCCTGCAAGCAGATAGGTACCTCCACCAAGGAAAGGCCTGGCCTCGATTCCATCTTTTGCAAAATACTGACGAGAAAGCATAGAAACCTGCCCGCCGGTTCCCATATTAACAAGGCCTGTATCTTCCCTATTTCCAACTGCCCCAAGAAAAGCTGCCTGATTGTCTCCAATGGCAGCTGTCACCACACAGTCCCGGTAGGTACCCAAACTTTTTATATTGGTACACAGATCCGGAAGCCAGGTTTCTTCCACCCCCATGGTTTTCAGAAGTTCTTTTTCAAAACAGTTTCTCTGTACATCAAAAAAACCAAAACTGGCTCCATTGCTGATATGCACCAGCGGTCTCTTTCGTCCGGTCAGATACATGCCAAAATAGTCCGTTACTGCTGCAAAACATACCGCTTGTTCGGAAACCAGATGATGCCGCAGATTATAAATATGCGTAACCAGGCCATAACCGGAAGATACCGAAATTCCACAGGTCTTCCGGATTTCTTCCACCAGGCTCTTTTCTCCCGGAATGCTTATGTCTCCCCTTCCGTCCTGCCAGGTATACAAAGGGCTTACACAGCTCCCTTCCTGATCCAGATATACAATCCCATGCATCTGCCCGGTAAGCCCAATTTGCTTTACATCCGGATAACGGTCCAGCAACTCATCCAGCAGGCATTTTGTCTTTTCTGCGGATGCCTCTGCGTCCTGCATGCGCTCCCACTCCTGGCCGGATGCAAGAAACCCAGTATTTTTCACCGTCTTTACTTCCAGAATCCGCTTGATCTTCTGCTCTCCTGTCTCCTCTAGTTCCAGTACCACACCGCTGATGGATGTAGTACCAATATCCATTCCAACCGCTTTCAAGAAATTCCCTCCTCATTCTTCCTGCTCTTCTTTCTCAGATATCCATTTTTCTTTTCAGCCACTTTCTAGCTGCATACAGGCAGATAATCAAAAAGGACGGAAACAGATAGCCCGCCTGTTTCCATCCTCCGGACGCTGTCACCAGAAGATTGTAAATCCCATGAAATCCAATGCAGGCTCCAAGGATCCCTATCGCTCCTGTTACTGCCAGCCACTGTTTTCCAAACACATAGGAAATCCCAAATCCTGTGGTAATACCACACAGAATGTGAATGGCACCTGCTGAAATTCCACGGATCAAAAGAAACAGGATTTTTTCTGCTCCGGTTTTCTCCAAAATGTTTCTTTTTCAGTATACCTTGTTTTTGTCCAGTTCTCAATGCCGCTTTTCATGAATACCAGATTTTTTGTATCCTTTCCTCCCACAAACTGGTATAATAAGAACAGTCGTTTGTAATTTTTAGCTTATAAAGGAGGACTCCTGTCATGATGGAATCCAATATCAAAAAAATTTTGAAAAAACAGCAGGAGTTTTTCGCCACAGGCACAACCTTGCAGGTTTCGTTCCGTCTGGAGGCCCTGGACATTCTGGAAGAGGCCATTTTAAAATATCAGGATGATATTCAGGAAGCGCTGAGAAAAGACCTTGGCAAAAGCGCCTTTGAAAGTTATATGTGTGAAACCGGGCTGACCTTAAGCGAAATTCGGTATATGAAGCGGCATTTGCGCTCCTTTTCAAGGGAAAAGCGGGTGCGTACGCCCCTGGCCCAGTTTCCTTCCAGAAGTTTTCAAAAACCCGTTCCCTATGGAACCGTGCTGATTATGAGCCCCTGGAATTATCCATTTCTTCTTTCCATGGAGCCTATGGTGGATGCACTTGCTGCGGGAAATACAGTGATTTTAAAACCCAGTGCCTATTCCCCGTCTGTATCTGCTGTCATGGAAAAGATGATCCAGGAATTCTTCCCTCCAAAGTACGTGGCCATGATTCCAGGAGGCAGGAAGGAAAATATCTATCTGCTGCGGCAGCGTTTTGATTACATTTTCTTTACTGGAAGCAAATCGGTAGGAAAACAGGTGATGAAACAGGCAGCCGAGTTTCTTACCCCCGTCACCCTGGAGCTTGGCGGAAAAAGCCCCTGCCTGGTAGCCGCAGATGCGGATATCCCTCTGGCTGCCAGAAGAATTGTATTCGGAAAATTTTTAAACTGCGGGCAGACCTGTGTGGCGCCGGACTACATTCTGTGTGATCCTTCTATCAAAGATGTCCTTATCGAAGAATTAAAAAAAGAAATCTCCAGACAGTTTACGGAAGATCCCTTAACAAATGCAGACTATGGCCACATCATCAACGAAAAACATTTTCAACGCTTAATGGCTCTTCTGGATCCTTCCAAAGCTGTATTTGGCGGCGAAGCATGCCAGGAAACCCTCCAGATTACCCCTGCTCTTTTGGACGGCGTTACTTTGGAAGATCCTGTTATGCAGGAGGAAATCTTCGGACCCATTCTTCCCGTGCTTACCTACAAATCTTTGGAAGATGCTATAAAAACCATCCAGTCCCTGCCCCATCCTCTGGCGTTGTATGTGTTTACAAACAGCAAAAAAACCGCACGGATGGTGACTTCCCGGTGCGGTTTCGGCGGTGGCTGTATCAATGATACCATTGTCCATCTTGCCACCAGTGGGATGGGATTTGGCGGGTTTGGGGAAAGCGGTATGGGTTCTTACCATGGAAAAGCGGGCTTTTATACCTTCACCCATGTAAAAAGCATGGTCCACAAACGGAACTGGCTGGATCTTCCTATCCGCTACCAGCCTTACAAAGCTCCCCATGAAAAGTTTCTTCACTGGTTTTTACGCTGAAAGATTACTAACACAGTTTCCACTTCTTCTGGCAAAAAAGGCCTTTGGCACAGGGGACTAATGGAAAACCTGGAATCCTCTGGCACCGGCATCTGTTTTTCTGCCATCATGGAAACAAAGATATCTGAATGGAAAAATTCAAGAACCTCTTTTTTGTACCTTCCCTGTTTTTTCTGAAGGAGAAGCATAGGCTCCGCCAGAGCTCCTTTTTGTGGAACGATGACTTCTGCCTGTGGATTTTCCAGACAGATCTGGGCAAAGAGGGCCGGCATGACAAAAATGCTTCCATACACATTGGATTTTTTCCCAATGTGGCGGATGGTTTTGGACGGCGGCACAAAACAACCCACATTTTTTGCAAGAGCTTCTACGCCTTCTTCTCCCATACTTCGCAGCAGATACAAGGCAAGAGCCGGATCTGGAAGGGAAGGCATTCCAAGAATGCACAGTTCTTTTTCATACACCGGATCCGTCAATTCCTCGTAGGACTTTGGAATAAGCCGGTTATTTAAACGCCGTTTGTCCACCACCAGGATTTCCGGAAAATAGGCACAGATCCTCTGCTCCTCATAAATTTTAGCTGCTTTTTCAAAAAATGTCCGGTCAGAATATTCTCCAAAGTTCATAATCATACAGGAATCTGGAAATGCTTTTTCCGAAAAACCTGCAAGATAGTCTTCTCTGGTCATACTTCCTCCCATGGCTGCCGGAATGTAGCCGGTAAGCAGAATACCTTTTTCCCGAAAACAGCCTGCTCCATACTGGGAAAATGCCTTTCGTACACCAGATTTTAAGGGACTTGGCAGTTCTGCCCACAGATCATACTCTGCGGCTGAAAGTTCACGCTGCATTTTCCCCTCCCCGGATCAGGGCGCGGATCTGTTTTAATCTGGCATCCTGTTCTTTTAATTCCTCTAGCAGCACCTGCTCTTCTTTTGTACGCTCCAGGATTTTTCGGATTCCCCCGTTTTCAATGATGATACGCTTCTGGCAGGAGAGAGCCGTCACCGGGTCATGAGTGGAAATCAGCACCATTTTTTCCCGCTCTCCCAGGATTTTTAAAATGGCATCTTTGTCAATGCCTGCATTTTCCGGCTCATCAATGAGCACCACCGGAGCCTCAGACAGCCAGGCAATGTCTGCAATCATCAGTGCCCTGGACTGGCCGCCGCTTAACGCCGTGATCATATCCTCTTCTTTTAAGGGTTCTCCTGCCAGGGAATTGGCACATTCCATAATTTTTTCAATCAAATCTCCCCCGCAGGAAAGTCCTCTGCTAAACGCGTGCTGGTGCAGAAAGTCTTTGCAGGAAAGTTCCATGACAAAGTTCATACTCTGGGACAAATAGGAGCAAAACCGGTTCTCCAGAGAAAACCGTTCTTTTTCAAAAAGCGCCTTTCCGTTGATGAGAAGCTTTCTTCCCGAAGGAGAATCTCCCCATGCCAAATATTCAATATCCTCCAAAAGCCTGCTTTTCCCGGAACCGGTCTTCCCACAGATACAAACGCATTCCCCCTTCTTAATGGTGACTGGCACGGTTTCCAAAAGACCGTCTTTGTCATGGCCTCCAAAGATGGTAATGGATTCCAAGTCGTCGAATGTCCCCGCATCTTCTGCCTCTTTCTCCATGGCTTTTCGCTCTTCCAGAAGGGCTTTTACAAGCTCTGCCATGGTTTCCTTTGTCACTCCAATATCCCGAAGCTGTCTGTCGGTAACCGCTGTCAGAGCCTGATCTATGGTGTAGGCTCCCCCCGCTGTTTCAATGCCAAAATCGGAAAAAAGTTTCTCAGCCTCCGGACATTTTTCAAAGAGTTCCTGTAGGGTCTCCATCCTTTGCCTCCTTCCACATACGTTTCATTCTTCCCCCGTTTCCTTTCTGGCTTAACTGCATCTGCCCGGCGCAGAAGCTGCACACTGCAGAAGGCATGGTAAAGCGTAAGAATTTTCCTTCTAGGGAAGAAAAGTCCGGCCCTTCTTTGATAAAAGCTGCCAGCCGGTATGCTCCCTGTCCAGTAAGCCCATTTAAAAAGGTAACTCTGGCTTTTTTATTTGCCTGGCGGATGTTGTGCAGAAAGACTTCCCGCTCGGCAGGAGAAACCAGGTCTCCTTTGGTTACCGCAATAAAGTCCGCGCACCGAAGCATGGGACCTGCCTTCTTTGGCGCTGTCACACCGGAAAGGCAGTCAATCACACACACTGCCGGGACTTCCCGGATATGGGGTGCGCACCGGCCGCACAATCCGGCACTTTCCGTGATTAAAAGATCCAGGTTCTGGGAACGTCCCCATTCAAAAATTTCCGGAACGGAATCTGCGAAGTAATGGTCTGGGCAGATGTTTCCGGAAATATATTTGATATTTGGAATTCCACAGGCACGGTAAAGCTGGTCATCCCCGCTGGAAATACAGTCCAGCTTCATCACGCCTGTACGGATTCCCTCTTTCATAAGCATTTCTGCTGTTTTTAAAATAACCGCCGTTTTTCCGCAGGCATGGGCACCTGCTGTGGTAATCATCCGCATAGGCTCTTCCTTATACTAGATGAAGGGGCACAACGCTTTGGTACTCCCTTCCTGCTACAGAAAACTGGTCAATATAAACCTGAACAGAAAATGACCGCCGCATATTTTCTTCGTTGATCACTTCTTTTGCATCTCCAAATACATGGGTGCCGTCCTGGTTTAACAGAAGTGCTTTGTCGGAAATTTTTAAGGCATGTTCTGGATAATGAGTATTCACAATGGCGGAAATACCTCTGTGATCAGACAAACGTTTAATGGTTTCCAGGATGATCAGCTGGTTTTTGAAATCTAGATTGGATTCCGGCTCATCTAAGACCAGCATGGAAGGGGAAATGGTCAGTGCTCTGGCAATGAGCACCATCTGCAGCTCGCCGCCGCTCATTTCCGTACACAGCTTATCATGGAGATAGGTAATGCCGATTTCCTCCATGGCAGCTTCCGCCGCTTCCTTATCTTCTTTTCCCGGCTGGGCAAAGGTTCCAAGGTGGGCGCTTCTTCCAAGGGTGACCATATCAATGGCAGTATATCCGAAAGCGGCTCCTTTTGCCTGGGGCACATAGGCGATTTTCTTCCAGAACTCTTTTGGTTTCATTTCACTGATCTGTGTACCATCCACGTAAGAATTTCCGCTTTTCCATTTCAAAAGTCCCATCATGCATTTCAGCAGAGTGGTTTTTCCAACGCCGTTGGATCCAAGAACAGAAAGCACCTCCCCGTCTCCTACGGTAAAGCTGATGTCTTTTAACACGTCTTTTGTCTTATACCCGAAACAGCCGTTTCTTACGGTAAAAATCATGTCCACGCACCTCCTGTTTTCCGAAGCAGCAGAATGAATACCGGCGCACCTACGATGGCAGTTAAGATGGAAATTGGAATTTCCGCTGCTGTGGCAGCCCTTGCAAAGGTATCCATAACAATCATAAAAAAGGCTCCAAGACCGATGCTCATGGGAATGACGCTGCGATTGTTGTTTCCACCGATCATTCTGGAAATATGGGGAATCAAAAGTCCTACCCAGCCTACCTGTCCGCACATGGAAACGCAGGAAGCGGTTATCATGGATGAGACGGCAATAAATACCAGACGCATCAGCTGGATATTGGTTCCAAGGGAGCTTGCCTCATCCTCATTTAGGGAAAGGATGTTTAATCTCCACCGAAGGGCAAAGATCAGTGCCACACCAGCCAGGATAAAGGGCGCACCCATCATCAGGTTGCTGTAGGTACTTCTGGACATACTTCCCATGAGCCAGTAGGTGATGGTGGGAAGCTCTTCTTCCGGATCTGCCACATATTTCATCAAAGAAACCAGGGCTTCAAAAATGGCTGAAATCACCATGCCGGCTAAGACAATCATCACAATGCTGCTTTTTCCGTTTCTCCGGCTGATGGAATAGGTGATAAAACAGGAAATCACACCGAACAGAAGCGCTAACAGCTGAACAGTCACAAGGTTTCCATGCATCAGAAGTCCCAGCACTGCCCCAAAGGAAGCACCGCTTGCCACACCTAATGTATCCGGTGTTGCCAGCGGGTTGGAAAACAGTCCCTGAAAGGCAGCCCCGGAGCAGGAAAGTCCTGCTCCTACCAGCACTGCCAGAAGAATTCTGGGAAGTCTTACGTTAAAAATAACGGTATATGCGGTGGGGTCCGGCTCATATCCGGTAATCCCCGAAAATAAAATCCGGATGGTTTCCTGGATACTGACGGAATACCGGCCAATTCCAAGGCAGATAAGCCCTGCTAAAATTGGCAGTACCGCAATGATCAGATTTCTGGTTTTGTGGGATACTTGGCTGCCCATCATGTCTGTCCTTCCTTGTCCTTTTCTATTTGCGCGAAGCAACGAGTCAAAGTCCGTGCCTGCACGAGACCTTGGCGACTGCCGCGACAATATGGAAAACACGCTTCGCGGGTTTTTCATACTATTTGCCGGCTGCTGCTCTTGCCGGGTTGTAAATTTCCTGAAGATCCTCATCGGTCAGTTCTGCATTATAGTATTTTTCATAGTAATCTTTGATTTCCTGATCCATATCAATGTCCGCAAATTTTTCCGGCTGGATCTTGGTTGCAAGCCATTTTAATACCAGCGGGGTGTCAGATGCAGGTGGGAACCAGCGGTACATACCCAGCGGAAATTTGTATACCTGCTGATTTTTCACAGCTGCTACATTGCTCCAGTCATCACCTTCGATGGCATTGTTGTACAGGTCTTCCGGCTGGCAGGCAGAGAAGTTGGTGATGAAGATGATGTCCGGATTCCACTCATAGATCTGCTCCATGTTGATCTCCGCATTTCCGGAAAGCTCTTCTGCCACGTTGATGCCGCCTGCGGTCTCGATCCAGTACTGGCCAAAGAAGTTGGAACCAGAAGTGCTGATGGTTCCGTTGTCATAGTTGAAAAGGATCAGAACCTTGGGCTTGTCTGCATCGTCAATGGTATCGGTTACGGATTTGATCTGCTCAGCAACCGCTCTTCCTTCTTCAATGATGGCATTTGCAGTATCCTGCTCGCCGTAGATCTCACCTAACAGCTCGATCCAGTCTGCATAGGTTTCTACACAGTCATACTCTGCCATGCTGGTAGAAAAGCCGACTGCCGGAATACCTGCGTTGTCATACATGGCACGTTCATCCGTGTTGCCTGCTGCGTAGAATACCACATCCGGCTCCAGAGAAAGCAGCTGTTCAATATTGACTTCTCCATTTTCTACAAAGCTGGTATCCACGTCTGCGATTTCCGGATACACGTTGATCAGATAAGAGTTCTGGGCAGCTGCCATGGAACTGGGATGTATTCCTACCAGATCATCGGCGCTTCCTCTGAAGAGGCAGTATACGGACGGCAGAGGCAGAATAGAAGAGATAACTACCCGTTTGATCTTCGTGGGAAGTACCACTTCTGCTCCTGTATGGTCTACAATGGTTCTGGTTCCTGTGCTCTCCCCGACGGTTTCTGCAGCAGTTTCGACATCAGCCGCTGTTTCGGTCTCCTCTGCAAATGCGCCGCATCCAAACATGCTTGCCGCAATCAGAGATACGGATAATGCACCTGCGAAAAATTTCTGAAATCTTCTCATTGTCTTTTCCTTTCTTTTTTGTATATTTATTCAGCAAAGCATCCGGTACTTATTTTGCACCCTCTGCTGCGCTTTCCACCAGTTGTTTCAGCTCTTCCCCCAGATAATCCGGATATTCATCCCAGTGCAGCTTACTGGAAACTGCCAGGTGGGGAAGGCCGATGAGACGGACATCGTCCCGGCTTAAAATCTTGTCAAATTCCGGATCAGCAATCACGGTGTGATATTTTCCACTGTTGATCTCTTCCATGGCCGCGTGTTCATCTTTGATTTCCACGTCCTGTGCTTCCCGAAGTTCTTTGTCCAGTCCAAACAGGCCTCCCACTGTGATGGGATCGTCTGTTTTTTTCCGAATCAGATTTCGAAGCTCTCCGGCAAATACCTGTTCATGGATAATAAGAATACCCTTTTTCGAAAGATCTTCCTGGGGCTTCTTGGAAACCGTTTTTTCCTTGGCATTCAGTCTTTCCAAAAATGCGGTTCCATCTCCTAACGGAATGCCGCAAAGATAAGGAATCTGATATTTCTTTTCCAGGTATCTGGCTGCTTCCAGTCCGGATTTCGCAATTACAATGTTAAGATCTGCCCCAGTGCAGGCCTTGATCTGCTCCACGGAAAGTCCCATGGCAAAGTCTGCCGCAACCTCGCATCCGTTGTTCTTCAGAAACTCCAGAATCCGCTCACAGTTTCCTTTGTTTCCTACGTCCAGAGGAAGCATTCCAAGAACGTTTACCCGCATCGGGGACGTTTCTTTAGTTTTCTCTTTTTTCTCCGGCTTTTTAGCAAACCGTTTGATCAGGCTTACAAAGACATCGGATGCTCCTTTGTCATAATAATTCAGGCCTGTCGTGGAGAATCCAAAAGAAGGAATCCCGCTGGCATTCTCAATTTCTGCTGCAATTCCCTGTAAGTCTGTTCCAATCACCGTAGGAACCGGGCTTCCCAGATATGCAATGAGGGAAGGATGTAAATCCTCAGCCGCTTTTAAGGTGCCTTCAATGAACTTTTCATCGTTTCCAAGAACCGCATCCATTCGGCGAAGTCCCGAACAATAGACCGCAGACCTAGAACCCATCCACCTGGGTTCATCGTACCCGGTGAAATTTCCTGTGCATCCGGATGCATCGTGCATCACCACGATACCACCCAGGTCAAAGAGTGCGGAAGCTGCTCCGGAATAATCCGGTGCCAGAGGAAGCATAAATACACAAAGTCTGCTCATATAATCAACCCCGCTTTCACAATCATGTCCTGAACATCCGCGCCGCCCTCAAAAGCTTCTTCCATCCACTTCATCAGCTTCTGGATTCCATAGAACCCAAACATGCCTTCATCTTCCATCAGGTTTACCACCCGATCCGATCCGGTCATGTAGCCGCAGTCAAATCCGATACACAGACAGGGTTCTCCTTCGTGTTCAAACTTCACTGCATTGTGATCCATGGGATTGACAATGCGTGTATCCGGAAATTCTGCATCCAGAGCGTCTTTTGCACTTTTTTCAAATCCCGGAACACTGTCTGAAGCAATCATCCCTGCATGGAACCCATGTCTTGCCAGCATCAGGGCCAGAGAATAGGGTTTCATCACTGCCTGGTAATCCACGGCAATAGGATAGTCTTCAATCACGCCCGCCGCATGGCGGATGGCTTCTTCTGCCTGTTCTTTTTCTTTCTGGACATCGGATACCAGATCTTCAGAAAGAACCTCTGACAGCTGCTTGTAAAATGCCATCACTTCTTCCGGATCATAGGTGACAAAAGCAGTCAGATACGGAATTCCAAACTGTTTTTCCATCATTCTGGCAGTAGCCAGTGCAATGGGTCCTGCCACAATGTTCAGCTTTGCGGAAGCCATTTCCATAAAATCTTCAAAGGTCTGATAATCTGCAATGCTGCACACACGGTATCCATGCTTTTTTAAGACCTGTTTCAGATCGCTGGATTCGTTATAGGTGACATTGCTGCCTAAGACGTTGATGGTGTTTTTGGTCTCTTCCTTTTTTTCCAGAAGGCTGAACATATTCCGGTAGGTGGTGATTCCTGGCGGAAGCTTGGAGTCTAAGGAAATGGGATTCATGGTGCAGTGCCGGAATTTTACATCTGGGTTTCTTCTGGAAAGCTCTTCCAGGATCGGCTCATGGTCCGTTCCCAGAAGATCATCCAGGCAGGAAGTAAAAATCAGCAGCGCCTTCGGCTTTTGGGGGAGCATCTCAAACAAAATGTCTACATTGTCCACGATCATCTGTTCAAAATCACCGGATACGATATCCGCCTCTGTCAGAAACAGATAAGAAACACGATGCTTGATTCCGCTTACGGCACCTCCTATGGCATTATGCCGTCCGCACGCCGAAGGACAGACAAACAGAAGATGAGCTTCCGGAACCAGGGCTGCCATACGCACAATTCCCCAGCCTCCATGGGCTGCTGATACATAATGGAGTGACGCACACTGTTTACTCATAATTGTTCTCTACCTCCGCAGACAATTCTATCATATGGGCTGCAAGTTTCCGGTACGCATCTGCCATGGCACTTTCCGGCAGGGCTTCGATTACAGTTTTTCCAAGATTTTCCGCTTCCTGGACACTTTCACTTCTTGGCAGAACGGATACGATCTCTCCTCCGATCTCTTTTAATGCTTCTTTCACCAGTGCTTCTTCATTTTCCACCTTTCTGGAATTTAAAATCACTCCGGAATACTGGGCATAGCCTCTTTTGCCAAAATTCTTCACCGCACTGGCAATGTTGGAAGCCGCATACAGCGACATCATTTCTCCGGAAGTCACAATAAAAACGTTTCTGGCATATCCGCCGCGGATCGGCATGGCGAATCCGCCGCATACCACGTCTCCCAGCACATCGTAGAGGATCACGTCCGGACGGCAGACTTCATAAGCGCCAATCTCTTCTAATTTTTCAAAGGCTGTGATAATTCCACGGCCTGCACAGCCGATTCCAGGAGTAGGACCTCCCGCTTCCACGCACCAGACTCCGCCGTATCCCTGAAACAGGACGTCGTCACAGGTAATGTTTCCATCGCCCTTTTCCCGGATGGCATCCAACACGGAAGTGATCTTCTTTCCATTTACCAGGTTCTTGGTGGAATCCGCTTTTGGATCACATCCGATCTGCAAAACCCGGTAACCCATATCTGCCAAAGCCGCTGAAATGTTGGACGTGGTGGTAGATTTTCCAATACCGCCTTTTCCATAAATTGCAATCTTTTTCATGTCCATTCTCCCTGTATTAAACGGTTACTTTATTATTAGTTTGCGCTAACTATGTTTTTGAATTATACTAGACTAACTTGCATTTGTCAATTCTTTTTTCATACCCTAAACACAAAAAAGACAGCCAAACCACATTTTTGTAGTTTGACTGCCTATGTCAGGAACCTCTATTCTGCTTTCCCAGCGACCTCACCCATGTAATAAAATCCTTTGCTTTCCGCAAGGTGGACGTTTAAAATTTTTCCAAGCATGGACGGATCTCCCGGGAAATGCACCAGAAGATTGTTTGCCAGACGTCCGGTCATGTACCCCGGTGTGTGGCTGTTGACTTCTTCTACCAGCACCGGAAGGGTCTGTCCTTCCATTCTGGAAGACATTTCCTTGGAAATCTCCTGAACCACTTCCAAAAGCCGTCCAAACCGGTCTTTTACCACATCCTCCGGCACTTGGTCTTCTCTGGCTGCTGCCGGTGTTCCGCTTCTTCTGGAATAAATGAAGGTAAATGCACTGTCATATCTGGCTTTCTTTACCACGTCGATGGTCTCCTGGAAATCTTCCTCGGTCTCTCCAGGGTATCCCACAATGATATCCGTTGTCAGGGAAATATCCGGCACAGCTGCCCGAAGTTTTTCCACCAGTCCCAAATATTTTTCTTTCGTGTAGTGGCGGTTCATCTCCTTTAACAGCCGGTCACTGCCAGACTGGAGAGGCAGATGCATATGGGGACAGATCTTCTTGGAATTCTTCATCACCTCAATGAGCTCATCGGAAAGATCCTTTGGATGGGATGTCATAAAGCGGATCCTCTCCAGCCCTTCAATCTGTTCCACACGGCGCAGAAGTTCTGCAAAACTGATCGGATGTTCCAGATTTTTTCCATAGGAGTTGACATTCTGTCCAAGAAGCATGACTTCCACTACGCCGTCTTTTACCAGTCCTTCAATCTCCCGGATAATGTCTTCCGGGTTTCGGCTGCGCTCCCGTCCCCGCACATAGGGCACAATGCAGTAGCTGCAGAAGTTGTTGCAGCCAAACATGATATTGACGCCGGATTTGAACCGGTATTTCCGCTCGCAGGGAAGATCCTCCACGATTTTGTCTGTATCTTTCCAGATATCAATGATGGTGCGGTCAGAATCCATGGCCAGATACAGAAGTTCTGCAAATTTGTAAAGATTGTGGGTTCCGAAAATCAGATCCACAAACCGGTAGCTGGTTTTGATCTTCTCCACCACCTGGGGTTCCTGCATCATACAGCCGCACAGACCAATCATTTTGTGGGGATTTGCTTTTTTTCCTCTTCCTAAGGTGCCAAGATGGCCGTACACTTTCAGGTTGGCATTTTCCCGGACCGTGCAGGTGTTATAAATGACAAAGTCGGCATCCTCCGTATCTGACATCTGGTAGCCGATTTCCCCTAAAATGCCCCTCAGCTTCTCGCTGTCCCTGGCGTTCATCTGACAGCCAAAATTGACCACACAGGCGGTGGCTGGTCTGCCAAGCTGGTTTTTCAGTTCTTTTACTTTTTCCAGGCATTTCGCCATATAATAATACTGGCGTCCAGGTTCTTCCACTGGTGCTTCTTTGGAAAGATCAATGGTTTCAAGGTCTATCTGATTCTGATCGTACATACCGTTCCTTTCTTATAGCTGTTTCTTTTTCTATTTCATAGTTTCTTTACTCATATCTGCAGGCTTTCCATCTTCCTGCAAAAAAATATCCGGCCTCAAACACCAGAATGCCCCCGATCATATCAATAAACACATGCTGCTTGATAAACAGGGTGGAGGCAAAAACACCTGCTGACATCACAATCGTTACCACGCGATACCAGGCAGGGACTCTTTTCATGCGAAATGCTGCATGAATGCAGCACCAGCTTTCCAGGCAGTGGATGGATGGAAATAAATTTACCGGCGCATCCGCCGTATAGATAAAACGCACCAGCTGCTCGCACAGTCCATTCCCCACAACTTCCGGGCGAACCAGCGTGGTAGGATAAAACAAAAAGAACCCCAGGCAGAAAATTTTTGAAATCGCGTCTCCATAAGCAAACCGATAGCAAAACGCCTTTCCCTCCCTGGCAATTAGCAGATAATTGGCAATCCACTGGACATAGGCCAGGACGTAGAACAACACAAAGGGCGCACAAAATGGAATTCTGTCATCCAGCGGACTTCCCAGGGAATGAAAGTGGAGATATCCACGCAGACTGGACGTTCCAAAATATATAATCATGTTGACGGCCACGGCCGTTGTCAGGGGTACGATGGCATAACCAGGAATGATTTTTTTAATTTTTTCTTTCATAGCCGATCATTTCTCCCATCCTTACTGCTGTTTCTGTGCCATCCGCTGAATTTATCAAAAGATCTTTCCGTACCTGCACTGTCCCTTTTTCTGTCAGAAGGATGATGGTGGAGCCTCCGTACTGGAACATGCCCTTTTCCTCGCCCCGTGCTGCCTCACCGGCTTCTTTATAATTCACAATTCTTCCCACCAGCATAGCTCCCACTTCCATCTGAAGCAGGGTGCCAAAATGTGTGGTGTGAATGCAGGTATATTCCCGGCTGTTTTCCGTAAACACAGGAACTTCCCGAAGTGCAATAGGCCGGACTGTATGAAGCACCCCGGAAATCTTTCGATTGCCGCTCTTTTTTCCAGAATCTGCATAGCAGTACCTGTGGTAATGGTTGACACAGAGCCGGAAAACAAAGCAGTTTCCGCCTTCGTACCGCCTGGCAAGCTTTTCATCCCGAAGCAGGGAGGACACCGTATAAGCGCTCTGCTTTACCGGAAAAATTCCCTCTTTTGTGATGGGCCACACAGAGAGCAGACCGTCACAGGGAGCTATCAGGTGCGTGGGATCCAGATCCACGGGACGTCTTCCTTCTAAAATTTTTCTTGAAAAGAAGTCATTAAAACTGTGGATATTTTCTGTGTCGTATTCGGATACATCAATACCCGTCTTTTTTACAAACAAAGGGATGAGAAATGCAGATGCTTCCTCATCCAGAAATCTTCCACAGGCTTTCGAGAGCTGCGGCATGGTCAGTCCCTTTAACAGAAACCGTCCCGGCAGGGTGTGATAGAGAAATTCCAGCCCTGTCATATTCTTGCCCCGCCATTCTTTAAAAACATGAGAATCACCGCAAGGCCGATGCATTCTACCGCACCGATGGCAATCATCAGTGCAATCTGCTTATTGGTAGGTTTCTTGATCCTGATCTTTGATAAAAACAGAAAACCAACCACGATCATCACACCAAAATACAACAGTGTCAGATCCGCAGCCACAAACACATGAGCCACCAGCACTGCCGGGAAAATCAGGGCTGCACTGGTCACCGGAAGTCCCAAATAGATCTTCTGTCCGTTTTCGTCTTTGTTTTTTCCACATTCTTCCATCACATTGAAATAAGCCAGGCGAATCATGGCTGCCAACACATAAGAAATGGCAATCACAGTCAGTCCCACCTGATACGCCGTAGACCTTCTCATCAGAAAGACCGTCACTTCGGAAGTATCCGTATATTCCAGATTGCACCGGAACATAGCAATACCAATACAGGCAGGAAGCACACCGAATGCAATGAGATCTGCCAGGGAATCAATCTGAATCCCAAATTTTTTCATCTCATCTGTCCGGTTTTTCTTGGATCTTGCTACTTTTCCATCAAAGGTATCACATAAGCCTGAAAACAGCAGGAAGAACATTCCAATGTAGGGATGTCCGATTCCGTTGAGACAGACAATCACACCGGCCGTCCCGGAAAGAATGGATAAGTAGGTGAGTATCACTGTGTAATCATAAAATCCTATCATTTGTTTTTCTCTTTTCTTTTTTCTTTTGGTTTCAGCAATATATAACCCACTCCTACCGTAATCAGGCTCAGAATCATACATGCATAGAAGGACAGGCCTCTGCTTATAATTTCAAGCTGATAAGCCTGTTCTTTGTTCATCAGTTCCAGGTAGCCGTTGATCATCAGATAATCTGCAACACCCATGGCTCCAGGCACAGGAATGCTGTTGGAGCCTAAAACGACATAAACCTGAATAGCAAAAAGCTTCGGAAACAGGGACTTACTTCCTCCAATGGCAGAAAATGCCCCTAATGTCACCAGAAGCTGCGAAAATCTCTGAAGAAGGTTCAAGCCATAGGCCTTTGCCAGCATCTTTTTCTTTCCAAAAATCAGCTTCACACACTGGCCGTACTCTTCCAGTGCACTATCTAACTTTTCCCGCAGCTTTTTGGCCGCTTTCTGCCAGTGGATTTTTTCAAACAGAACAATGAGACCGCCGCACAACTTTTTTAAAATGTCCGGTTTTTTCAAAAGGAGATAAAAAACCAGAGAAAGTCCCATCATAATCAGAACTCCCACAGCGATCAGCAGTCTCCCCGGCAGATCAAAGGTAAAATAGGTCTCCGGGAAAAAGATCACCGCCAGCACACCTGTCGTCACCACTGCCAGAGTATACATGATCAGGTTCAGAACCAGGGATGCCATCACGGCAGTCACCGGAATCCCGTCCCGGAGCATAAAAAAGGCGCTGGCTGGCTGTCCCCCGGATGCAGAAGGGGTAATGGCGGAAAAGTAAATGTCCGCTGCGGAATATAAGAACCCTCTTCCGTGCTTCACCGGATATCCCAGGGCACGGACAATCACCGTAAGAGCTGCCCCTTCAAAGAAGATAAATCCCAGCATACAAACTACAGCAAAAAAGATTCCTCCGATCTTCGCTTCCAGAAGAAACCCTTTCAGCTCATTCGGCGAGATCCCTCCTCCTTTTAATACCGCTGCAATGGTCACACCAGAAAGAAGAAGTGCTCCAAAAAAACAGAGGATTTTATTTCTCACATTTTTGGAAATCTTCTTTTTCTGGCTTTTCATCTGCATTCCCCCGGCATCTTTCATGTTTATTATTACAATCTTACCATAATTTCTATAGAATTACCAGAACTATATGAAACAAATGACGATTTTCAGACACGTATCTGTCCATTTCCATAAACAATGTATTTGGTGGTGGTCAAAGCAAGCAGTCCCATAGGACCTCTGACATGAAGCTTCTGAGTACTGATGCCGATTTCTGCTCCAAAGCCAAATTCCGAACCGTCTGTAAACCGGGTGGACGCATTGACATACACCGCTGCCGCGTCAATCTCCTCCAGGAAACGCTGGGCATTGGTATAATTTTCCGTAATAATGGCTTCGGAATGTCCAGTATTATAGCGGTTGATATGGTCAATGGCTTCATCTAGGGAAGAAACCGTCCGTATGGAAAGAATGTAATCCAGATATTCCTTTCCCCAGTCCTCTTCGGTGGCAGGAACCACTCCTTCTACCGCTTGTCTTGCTATTTCATCTCCCCGCAGCTCCACCTGCTTTTCGTCCAGTTTCTTTTTCAGAAGAGGCATCAGCCGATTTACCACATTTTCATGGACAACCAGGGATTCACAGGCATTGCACACGCCTATCCGCTGGGTTTTGGCATTGAAAATGATGTTTACTGCCATGTCCAGATCTGCAGATTCATCTACATAAATGTGGCAGTTGCCGGTTCCAGTTTCAATAACTGGAATGGTGCTGTTTTCCACAACTGCCTGAATCAGTCTGGCACTGCCTCTTGGGATCAGCACATCCACATACTGGTTCAGCTTCATAAATGCAGTGGTCACTGCCCGGTTCATGGAAGAAATCAGCTGGACACATTCTACGGGAAGTCCGTTTTCCAGCAGGGTTTCCTGAATGAGAGAGACAATCGCCTCGTTAGAATGCAGGGCATCACTGCCGCCCTTTAAAATCACGGCATTTCCCGTCTTAAAACACAGCCCGAAGGCATCTGCCGTCACATTGGGCCTGGCTTCATAGATCATGCCAACAACTCCTAATGGAACCCGTTTCTGGCCGATTAACAGGCCGTTTGGCCGTTTTTTCATGGAGAGGACTTCTCCGATTGGATCTTCCAGTGCAGCCAGCTGTGTAAGACCGTCTGCCATGTCAAAAATCCGTTCTTTTGTCAGGGTCAGCCGATCAATAAGACCTGGATTCATGCCATTTTTTCTGGCAGTCTCCACATCCTTTTCATTAGCAAGTAAGATCCGGCTGCTGTTTTCAGTCAATTTCCTAGCTGCAGCCTTTAACACATCATTCTTCTTGTCCGTACCAAGTTTCTGAAGAATCGGCTTTGCTGCCTGGGCCTGAACCCCCATCTCCTCTAAAGTATCCATCCGGTTCCGGATCGTCCGAAGGGGCGTCACCAACATATCCGGGCACACATCAAATTGTTCGGAAGGCACTTCCTCTATCACCTGGAATTCCAGGGCAATGGCAATGGCAGTATGATGAGGATGGGCTTTTAAATACCGGTCATAAAATCCTTTTCCATAACCGCACCGATGCAGATGACTGTCAAAGGCCACTCCCGGCACAATGACCAGGGCATCCTCTTCCTCTGCTTTTGCAAGTCCCTCTTTGGGTTCTGGAATCTGAAAATATCCAGGCTCCAAGTCTTCCATAGAACAGATATAAAAATAGTCCATGTCCTCGCCGTGTACTTTTGGAGCTGCCACTCTTTTTCCAAGCTTCCAGGCTTCTTCCATAAGAAGCTTCGTGGAAGCTTCCCCTTTGCAATCTATGTAAGTATAAAGGCAGGATGCTTTCTGAAAAGCTTCCATCTCCAGAATCCGCCTGCAGATCTGCCGGCTCCTGGCTTCAATTTCTTCTTGTGTCAGATGGGCTCTCTGTTCCCGGATCTTCTTTCTAATTTGCTTTTTTTCCATATTTTTCTCCCAAATTTACAATGGTGCCGTCTTTTTCCTGAATGTCAATGTTGTCCAGCTGTGCCTTTAAGTTGGAGCGGAAAGATTCCACAAACTCCCGTCTTAAAACGGCCTGTTCTTTTTTTTCTTCTTCTGTCAGGCCTTCTGCTTTTGATTTTCTGGATAATTCGTTGATGCGCTGGATTTTTTCTGGTTTCATAATACTTTTTTAATCCTTTCTATTTTCGTCTCAAAACATTCTCTCAATCTCATCCATGAGATAAAAATCTTCTTTTTTGTTTGCTTTGAACACGGTACCGCAAGGTTCTCCTGCAATGATCTTGTGGATCACATGAAAATCTTTTCCATTGGCAATCACCATGTCGCATCCGGATGCACCGGCCAGCTTCGCTGCATTTAATTTGGAAGCCATACCGCCAGTTCCCACACTGCTGCTGCTGGTACTCTTTCCCATTTCCAAAAGATGAGTATCTAAATGTTCTACTGTATCAACAAATCTGGCTTCTGGATTGGTGTTTGGATCATCCGTATACAGCCCGTCAATATCTGACAGAAGAATCAGAAGATCTGCTTCCACCAGAGAAGCTACAATGGCGGACAATGTATCATTGTCACCAAAATGGATCTCGTACGTAGAAACCGTATCATTTTCATTGACAATAGGAATCACACCCATTTTCAAAAGTTCCTGAAAGGTATTGAAGGCATTGTGCCGATTTAGGTTGTTGACAATGGTACTCTTTGTCATCAAAATCTGGCTGCACAGCTGATTATACTCTGAAAAAAGCTTCTGGTAAATCATCATCAGTCTGGCCTGGCCGACCGATGCACAGGCCTGTTTTTCTTCTGTCTTCGCCGGTCGTTCTGAAAATCCAAGTGCCTGTCTTCCCACTGCGATAGCTCCAGAAGATACCAGAACCACTTCTTTTCCCATATTGTGCAGATCCGTAAGCTCCCGCACCAAAACTTCCAGCTTTGACATATTTAATGCACCGGTCTCTTTATGTGTCAAGGACGAAGAGCCGATTTTTACCACAATTCTTTTTTTATCAGCAAACGTTTCCCGAAAGTTCACCGTTTTTTCCTCCCTTTCTCACTGCGTTTCTCTTATTCTACAACACTTTTTCCCTAACGTCCACCCTGAAACGTCAGCTGCTGTAATTTTCCAGAAAGCCATACAGCTCCTGTTCTGTCCAAATTTCTTTTCCTTTGGCAATCTCTTCTTTTAACGGCAGAGGCAGATTGTCCACCGAAATTTCTGTCCGCTCATACATGCTTCTTCCATCGGAAAGATAAACCATCACTGCTCCATCCTCTTCCATCAGCCAGTACCGCGGAGGGATTTCTTTTTCAAACACCGCTTCTGCCTGTTTTTCCTGTATCTGGTTTGTTTCCCTTGTTTTAATGCTGCTTGTTTTTTGTTCATTTTCCAGGCTTAGATGATAAGCTGCCACATAGGCGGCTCCAATGAGAAAAAAAGCCAGAAAAATACCGATCCCATATCCCCGGTGCATCATCACCGCCTCCTTTGGATACAGTATCGGTTATTTTTCTTCCAGCTATGCTGGTGTTTTATGGATTACAGCAATCTGCATTTTTTCAAAATCTGTACAATCAGCGTTCCTTTTGGAATACCCAGAAGTTCTTTTTCAGAGATTCCGCCAAGTTTTACCAAAAGGACACCATAGACTGCCATAGCCGCCAGAACTGCTAGAATACAGGAAATGGCATTTCCTGCAAACAGGTGGAACAACTGATAAATACCAATGGCTGCCAGTCCCATGACTCCGGAAGAAATCAGCGGAATCAGAAACGTCTTTTTGATTTCCTGACGATAGGAAATCTTCTGTCCAATGGCAATGGCATTCAGCACGCATATGATCAGTGCAAAGATGGTATTGGAATAGATCACGCTGTAAATATTCAGGCGGAACACCCGAAGGAACAGATACAGTGTCACAATCTGCACCATCAGGGCAATGGTGGTATTATACAGGGGTTTTTTCATTTCACCAAGTCCCTGGAGAATTCCTGTAGACAGGGTGGACAGCGCCAGAAGCACAATGAGAAGCGCGCCCTGCTGCATAATTCCTGCTGTTAAAGATTTGGCATCCCCAAAAATCAGCCGCATAATGGGAGAAGCCAACGCTGCCATGCCCACGGCACAGGGAATGGTGATGATCATGGTATACCGAATAGAATCCCGGACCTTAATGCCTGCTTCTTTGTGGTTTCCATCTGCCATGGCAGCTGTCAAAGCTGGTACCACCGATGGAGACAGGCAGGAGGCCACGCACAGAGGCACATTCATCAGCACCCGGTATTTTCCGGAATAAATGCCCCAGATGGTACTGTACTGTTTTTCACTGTATCCCTGGGAAGCCAGTACACTGTTGAAAATACCCTGATCAATAAGTGTTCCAATGTTGTACACCAAGGTGCTTAAAACAATAGGTCCGATGGTCACAAGGAGTGCCCGGTAGATCGCCTGGCCAGATTCCAGATGCTTGGTAGGATCTTTTCTTAAATGACGTTTAAATGTCCGCTGATAAGAAATATAGACAACTACCAAAAACAGCAATGCCACACTGATGCTGGCTACCGTACCAAACGTACCACCTGCAGCCCCCCATGCAGGGCCTAAATTGGAATCTCCGGATTTTTCTGCCATTTTCGTGCCGATTCCCATCATCACACCGGCGCCCACAACAGAAATAACTGCATTAACAATCTGCTCAATCACCTGAGAAGTCGCTGTGGGAACCATGGTCTCATGTCCCTGGAAGAATCCACGGAATGCACCAGCTATGGCAAACAGAAAAATGGCAGGAGCCAGCACCCGAAGTGCCAGTGCCGCTGAACCCACATGCATGATGTTGTCTGTGATCACACCTGCCAGGAAAAAGGTAAGAAGTGCCATCACTGCGCCGGCTGCAACTGCAAACTTCATCGCGCAGACAAACACCTTATGGGCATTTTTTGCCTGCCCAAGGTGGCGTCTCTCAGATACCAGCCTGGAAAGTGCCAGCGGAAGGCTGAACGTAGAGATCATCAGAAGAATGTTATAGATCTCATTGGCAGTGGAATAATAACCGATTCCGTCATCACCCAGAATGTTGGTCAGGGGAATCCGGTAGATCATTCCGATGACTTTCGCCACAATGGCCGCAACCGTCAGAATTGTTCCCTGGACTAAATAATTTTTACTGTTTTTCCTTTTGTTTCCCACATTGTACCTCACTTACACCAATTTTTTACAGCCGCAGAAGCACTTACATCCTGCTCTGCGGCCGTTTTTTACTGAATGGAAATGTCTCCTTCAGCAGCCTGACGGATAATGCACACCCAGGTTTTTCCCTGGTTCAGCGTAATTTCATTTCCGTTCTCATCATAATATCTGGCCGGTGAAGAATACTTGTCCGGTTCTGCTTTGGACCAGGTGCATTTCTGATAAGCACCCTTGGAGAAATAATAAGCATCTCCGCCTGAAGAAGTATCGAAATGCAGGTAACCGTGGTCATCATAGTTTTCACATTCGCAGACCTGGAAGATCACGTTGTCATATTTTAAAACTTCTCCGGTCAGTTCATCGATTTGTCCGTCGCCATACTGATAACGATAGTAAACACCTTCGTCTGCATTATACTCAAACCAGGGATCATTGACCGGGTAGCCAGGTTTGATCACAGTAGCGGTGCCGTCAGTAGGAACCACGGTCTCGCCGTCTGCTGCGAACTGAAATTTTCCTTCATAGCCTGCGTAATGCATGGTATTGTAACCCAGGCGTTCAATAGCAGTCTGGATCTGATCATAACTGGTATAGCAGTTGTGAGGAGCTACTCGGTCACTGGTCCGGTAGAAAACATCTTCTCCACAGTAACCATCCAAGGCACCTGCGCCTTCCTGATACTGCAGCCCGCTGATATTGTCGATACCCGGTGCATTCAGCTTATCCACTGCGTAAACAGCCTGGCCGTAATGTACGTAGATGGCATCAAACTCCTGTGCCCAGTCAATGTAATAGTCACGACAGCTTCTTACAGAACCGATTTTATCCAGATCATAATTTTCAAATACACCCATCAAACGGGTCAAGAGTCCTTCTACCGGTGCTTCATACACCACTCCTGCGTTGGCAATGCCTGCCTGCGGGCACGCATCTACAATGTTGTTTAACATAATGGCAACGGGACGGTTCATAGCTGTGGTGTTGTCTTCTAACTGGCCTGTCAGAAAGCTTCTGGCCATCTCTGTGCTTCCATCTGCTGCTTCCCCTGCAGATGCTTCTTCAGCGGCCTGTGTCTCTTCCTGTGTGTCTGTTACACTAATGATGTCCTCAGCCATTTCTCTGTCAGATACTTCTGTTTTCTGAAGGGTGGCTTCGCTGCCATATGCGGTAAAGCTTAACATCGCTGTACAGATCATCGCTGCTACAATTAACTTCTTCATACTCTAACCTCTTTCTCTGAACGCTGTCAGTTTATCTTTTTATGTTAAGCAGATTCAGGATCTCATCCTGTCTGCCCTCCATCACGTCTGCTTCTTCCTTTGTCATGTGGTCATAGCCCATCAGATGAAGCATACTGTGGGCAATCAAAAATGCAAACTCTCTTTTTACGCTGTGGCCAAATTCTTCTGCCTGGGCATATACCCGGTCACCGTTTAACACAATATCTCCAAGGAGCAGCTCTCCGCTGTCCGGATCAAAGGAATCCTGTTCTTCTTCCAGCCCCGAAAAATCTCCAGGGATCTCATACACCTGCATGGGGAAAGAAAGAACGTCTGTCTCCCGGTCAATGCCGCGAAACTCCCTGTTCATTCTATGAATTTCCGGGCCGGTTGTCAAGAGCAGACTGACCTGGCTTTCATAAGGACATTTTTCATAATCCAGACAGGCATTGATGACTTCCTCTGCCAGCTCTTCAGGGTTAAAAGGCCATTCTTTTTCATATTCATCTTCATAAATCACTGTCATGATCTGCTCCTCCTTGCGGCTGCTGTTTTTCCACTGCCTGCATAGCGTTCTTCCTGCTTTGCTTCATAGTCTTCGTAGGCATTGACAATCTTCTGAACCAGGGGATGGCGCACCACATCTTTGCTGGTCAGGGTGCAGAACGAAATATCTTCTACATTTTTTAAAACCTTCAGCGCTACATCCAAGCCGGACTGCTGCTCTTTTGGAAGGTCCTTCTGACTTAAATCTCCTGTGACAATGACCTTGGAGCCAAATCCGATACGGGTCAGGAACATCTTCATCTGTGCCGGTGTGGTATTCTGTGCCTCATCCAGAATGATGAATGCATTGTCCAGGGTTCTTCCTCTCATGTAAGCCAAAGGCGCTACTTCAATCAGTCCTTTTTCCATATTTTTGGCAAAGCTTTCTGCGCCCATAATCTGATACAGGGCATCATAAAGGGGACGCAGATAGGGATCTACCTTGCTCTGCAGGTCTCCCGGAAGAAATCCCAGCTTCTCTCCGGCTTCAATGGCCGGACGGGTCAGAATGATTCTTCCTACCTCCTCTTCCTTAAAAGCAGTAATCGCCATGGCCATGGCCAGATAAGTCTTGCCGGTACCTGCAGGTCCAAGTCCGAATACGATCATTTTTTTTCGTATAGCATCCACATAAGCCTTCTGTCCTAAGGTCTTTGGCTTAATGGGTTTTCCGTTGATGGTATGGCAGATGCAGTCTCCATCCAGTGCCACCATGGAAGAATGGTCATTTTCCATGGCCAACGAAATGGCATAATTTACATCCTGCTCCTGGATAACATTTCCTCTCTTAGAAAGCTCCAGAAGCTGGGTGAAGATTCCTTTTGCCCGTTTTGCCAGAGCTTCATCTCCGATGATCTTTAATTCTCCGTCCCTGGCGATGACCGTCACATGAAAGGCTCTCTCGATTTTTTTCATGTACTGGTCAAACTGTCCAAATACATTTTTCTCATGTTCCGCAGGAACAGACGCAATGGTCTCGATCATACTCATGCTGTCTTAAAATCCTTTCCAGATGTTCAATCCGCCTCAATGCCGGCTGTTTCCTCCAGCTTGCTGTCTGCTAAAACTCCTGCAGACCGGACCACAGTCAGCGTTCCCGCTGTCACACAGTTTTCGGCGTCTGTATCTATTCTAACATTATTTTCAAATATTTGAACCCCTTTTTCTTGAATTTTTTCTATTTTTTTTGCCAGCTCTTCCTCTGCCCTGGCTTCTGCCTGAGAAATCGTATAATTTTTCACCTGGATTCTGGTTTCCAGACAGGTTTTCACCTGCAAAGCCGCCGGTAAATAAAAGCAGTCTCCTAGACACAGCGGATACTGCCTGGTTTCCACATCATAAGCCTCATAGGGCATTTTTTTCTCTGAAAGGGAAACCTTCTGCTTTCCAAAATAGACCGCATAGGATGTCTTTGTCCGCCCTGTATAGGATTTTTCTTCATACACCATTGGAAAGCTTTCCTGGATGGAAATGCTGGTGCGCACCTGTACATCTGCGTCTGCCTGGCAGAAAAGATATCCGGCCACTTCTCCGTCGTCTCCCACTACCGGGATCTGGCCGCTTACCAGAATGTCACCCTTTTTCACTTCCATGCCGTTCTTCACATGGGGAATGCCCCGCCTTGTAAAAATGCTTTCCACAATGCCGTCCACATCACTTACCAGATCCTGGCAGGCTCCACTTTCACTCGTCTGATTTTCTGCATTTTTTTCTTTTACAATATCTGTTTCTGCAATATTTTTATTTTCCTGGACATCAATGCACAGCTGAGTACCCTGAATTTTTACCGAAACCCAGGTAAAATTTTTGAACTGCCTGCGCATGGAGGCCGCCAGCTCCCTGCAGTCAATACGCTCTTTCCAGGTGCCAAAATACACGCCCTCGTCTTCCAGAAAGCGGATCAGTTCTTCTTTGGTTTCTGCCTGATTTCCCTGAATCTGAATGTCCCAGATAAA
This sequence comes from uncultured bacterium, assembly GCA_905214955.1. Taxonomy (GTDB): domain Bacteria; phylum Bacillota; class Clostridia; order Lachnospirales; family Lachnospiraceae; genus Limivivens. The sequence continues at coordinate 29,136 of CAJMON010000032.1, forward strand.
GGCAGACAAAAAGAGCATCAGAAGAATGCCCGCAGCCATTCCTGCCGGCAAAAGCTTCCGTTTCCGGTATCTGTATAAAAAGAAAGGCAGGCCCTCCCGGCGGATGATCCGCACCCTGGTCCTGCTTTTTCTTGCCGGCTGTCTGATCTGGCGGAAATCAGAAATGCTCATTTCCGCCTGGCAGCCGTTTTCTTTGTATACCACATTTCTCAGGCACAAGCCGCGCAAGGTACATAAGTTCAAGAACCGGCCCCAGGATGGCCCTGTGATCTGCACCTGCACACTGCCCTTTAGATACTGCAGCAGATTCTGTCGCAGAGAACTCCCTCCCTAGCAGTAGCGGATTTCTTCAATACAACCGCAGACTTTCATTTCCATTTCGTTGTAATAGGCGATCCACAGATTTTTTCCACAGATCCTCACCCGGCAGTCTGCTGCCTGCACAACCAGACATTCCCCGGAATATTCCAGAATTCCTTTATAGTTTTCAATCAGAATACTTTCCCGTCCCAAGGCCCGCAAAAGAACTGCATGTCTCGATAAGTCTTCTGGAATCTGGGCAGCCTGGGCGGCTTTCTTTAAAAACATCTTTTCATGGGAACTCATATACCGCTGTCTGCAACTTTTATTATCCAGTATATGAATTCATCTTCTGACTCATGCGTTTTTACTTATATCATTTTGATGCCAGGGTCAAAATCCTGGAACCACGATGTGCTTGCACAGAAGTGGTTTTAAGGCTTAGTGACCCGCCCGATATGAGCATAAAAGTGGAGCGTCAGCTTCACGATATGCGAATATTGGGCAGGATTGTGGGGTGCTGTGTGCCAGTGGCACACGTTTAGCACCGACCGTAGTGAATACGAAGATACGAAGTACGGAACAATCCGTAAGGCATCTTTCGACCCCAACATCATCATTTTTTTATTAGAAGCATCCCAAACCAGGTGACAGTATTGCTGTCATAAAAGAAATCAATTCCGCCTTTTTCCGCTGCGTCAGTTACCAAAATGCCATAACTCTCCACACAGGGAATCATCTTCTCTGGGAAACGGCAGGGCGCATCCGGATAGGCGCACTTTGAGCAGATCTCACAGGACTCTGTAGAAAGAGCCAGCACCTGCCATCCTGCTTCTTTCAAATCCTTCCGCAGAGAGCGGATCACTTCTTCATGTCCTTCACGGGTTTTTAATGTCTCTTCCAGAATCGCCGTGTCCTCCACCTCTGCCAAGGTCGTCACCAGAATCACGTCTTCATATTCCAGGCATTCCTTCCGGCACTCCTCCACCGTGCCCACCCCCGGCGGACACGCCCAGGTCGTCCCATATCTTGGACACTCCGACTCACAGATCTGCCGCACCCGCTCCGGGAACGTCAGATCCTCCGGCTTTAAAAACGCATACTGGCAGACCGGATACTGGGCAATCAGTGATTCAATGGTTTCCTGTTGTTCTTCTGTCATTGTTTCTTTAGTTTCCTTTTCTTTTGGTATTTTTCAAACACGCTCTAATAAGAATACTTTATCATTTCCGAAACATTTAAGCAAGCATCTCAACGGAAATTTTGCTGCAAAAGGACGGAGGTATGTGGCATGAGCAGAGTATTTCTTCTGTTTCGAAGCACTCCCAGCTTTTGCAAAAACAGCCTTCTGCTCAAACCACAGGGCGCGCTCTAAACTCGCATCCGCTCAGACAAAAGAGCACGCCCTGCTTCGCAGAATTTTCCTGTTTTTGAAAGCTGCGGTGCTTCTGCAAATGAAGAAAACTCCTGCCATGCCATATCCATCCTGTTCATATGAGACTCCTACCAAATCAACATTCCACCAAAAAGGCACTTCATTAGTGGATTTTCAATTTATCAATTAATTCATTCGAAGAAGCAACATGATATTCAGAAATAAATATTTTATCCATTTCCCACTTTCCAACAGCCTGCTCATATTTTTCATCGTTTTCATGAATGCGTATCAGCCAGTTCAAGAAATATACTACTTCATATTGTCTCATAGAACCACTTCGAATAACTTCAATCATAATTTGCTGTCTTTCTTCATCCGTCAGATTTGATTGAGCATTCACATTATATCCGAATGCTTTCATGATAGATTCATCCGCGTAATAAAAATTTCCTTTTTTCTCGATCTCATTTAACTTCCATCTTTTATAATCATATATCGTGCAGATTAACGTTCCTAACTGACACAAGTTTTCATATTCTCTTCTGCTGATAAAATATGTGCAGCATTTTGGACAACAACCTAAATATACTTTCTTCTCTATAATTTCTTTTGCACTTGTTATGATGGTTATGATTCCGCATTTCATTTCAATTTTGTCATGTAAAAATTCTTTGCAAATAAATGAATCCGTTTTTATTACTACCGTATTCTTTTTAATCTTAACCTCTTCATCTGGTAACTGGCGATTGGCTTTTCTTTTCAGATGTTCTTTCACTGCTTGCGATAATCTATTTATCGCTTCATTAAATTGTTGTTCTTCTTCCGTAAGGGGCCTGTCCAATTTTTCCGAATTATATCGCCTAATTTTTATTGCACACGGATCATCTGTCTTTATAATAAGTGCTGATATATCTTTTTCATCATCATCT
>CAJMON010000033.1 GCA_905214955.1 uncultured bacterium
ATAAAAAGAAAAGAATTTGTTGAAAATGATGTAAATATACGGTAATATAAAATCATGAATTGGAGAAAATAACTTAATTTTACTCCGATAAAGACGTGAAAATTATGCAAAATAACATCAAAAAACAAAAATGGAGGTAGCAACATGAAAAAGAAAGTATTGGCAGGGATTTTAACAGCAGCGATGACGATGTCCGTATTCGGAAGTGTCTGTGCATTTGCAGAGTCCGAGACTCCTACGATTGCATTTGTACCCAAAGTTACTGGACAGGCCTGGTGGGATCATGTTCAGGAAAATGTAGAAGAATGGGCAGCAGATGAAGGAATCGATGTCATCTACAAAGGCCCAACAGATACCGATGCCGCAGCAAATGAAAGAAGGCAGCATTGTAGGAGAAATGTCCGGAGACAACATTACCGAAGCTGGCATTCTTGATATTATCCGATAAGGGGGAGAGGACAATGAACAAAAAAGTAAAACGGACTGTGAGCCGTACAGAATTCTGGATCTTCCTTGTACTGATTGTGATGTGCATTGCAATACAAATCCGTTCAGGAGGACAGCTGATGGAGCTAAGCACAGTTGTGACGATTCTGCGCTCCATGGTTGTGGATGGCATGTTTGCCATGATCTGTCTGGTTGTCATGATTTCCGGAGGATTCGATTTGTCATTCCCGGTAATCGCGGCTCTGGCGTATTCTCTGTCCACCACGATCTGTTTAAACAATGGATGGTGCAGCACCAGTCCACTGGCCGAGTTTGTACTGGCAGTTTTGATTGGAGCTATTCTTGGACTCTTTAACGGAGTGATCATTGCCAATTTCCGTTTGAATACCATGATTATTACGCTGGGAAGGCAGATTATGGACAGTCTTATACGATGACCGTCATTCTGATTCTGGTTCTGGCAGGTGTACTCCCAGATGGAGGAATGGGAAAAATTTCCAATGTGCTTCTGTCAATTGTGGTTATCCAGCTGATTTCCACCGGTGTCAATATGTTCCCGCAGTTAAATACCTATTATGCAAACCTGATCTGGGGCGCCCTGCTGATTGCAGTTCTGATTCTTGGAACCTTTTTAAATGGAAACAGTTTGAAAATCAGAAAAACAAAAAAGGCAGCCAGTTAAAATCCTGACCTGCGATCAGGTGGAAAGCGCATGAAGCACCTGCTTCTGGATACGGTCCAGACAATCGGAAATTTCTTTTGGTGTCTGGGGAAGTGTCCGGATCTGGTCACAGAGAATCCGCTCAAAATCGTGAGGCGCTAGATACCCGTTTGTTTTTTTGAAAGGATAAATGCGGGAGCGGCAGTTTTTGATGGAATCTTGAGTAAGCGTGAGCCAGGGGTACATTTTCTGGAGTTCATGATTTTTATAGGGAAATTCCAGAGCAGAGGAACTTCCCAGAATGGACAGATAATAGGACGTATGCCTCTGATACAGCCATTGAAAAAAGGAAACCGCTTCGGAAGATTTCCGACAGTTTTTGGAAAGCCCGAAATGCCAGCCCACGTTGGCTGGAATCTGTCCGGGAATCATGCTGTAGTCGCTCTGATGGAGATAGACAGAGTGGGTGCTGTTCTGGATCTGGGCAGCATATTCCGTAAAGGTGATGATCATGGCCAGGTGTCCTTTGGCAAATTCAGAAAACACATGCTGATTGGAAGGAGTATCCGGGCGGCAGCAGCGCAGAGTTTCTACAAAACTGCTCAAAGCAGTTTGATTTTCTGGAGAATTGATCTGCAGACGGCCGTTTTTATCAAAAAAGTCTCCTTTGAATCCCCACATCCTGGGCTCAAATTCCAGGGCCAGCTCTTCATTGAGTTCGGTGGCAATGGCGGTGCCGTAAAGTGTGGGGGAATCCGGATTGAATTCCCTGGTAAAAAAACGGGCAATGGAGTTGAATTCTTTCCAGGTTTTGGGAGGACGCAGGGAAAGACGGTGGTTTTCTTTGTATTTGCGCATGAGGTAAGGATCTGTGAAAAGATCTCTGCGGTACAGGAGGAACTGGGTGCCGCCCACAATGGGAAATCCATAAATCTGTCCCAGACGGCTGCAGTTGGCCAGGTTTTGGGGAAAGAAATAACCGGCATTGCCGCAGGAACGCTGGATTTCATCGGTAAGATCTTTTAAGCAGTCCATGTGGTACAAAAAAGAAAACCAGGAAGTATCAAACAAATACAGATCAAAATCAGGATCACTTTTCCTGGAATCTGTCTGAATTAGCTCAAACAGGTCATACAGAGAAAAAAGCTGAAAGTTTAAACGAATGCCATATTTCTGATAGAAATCATGGCTGATGGCTTCAATCGCATGAATCGTAGGAAGCTCTGCAGCGGCGATGCGAAGCACCGAAGGATCGGGTGCAGAAACAAGAGCTTTAGAAGGCCTGGGAGCAGGAAAATGCAGCGGATAGCTGGTAATGGAATCCTGCAGCAGGTGAAAACGGCTTTCCGGACGTTCACTGTGTTCCATCTGCTCGATGAGAGCCTGACAGCTCTGGGCACCCAGAGAATAGGCAGGTTCTGAAGATCGGATGATGTGGGGATAAAAGGAAGAACGGTTCCAGTTGTCTACACCCAGTGTCAGAAGACAGATATCTTTTGGAATGGAAAGATTGGCCAGATTGCAGGCTTCAATGGCACCCTGGCAGAGAATCTGGGAAGTTGTGATGACTGCCTGGGGCGGATCGTTTGCCCAGGACTGCAAAAAGACAGAAAATGCCCCTTCCTTTGTGGTATCTGTTGACAGCTGGCGGTCTGCACGGAAAGGAATGCTGGCTTCGTCCAGAGCTTCCTGGTATCCGGCGGCGGCTTCTGAATCAGAGAAGAAAATCTGAGGTCCTGACAGCAGGGCAATGTCTTTATAGCCATTCTGGATGAGCTGGCTGGTGAGAAAATGGACAGCGGTATAGTTGTCAAATCCGAAATACAGAGCATCCATCCGGCTTGGAAGACGGTCTAAAAAGACGATTTCAATGGAGTGATGAGCCAGAATATCCTGAAAAAACGCAGTGTTCTGAGGCTGGCAGGTGACAAGAAGAAGCCCAGCGCATTTTTTACTGATAGCATTTTCAATGAGAGTCTGTTCTGTGCGGATGTTGTTGTAAGAACAGCATACCGTCAGAGCGTAGTTCAGCTTTTCCGCCTGCATCAGCATTCCTTTCAGAAATTCATTGTAGCAGAGGCTTTCCAGGTCAGGAAAGATGACACAGATTTCTCTGGAAGAACAGCTTTTCAGGTTTCGAGCCTGGGCATTTGGAATATAGTTTAACTCTGCAGCGGCCTGGAGAATCCGGGCTCTGGTGTCTGGACTTAAAGTCCGGGTGCCGTTGATACAATAGGAAACTGCTGCCACAGAAACGCCTGCACGGGCAGCCACATCTTTTAAAGTAATCATAAAAATACCGCCTTTTTGCCATGGTTAAAATGATGGTATCATGAGTGAAAGGGTGTGTCAATAAAGGAATACAGGGGTAAAAGAAAGGAGATTTCAAACATGAACAGTAAAGAACGTTTTTATGCAACCGTAGAGCGCAGACCCGTAGACAGACCTGCCTGCTGGCTGGGAGATCCCACACCGGAGGCTGTACCGGCTTTGTGTGAGTATTATCAGGCAGCTGACATCAAAGAGCTGAAACGGAAATGCGGAGATGACTTTTATGCAGTGGAAATTCCCTATCATTCAGAAACCTGCAATGCAATTTTTGCCGCTTTTGACTGGTACATGAATGGAAGCAACGTAGATACCGAGCACAGAACTCTGACAGCAGACGGATGTTTTGCCCATTGTGAGGATCTGGAAGACGTAGAAGCTGTGAATTTCCCATGGCCGGATCCGGAAAAATACATTGATCCGGAAGAATGCCGCCGCTTGGTAGAGGAAGCTCCGGAGGACAAAGTGGTAATGGGAATGCTCTGGGCCTGCCATTTCCAGGATACCTGCGCCGCATTCGGAATGCAGACCTGTCTGATGAATATGGTGGCAGAGCCGGAGATGGTTCATTATGTGGATGACCATATTGTGGAGTTTTATCTGAAAGCACTGAAGATTTTCCTAGAAGCAACCAAAGGAAAAGTACAGGCAATCCTGATCGGGGACGATGTGGGAAGCCAGAGAGGCCTGATGATCAGTCCGGCGCTGATTTCGGAATTTGTGATTCCGGGAGCAAAGAAACTGATTGAACTGGCACACAGCTACGGAGTCAAAGTGGTATACCACTCCTGCGGTTCCATCGTAGATGCCATTCCGCTGCTGATTGAGGCAGGCGTGGATGTGGTTCATCCCATTCAGGCACTGGCAGCAGGCATGGATCCGGCAAACCTGAAAGAAAAATTTGAAGGAAAGATTTCTTTCTGCGGCGGCGTGGATACCCAGGATCTGCTTCCTCATGGAACTCCGGAAATGGTAGCAGCAAAAGTCAAAGAACTGCGGTCTTATTTCCCTACCGGCCTGATTGTTTCTCCAAGCCACGAAGGACTGCAGCCGGATGTTCCGCCAAGCAACGTAAAAGCTCTGTTTGATGAAGCTACAAAAGTTTACGAATAGAAAACAGACAGGAGGAAACAGCTATGGTGCGCAGATTTGGAGAAATGATTAAGATCAAACCGGAAGGGCTGGAGCAATACAAAGCCTATCACGCAAACCCGCTTCCTGGGGTCAACGAAATGATCAAAGCCTGCCATCTGAAAAATTACAGCATCTATCAGAGAGGTGACTATATGTTTACCTACTATGAATACGATGGCGAGGACTTTGAAGCAGATATGGCAAAAATGGCGGCAGATCCGGCAACCCAGCATTGGTGGAGCCTGGTGAAGCCTTTGATGGAACCCTTAGAAGACCGGAAAGAAGGAGAATTCTGGTCAGGCATGGAAGAAATTTATCATCTGGATTAAAAAAGAAAGAGCTGTGGAAACGGTGGTGTACTGGTTTTCACAGCTTTTCTGTTTTTCAGCCCTTTTCAGAAAGGATCTTTCGGAGTCTTGAAAGACTTCCGGAAGGCACCGGGTGTCATACCTTCCTGGGATTTGAAGAGACGGCTGAAGTAGGAGATATCATAAAATCCAACTGTGTTTACGATTCCCTGAAGGCTCATGTCAGAATTTTTCAGAAGTTCCTTTGCAAGAGCCAGTTTTTTCTGGGTGATCCGCTTGGAAGGGGAGATCTGTTTTAATTTGGAAAACTGGGAAATCAGATAAACCGGGTGATAGCCATGCTCTTTTGCGTAGGCATTGATGTCCAGTTCCTGAGTGAAATGCTGGTCAATGTAATTCCACAAAGCGTCCACTGCCTGAAGAATGGTGGCATCCGGGGAGGTGTGAAACAGGGTCTGACAGACGGATTCTAAAAGAAGCTCAGCGGAAAGAAGAAAGGTATCCGTATCTGCAGCGTCAAAGACCAGCTGTACCAGTTTGTCAGTGGTTTCTTTTTCCAGGGAAGCAGGGTTCGCTGTGTCAGAATGATGAAACAGTTCTGAAAAAACGTCCCGGGTAAAGGAAAAGATCTGGAACTGGCCAAAGGCTTCCTTTTTCCAGATTTCAGCAAAAAAGTGATACTGCTTTGCCACTTGCTCCGGATTTCTGCTGGATAAGACTCTTAAAAGAAGATCCCGGCTGACTTTGGAAAGAGAAGCGGGACGGGTTTGGCAGGCGACGGTAAAAAACACCAGCTGATGTTTTCCAAAAACAGCGCTGCAGGAAAGCTGTTCCATGGCTTTGCCATAGGCATCCAAAAGTTCCCTGCTGTCAGTAATGAGCTTTCCGGAAACCAGGGTTGTGGAAGTGAATACAGAAGAAAGAGTTTCCAGAAGGTTAAAGAACTGTTCCGGGGAAAGGGCAATACTGTCGGTACCCCCAAAAAGCAGAAGTTTCAGCCCTGGTTTAGGGGTGTCTAAAATCCATAGATAGTCAAAGGAGCGTCCGGAAGCCTGTTCCAGAGAAAGTTCCAGCTGTCTGGAAGAAAAAAAGGACTGCTGTATAGAAACCTCCAGGGGAATGTCCAGAAACGGCCCTTCCTGGTACAAAAAGAGCCGGTAAGGTCCCTCCGGAAGCGGAAGGCTGGATGCCTTGGAATCCTGGGAAGGGAAAAACAGGTTCTGCAAAGAGAGAAGTTCCTGCTCATGGCGTCTTGAGAGAATCCGGGAGCATACTTCTGACAGGGATTCCTGCAGTTCCCGGAAACGCAGAGGTTTTAACAGATAATTGGAAACATTGAGCCGGAGCGCTTTCTGGACATACTCAAATTCGGCATATCCGCTGAGCACCAGATATTCAGCAGGATATTGCTGTTCTTTTAAGCGGCTGATCAGTTCCAGCCCGGTCATGACCGGCATCTGGACATCGGTGATGATGAGATCCGGCTTGGAATTTGAGAGATCTTTTAAGGCTTCTGCCCCGTTTAAATAAATGCCGGTAATGGAAATTGGGAGATCCATGCGCTTTATCTGGGCGGCAATCCCGCTTAGAATGGCAGGTTCATCTTCCACAACAATTAAATTTACAGAATGCATAAAAATTCACCTCTTTTTCGAATTACAGCAGGGGAGCCGTGAGTTTGACCAATCCTCCGTCAAGGGAAGAACGTCCCACATCCAGGGTGACGGCTCCATGAAAACGGATATAGAGTCTGGCATAGGTATTTACCAGGCCGATGCCGCTGATATGGTTGACAAACCGGGGATTTGGGTCATCCACAGACTGTTTGACAAACTGAATATCTTCTGCAATTCGGTCACAGTCTTCTGGAGAAAATCCGTTTCCATTATCTTCAATGAGAAGCACACATTGGCCGTTCTCTTCCTGAATGGAGACCTGGATGCAAAAATGAGGCTTGGGGCAGTTTTTGAATCCGTGGGTAAAACAGTTTTCCACCAGAGGCTGGAGAATAAACTTTGGAACCGAAAGGGTTTTCAGGGAGTCGGAAATTTGGATGTGGTATTCCAGCATGTCCAGATATCGGTATTTCATCAGCTGAAGATAGTATTCCATATAGGCGGCTTCCTGGGAAAGCAGGACGGTTTCCTCCTGGGCACCGGTACAGTAGGCGGTCATGTGGGTAAGGTAGGAACACATGTCCATAATTTCCGGAGCATCGTGTTCTTCCCCTTTTAATCCAATAAGGTACAGGGTGTTGTGAAGAAAATGAGGATTGATCTGGGACTGGAGAGCCTGATAAGCCACTTCCAGTTCCCGGATTTTCTGCTGTACCAAAAGGTCATTCTGCTTTTGAATCCGCTTCATCATAGAAGCAAAAACGTGGTGAAACATCTGGATTTCATCGGCATCATCCGGGAGCTCTTCCGGAAAGGGAAGGTTGTCCAGGCCCATCTGTTCCATGCGTACCCGCAGTTCGTATACCGGACGGTAGATCTGTCTGGAAATAAACCAGATCAGCACCAGCATGGAAATTAATAAAAACAGGCTTTGGGTGGTGAGTACCAGGGTTTCACTTTGAATTCGTTCCATGTAATAACTGTCCGGAAGAAGGGTATACAGGGTAAAACCATAGGAATCCAAAGCAGTCCTGTGAACAAAATAGGTGCCGTCTGTCAGGCGGACACTGGTATTTTCCAGGGAACCATTTTCTGAAAGAAGAGGCAGCGCGTCCGTCCAGGCAGTTTCCCTGGAATCCGAAGAATAAAAAAGGCTGTCAGAAAAGGCCAGAATGGAGACCATGCCGAAGTTGTCCGTAGAATGATGGAAAAGCTGGTCAATGGCAGTCCGCGTTTTCTGGATTTCTACATAGCCGTAGGTGCCAAACGCATCGGAAATTTTCCGGACGAAAGAAAACATGGGTACGTCTGTCCGGCCATAAGGATCCGGTTCCAGGCTGGTAATAAATTTAAAGAGATTTGATCCATGAAACTGCTCCTGCTTGGAAATAGAGAGAATTTCTTCCCGGTCTAAGGAAACTGTATTGTAAAGATCCAAAAGAACATAATCTCCTTTGGAAGAGAGGATGTTGACACTGGTATTTTTCATCTCATTTCCGGCCATCTGCTGGATGTAAAGCATCAGCTGTTTTCTGGCAGAGCGGTTCCGGGTGAAATAGTTTTCAGGGCCTCCTGCCGCATCTGCATTTTTCAGGGTGGTCAAAGTGGTATTGGAAATGGCCAGATTGTAAGAAAGTCTTGCCATATCATTCAGCATGGTGGAAAAAAGACGGGATTCATTTTCAGAAAGTTCCTCAAGCATCCGGTGGATGTTTTCTTTTTCATAGCGGATGCTGGTGTTATAGCGGAACAGGGTAAAGATCAGTACCACGATGAGAAGAAAGGCAATGTTCATAAAAAGAATTTTCTTCCAGAAATTTTTCTTCAGCTTTTGTCGTTTCATAAGCAGGCTCCTTTCTTTTCCACCTGTCTATACTAACAAATGAGCAGAAAAATTGCAACCACTCCTGTACAAAAAGAATAATGAGAGACAAGATATTTAAAAAGTACATGTGTAATATTGCGAAAATACATTTCGAAATCAAGATGAAAATTATATAATATGCATATAAAGAAACGCGAAAATGAAATCAGAGCAGACCGGAATGCGAAGGAACGATGAAAGGAGAAAAACATGAAAAAGTACAATTTAAGAAAAGCAGCTGCAGCGGCAGCAGCAGGAGCTATGCTTCTGTCCAATATGGGATATGCCCAGGAAGCAAACGTATATGATCAGACAAAAGAAGATCTCCAGGGAAAGAAAATGATCCTAACCACTGCAGAGGACTGGTGGAATGACACTTATCAGGGAATTGTAGACAAATACTGTGAAGAGTATGGCGTAGAAATGGAAGTCAATATTCTTCCGGCAGAGACAGCATCTGAGGTCATCAAATCCCAGTTTGCCACCGGAGAATTGGCGGACATTACCATGAACTCCGCATCCCCTTCGGAGCTGACTTACATGAGAGCCAGCGAGATGCTGGTGGATCTGTCAGAGGAGCCTTGGGTGGAGAAAATCAGTGATACCAGCGGATTCCTTTATACAGACGGGAAACTGTACGGACTTCCTCTTGCATCCCAGGATTACTGGGGATTCTGTGCAAACAAAAATGTACTGGCAGAATGCGGACTGGAAGTGCCCACATCCAAAGAAGAGCTGGTAGCATGTTTTGATGTCCTGAAAGAAAAAGGATACATTCCATTCTACAGCGGCGCAGGGGATGCCTGGATGTGCGGAAACATGACCGCTTCCGGACTTCATGCAGATATGGAAAAAGATCCGGATCTGATTACTAAATTCAATACCAACCAGATGGGCTACAAAGACAGCGAAAGCTTTAAGGCAATGCTTCAGGACATTCAGGACTGGGCAGAAGCAGGATACTTTGGAGACAACTTTATGTCACAGACCTGGGATGGAATGCAGGATGCAGTGGCAAATGACAAATGCGGATTCAGTATTGGCCTGACTTCCTGGCTGACCTCTATGGATACCACCTATGGAGCTGGAACTTCCGATAAACTGGAACTGATCCCGTATTATATCGGCGAAAATGAAGACATTTACATGTCTACCTGCTGCGAGCTGTATGTGAGCAAGGACAGCGAAAACATTGATATCGCAAAACATTTTCTGAACTGGTGCTGCCAGGATGAAAATTTACAGCAGTTCTATGATGGAATCGGCGCGGCTTCAATCTTTAACGACATCTACAGCAACAACATCTGTGATTCCACTCAGAAACTTATGGGAAAGATTTCTGACGGAACGTATGGACTGTTTGTTTCTCACAACTCGGTTGTACAGGGGCAGGATTGGGATACTTTCGTTTCCATGATGCAGGAAGTGTACATGGGTGATGTATCACCGGAAGAATTCTGTGAACAGTATGATGATTTCCGCAGTTCCATCTGCGTATCACTGGGAATGGAAGGATTCTAAAACACAGAGGAGGGCAGGACATGCGTACAGCGTGTCCTGCTTTTTACTATGAAAGTCTTGGACAGCAGCTGTGGGAGAGGAGCATAGCAGCTAACTTTCATATAGGATGCTGCCGCCATCAGGCGGCATATCAGTTTAGATAGAAGGAGGAACCATGAACAAAAAGAAGATTTATCCAAGATATTTTCTGCTGGCAGCCCTGCTGGTGTACACCATTTTTTATGTGGTGCCGGGGGTGCTTGGCATTGTATATTCGTTTTCCGATAAAACCATTTATTCAGGAAATGAGATCCATTTTGTGGGACTGCGCAACTACATCCAGCTGATACGCCAGAACCGGTTTGTCACTGGAATGAAAAACACTTTTTCTTTTACCATTATTACCACACTGATGAAAAATGTGCTGGGATTTGGCATTGCCATTGCCTTAAACCAGAAGCTGAAAACCAAAAATATTTTAAGAGCAGTGTATTATCTTCCAGTTATTTTGAGCACCCTGATTGTGGCGGAAATTTTCCGGGCAATGCTTCTGCCGGATGCCGGTATTATCAGCCAGTTCCTTGGAACCTTTTCCCAAAAGCTGGGACATTTCGACTGGCTTGGAACCAAAGCCACTGCCATGTATATGGTTATGATTGTAGATATCTGGAAGGGTGCAGGGTACTGTATGGTAATTTATCTGGCAGGCCTTCAGGCAGTGCCAAGAGACTGCATTGAAGCAGCGCTGATTGACGGAGCCAGCCAGTGGAAAAGCTTCTGGAAAATCATCCTGCCGCTGATGATTTCTTCTGTAAGCATTAATGTGCTGCTGTGTCTCATCGGCGGTCTGAAAGTATTTGATCTGATTGTGGCGCTGACAAACGGCGGCCCTGGCATGGCCACCCAGGTATTAAATACCACCATTTATTCTTATCTGGGAAGCGGCGCACTGTCTACCGGATGTGCGGCAAATGTACTTTTGACTCTTTTAGTTATTGTATGCTTTGGCCTGGTAAAATCAATTTTTAGCAGATGGGAGGGAAAAGTCCTGTGAAAAAAACAAAAGCAAAAATGTATGCGCTGGAATTTGTGATGTGGGCAGCAAGTCTTGTCATCTGGATTCCTCTGATTCTGATTGCAGTGAATGCAGTGAAAACACCGGCGGAGACTAATGTATTGACTTTAAGTTTTCCCCAAAGCTGGCAGTTTGAAAACTTTGCAGAAGTGTTCCGGGAAACCAGCATTGTACGTTCTTTCTTTAACAGTGTGCTGGTGACGGTATGCAGCATTGGCCTGTCTGTATTTCTTGGTACACTGGCAGGGTACACCTTAAACAGAAACTCAGATGGACTGAATAAAAAAATTTATGTCTTCTTCCTGGCTGGAATGATTGTGCCGGTGCAGATCATTGCCCTGATTCAGGTGCTGCAGAAGCTTCATCTGATGGATAACTATATCGGACTGATTCTGGTGTATGCCTCCATGTTTATTCCCCAGAGCGTGTTTATGGTTCACGGCTTTGTGTCCACGGTGCCAAAAGATATGGATGAGGCTGGAATTGTGGACGGGTGCACCCCCTGGCAGCTGTTTTTGAAAATCATGTTTCCTCTGTTAAAGCCCATTCTTGTGACCTTATTTATTACTCAGTTTGTGTTTGTGTGGAACGATTTCCAGATGCCGCTGTACTTGATTCAGAGTTCCAAAAACTGGACCATTGTATTGGGAGTTTACAATTTCCTGGGTCAGTACAACAGCCAGTGGAACATGGTATGTGCCTATATTCTTTTAAGCAGCCTTCCTGTGATTCTGGTGTATCTGGCAGGACAGAAATACATCATCGACGGAATGGTAGCAGGCGCTGTGAAAGGATAACCTACGAAAGGATTCAAAGGATATGGAAAGAAAAACGGAAGAAATTTTGAAGGAAATTCATTTTGGGGTGGACTATTATCCGGAACACTGGCCGAAAGAGCGATGGGAAACCGATGCCAGGCTGATGAAAGATATGGGCATTCAGATTGTGCGGATGGCAGAATTTGCCTGGCAGGCCCTGGAACCGGAAAAAGGCAGATTTTGTTTTGAATGGCTGGATGAAGCCATTGCTCTTCTTGGAAGCTATGGAATTTACACCATGCTTGGAACACCCACAGCAGCGCCCCCGGCCTGGATCATTGAGGAAAATCCGGACATTCTGCCAATGGATTCGAAAGGGCAGAGAAAAGGCTTTGGCGGGCGTCACCATGACTGCCAGAGCAATGAAGCTTACCGCATACATATCCGCCGTCTGGTAACGGCCATGGCTGAGCATTACAAAGACAATCCGTATGTACTGGCCTGGCAGATCGACAACGAGCTGGGAAACAGCCATGAAGATCTGTGCATGTGTGACAGCTGTCAGAGGGCATTTCAGAAATGGCTGGAAAAGAAATACCAGACCATCGAGAAGGTCAATGAGACCTGGGGAACGGTATTCTGGAGTCAGACCTACGACAAATTTACACAGATTCCAGCGCCAAGGCAGACACCAACGATGCACAATCCGTCCCTGCTGTTAGACTGGAAGCGGTTCTGCTCGGATTTGGTGATTGATTTCTTAAGTATGCAGGCAGAGATCATAAAGAAAATTGCTCCTCATCAGCAGATTACCCACAATCTCATGGGATTTTATGACAAGACAAATTATTTTCATATGGCTGAGAAACTGGATTTTGCTTCCAATGACCAGTATCCCACGGGGTATTATTTCGCACCGCCGGGACAGGGGGCCAGCGAAGTGGCTGCCTGCATGGATTTTATCCGGAATGTGAAGAAGAAAAACTTCTGGATGATGGAACTGGAAAGCGGCCCCACAGGAGGCAACGTCATCGGAGCCATGCCAAAACCTGGACAGAACCGGTACTGGACAGCCCAGTGCGTAGCCCATGGGGCAGATGCCATTATTTATTTTCGGTGGAGAACCTGCCTGTTTGGATCAGAACAGTTCTGGCATGGCATTCTTCCTCACAGCGGAATTCCCGGAAGAAGGTACGAGGAACTGAAAAAGACCATCCAGGAGCTGATGCCAGTGATGAGAGATGTTCAGGGCATTGTGAAAAAAAGCAGAATCGGAATTTTGTTTTCCTATGAAGAGGAATGGGCTTTAAATCTGCAGCCCCAGCACCCCGACCTTCGTTATCTGGATACAGTCTTGCAATATTATGATGGATTTTATCGGAAGGGGATGGATGTGGATTTCTTGTCCACAAAAGATGGACTGGAAGACTATTCTGTGATTGTGGCACCGCTTTTGTACCTGATGACGCCGGCATTGGAGAAAAAGCTGACGGAGTATGTGGAAAAAGGCGGACATCTGCTGCTGACCATGCGGACAGGTGTGATGAACGAAGCCAATGTCTGCATGAGCCACTGTGCATTGCCAGGAAATTTAAGCACTCTTGTGGGGGCAGAAATAGAAGAGTATGACTGCCTGTATGACCGGAGTGCAGGAATCCGCTGCAGCGCAGGAGAAGGCAGTTCTGAGAAATGGTGCGACATTCTGAAATTGAAAGGTGCAGAGGGAATTCTGTATTATACTACAGATTTTTATGCAGGAAAGCCTGCAGCCTCCAAAAACCGGTATGGAAAGGGAACTGCCTGGTACATTGGAACCGATCTGGAGGAAAAGCTTCTGGACTGGGTTCTGGAAAAGCTTTTGGAAGAGGCGGGGGAAACCTGGAAGAGACAGAACAATGCAGAAGTAGAACTGGTATGCCGCAGGGGAAGGAAAAAAGAATATTTATTTCTGTTAAATGGAACCAGAAGGGAGCAGATGGCAGAACTGCCGCCAGACTGGGGAGGAAAGACCGTGACAGCAGCACCGTATGAGGTACGGATTCTGGAAAGGGAGTATGGAACGGATGGAATCAAGATTACAGGAAAATCTGAAACAGAAGCATGAAAATTATATCTTTCCATTTTTCTGGCAGTATGAAGACGGCTGCCAGTTTATGGAAGAAGAACTGGAAAAAATTTATGAAAGCGGAGCCGGTGCGGTGTGTGTGGAATCCAGGCATCATCCAGATTACTGCGGAAAAACCTGGTGGAGGGATATGGATACCATTATGGGATTTGCCAGAACTCATGATATGAAGGTCTGGGTGCTGGATGATGACCGTTTTCCTACCGGGCACTGCAACGGAGCCTTTCTGCAGGGGGACAATCCTCTGGCAGTGAAATTTCTTACAGTCCATAACACGGATGTGAAAGGCCCTCTGACGCCAGGCTACCTTCTCATCAAAGGCATTCTGGCAGAAGACGATACTCTGGTGGGAGTGGCAGCATTTCGAAGAAAAAATGAACAGACACCGGATCTGGACCGGGAGAGCATGGTAGATCTTACGGACTGTGTAGAGAATGGATGGCTGAAATGGAATGTGCCGGAGGGGCTGTGGCGGATTCTGGTATTCTATGAAACTCATCATGGAAATGGAAAACTGGATTATTTTAATATTCTGGACAGCCAGTCTGTAAAACAGCTGTTAGAGAGGGTATATCAGCCCCATTATGACCATTATGGAGAAGAATTCGGAACTGTTTTCCAGGGATTCTTTTCTGATGAACCGGAATTTTCCAACCTTCCCTGGTATGATTTTCAGGCAAGGCTGGGAAAAGATATGCAGTTTATTCCCTGGAGTGAGGAACTGAAAAGCCGCCTGAAAAAACGGTGGAAGGACGCATTCCTGAAAAATCTGGCAGAGTTGTGGTACGAAACAGGAGAATGGACGCCGCATGTGAGGTATGACTATATGGATGAAACCACTCTTCAGCTGTCCCAAAGCTTTTCTGGGCAGATCGGAGACTGGTGTGAAGCCCATAAGGTTTCCCACATCGGCCATATTATTGAGGATGACAATTCCCATGGGCGGCTTGGATGCAGCACCGGCCATTATTTTCGAAGTCTTTCGGACATGCGCATGGCCGGCATTGACGTGGTGCTTCAGCAGGTGATGCCGGAAATGGATCAGGAGGAGCATCAGTGGGTGGCTTCTTCCAGGGATGGAGAGTTTTTCCATTATGGGCTTGGAAAAATGGGAAGTTCTCTGGCACACATTGATCCAAAAAAGCAGGGAGATTCTATGTGTGAAATTTTCGGGGCCTTTGGCTGGCAGGAAGGCACCGGTCTGATGAAATGGCTGGCAGATCATATGTTAAGCCGTGGAATCAACCACTTTGTTCCCCATGCATTTTCCATGAAACCCTATCCGGACCCGGACTGCCCGCCTCATTTTTATGCCCACGGAAATCAGATGCAGTATTCACATTTTGGCCATGTGATCCGGTATATGAACCGGGCGGCCCACCTGCTTTCCGGGGGAAAGTATCCGGCTAAAACAGCTGTGCTGTACCATGCGGATGCAGAATGGGCAGGAGAAGCCATGCTGTTTCAAAAACCAGTGAGAGCGCTTCTGGAACATCAGTTAGACTGTGATATCATTCCAGTGGATCTTCTCAAAGAAGAAAATGCGTATGGGGCTTATTTTGAAAAGGGCATCCACACGGCAGGAGCGGTCTACACATGCCTGATTATTCCGGAAAGCCAGTATCTTCCCAAAGCTGTGGCAGAGTTTCTGAAAAAATATGGAACAGAAATGTCAGTCTTTTTTGCTGGAAAACGGCCAAAGAGAATCTGCGAAGCCCTTTCAGAAGAAGAGGAAGATAAGTATCTGGAAGTTTTGAACCAGATTCCAGAGGTTTCATTAGAAGAACTGGCAGAAAAAGTAAAACAGGTGACAGTACCAGTGGTGGAGCTGGAAAATCCGGTTCCATTTCTGCGGACTTACCCCTATGAAAGCCCGGATGGAAACTGGTATGTGTTCTGTTTCAATGAAAGCCGGGGAAAGCTGGCAGAGGGCAGCTTGAAGGTTTGGACAGAAAGAAAAGAAACCAAGGTGTGCTGGTATGATCCTATGAAAAATGTGTGCAGGCCTGCAGATTTCTGTGAGGATGGCAGGCTTGAAACAGGAGCAGAGGTTCGTTTGTATCTGGAACCTGGCTGTGCGTCCATTCTGGTTTTGGGAGAAACCTGTCTGGAAGGCGTGAACACGAAAAAACCGCAGAAACAGATGGAAGTTCTGACAGGCCCTTGGAAGGTATACACCAGAGATGGAGAAGAAATTTCAGATGGCAAGGAAGAATTTCCAGATATTACGGCATGGATGATTGCCCATTCCTTTAATGGCTGGGTGGATTATCAGACAGCCATTTCCATTCCAGAAGGAAAAGAAGGACGGTATGGCTTGAAACTGGAAGGCATTTTAGACTGTGCAGATATTCTGGTAAACGGAGAAAAACAGGACTGGATGGTGGGAACGCCCTATGAAGCACAAATTGTGCTGAAAAAAGGAGAAAACGTCATTACAATCAGCCTGCCCTCCACACCGGTATGGAAAGACGGAGATCCGTGGTCTGCTTTGACCATGCTTCCAAGAATGGGACTGACAGAATATCCCCAAATTTGGCAGGAGGAATCGTATGGAGCATAAACAGAAACTACGGTATCAGACACCGGCCAGGACTTTTTCCCAGGCGCTGCCCATTGGAAATGGCAGCCTGGGAGCCATGATTTACGGAGGGCTTCCGGTATATCAGTGCAGCCTGAATCTGGATAACTTGTGGTCTGGAAGACCGGGCAGGAATGAGCATGTGGCGGTTTCCGAAGAAACCCGCCAGAGGGTGAGGCGGCTTTTAAAAGAGAAAAAATATTTTGAAGCTCAAAAGCTGGTGCAGGAGCGGATGACCGGTGAGTCCTACAATGAGTCGTACGTGGGAGCCGGTTTTCTGACGATTGCTTTTGCAGATCTGGGAAATCTGCAGGGATATCAAAGAACACTGGATCTGGACTGTGCAGATGCAAAGACAACATGCCAGGTTCAGGGAAAAGCGCTTTCCATCCAAAGTTTTGTTTCTGGGGCAGACGGGGTGTTTGTCACAGAAATTCTTTCGGAAGTTCCCCTGGAATTTACGGCAGGAGTGGACGGTCCGTTAAAAGAACAAGTGGAGACGGATGAAATCATGCAGATTTTTTCTGGGTGTGCTCCCAGGCATGTGGAGCCAAACTATGTGGAGTGTGAGAACCCGATTCAATTTGGCGGAGGCATGAAGTATGTGTTTGTTCTGATGGTACAGACAGATGGGGAAGTAGAGAGCCAGGGAGAAATGCTGAAGATTACGCAGGCGAAAAAGACCAGACTTCTTTTGGCAGGAGCCACAGGATACCAGGGATATGGAAAGCCTCTGGAAGAAGAGACAGAAAAATTAAAAGAAATCTGTCTAAAAAAAGTCCAGGCAGCAGGAGCATACCAGGAAGCTGCGCTGTATGAACGGCACTGTCGGAAGTTTCAGGAGCTATTTGAGCGGGTGCAGTTTTCGCTGGAATCTGGAGAGAAGTTTGAAACAATCCCTGTGAATGTACGTCTGGAAAATATAAGAACCGGGAAAATAACAGAAGATCAGGGGCTTTATGAGCTGCTGTTTTCGTATGGACGCTATCTGATGATTACAAGCTCCAGGCCGGATGGAAAATACAGCCAGCCGGCAAACCTGCAGGGCCTTTGGTGTGAGGAGATCCGCCCTGCCTGGAGCGGCAATTATACTATCAACATCAATACGGAGATGAATTACTGGCTGAATGGGCCTTTAAGCCTGCAAGAATGCGCCTGGCCTTTGATTCACATGATTCAGGAAATTGCGAAAGAAGGAAGAACCACGGCAAAAGAGACTCTTGGCTGCCGTGGCTTTGCTGTTTTTCATAATGTGGATCTCTGGAGGCAGACAACCCCGGTAAAGGGGGATGCCAAATGGGCATTTTGGCCAATGGGAGGCGTATGGCTTGCCACTCATGCCTGGCAGCAGTATCTGTTTACCGGAGACTGGGCTTATTTAAAGGAAACAGCCTATCCGATTTTAAAAGATGCGACTCTCTTTGTTATGGACTGGCTGTGGCAGGATGAAGAAGGGCTGCACACCGGCCCTTCCACATCTCCGGAAAATACTTTTTATGATGAAGAAAAACGAGAGTGTGCGGTGTGCAGTTTTTCTACTATGGATGCGGCATTGATCCGGGAACTGCTTGGTGAAACGCTGCAAGCCGGAAAACTTTTGGAAGAAGACCGTGGATTTTTAGAACAGGTGAGTGAGATCTTAGGGAAGCTTCCAGAGTATCAAATGGGAAAAGAAGGGCAGCTGTTAGAGTGGGAAGAAGAGCTGGAAGAAGTGGATGTGCATCACCGGCATTTTGCCCACCTGGCAGGATTTCATCCTTTTCATCAGATTTCCTTTGAAAAAAGGCCAGAATTTCTTTCAGCAGTGGAAATGGTACTAAAGCGGAGACTTTCTAAAGTTAACTTGTTTATTGGATGGGATGAAGCCTGGCTGGTGAATTTTTATGCCAGACTCCAAAATGGAAAGAAAGCAAAAGAGCATCTGAACCGCTTTCTCACAGACTGTGCCTATGACAATCTGTTCAGTCTGCATCCTCCTCTTGGAGAGTCTGCAGGAGAGATGGAGATTTTTCAGATTGACGGAAATTTCGGGATTGCAGCCGGGATTGGAGAACTGCTTTTGAACACAAATAAAGAAGCGCTGTTTTTGCTTCCGGCATTGCCGGATACCTGGAAACAAGGTTCTATACAGGGCCTGACAGGGGCGGGAGGGCACAAAGTCAGTCTGTGGTGGAAAAACGGCGGTCTGGAAAGAGGAGAACTCTGCCTTGGATTTTCCGGGCAGGTACGCCTTTGCTGCAAAGATGCATTTTACATAGAAGAATTAAAAACAGGAGCAAAGCAGAAAATACAGGCTGAACTTGTAAAAAGGCAGAATTGGTATCAGATTTTTCTGCAGGGAAAACCTGGAACGTGCTATCGAATTTTGGGAGAAGAAAAGGAGGAAGCCCATGATCGCAGCATCAGATGAAAGATTGCGCAGGTTCGAGACACCGTACCATTATCCACGTCCAGTTCTTCACGGGAGTGGAAAACCAGGAAGCTTTGATGAGAAGGCGGTGGACATTCCCTTTGTCTTTTGGCATCTTGGAAAATATTATATGGTATACAGCGGATTTGACGGCATCGGCTATCAGTCTGCCCTGGCAGTGAGTGAAGATTTGGTAAACTGGGAGTACCAGGGCCTGATTTTAAAACGGCAGACGGGAAGCGGAAGATGGGATGAAAATGGTGGTGCAGTGACCTGGATGATCAAGGAAAGCGATGATCTGTATACGGTTCCAAAACTTGGAAAAGTGGATGGAAAATATTGGCTGGTGTATCATTCCTATTCTGGAAATGGGTATGAAGCAGGGGCGGCAGAGATTGGTCTTGCGTGGACGGAAGATGAGACCCTGCTTACCTGGCATTTTCTGGATCAGCCTGTTTTCTCCTGGAAGGATGGAAAAGACTGGGAAAACGGAGGACTTTATAAAGCCTGCGTTGTGAAAAAAGAAGATACCTGGTATCTGTTTTACAATGCAAAGACCAGGGGGGAACACTGGATTGAACAGACAGGTGTGGCAACATCCAAAGATCTGCTTTGCTGGAAACGGTATGAGGGAAATCCGATCATTCGAAACGGACCGAAAGCCTGGGATTCCACCTTTGCTTCGGACCCTTATGTGGTCCGGGATGGAAAAACCTGGGTGTGCTTTTACTATGGAATCGGAGGCGCAGAGGAAGACGGGCTGTACCATGCACAGAACGGCGCTGCACTGTCAGAAGATCTGCTTCACTGGGAAAAGGCAGAAGAACCGCTTCTACGCCACGGCATGGAGGGAAGCTTCGACCACCATCATGCCCACAAACCAGCCATATTTTATGAAAACGGGGTGTTGTACCAGTTTTACTGCGGAACCTGTGAGAAAAAGCCGGAGTATCCAACAGAATTATTTGGGGAATACCGGACGATCTGCATGGCTTCCAGCCAGAAAATGGAAAAATTTGTTTTCCAGAGAGCAAAACCAGTCTGGGCGAAGGGAAGAGAAAAAGAAAAAAATCTGGAACTGGCATTTCGGGCAGAACTTCCAAAAGGGAAGGGAAGTCTGTTATTGGCAGCTTCTTCTATTTATAGAGTCTGGGTAAATGGTGTGTTTGTGGGAGCAGGACCATCAAGAGCGGCTCACGGGTATTATGTGGTCTCCACATATGATCTGGAGTTTCCCAAAGAAACCAATGTGCTGGTAATAGAAGTGCTGGGATACAACGTAAACAGTTATGATACATTGGAAGAACCGTCCTTTCTGACTGCGGAAGTGTGGCAGGATGGGCGGATTTTGGTATACACATCTGGAAAC
This sequence comes from uncultured bacterium, assembly GCA_905214955.1. GTDB lineage: Bacteria > Bacillota > Clostridia > Lachnospirales > Lachnospiraceae > Limivivens. Next base: position 20,177 of record CAJMON010000033.1, read on the forward strand.
GGGTTTGCTGCCTATGACAGACAAGAGAGAATCCAGAAAGTACAGCGTTACAGTTTTCAGAGGGCTTTCATAGATGCCTATGTGTATCCAAAAGACCATGGAACGTTTTATATAGAAAAGCAGTGTCATTTGCAAACAGAGCCGGAAACGGTACAGGAAGAAAAAAAATATCTTTTGAGGAATAGTTTTCTCCCAGAATATCCCGTCATTTCCGGGATGCCCTGGAGACGGCAGAGGGCAGAATGGATTCCCAAACAGGAACCGGCAGTGAAAGAAAACGCTTACTTTCAGACTGGAAAGACGGTGGGTGGATTTTCTTATGAGGAAGAGACACTTCATGTATCGGAAGAGGCACAGAAAATCCGCTATACGCAGGAAATACAAAGAGAAGAGCCATTACCGGCAGTACTGGAACAGGAAGCGCAGACTTTTCGTTTTCCCTATAATGCCGCCGGTTTTTATAAAATTCGGATAGAGGCCGAAAAAGACAGCAGAGTGTACGTTCAGTTTGATGAGCTGGAGTGTGAGGGAGATGTCAATTTCTTACGGATGACAAGTTGTAACTGTTTTTGGTATCAGCTTGAAAAAGGCAGATATGAGCTGATGAGTTTTGCGCCCTATACCATGCAGTATCTAAAAATTGTAGTGAATGGAAAATGCCGGATCTGCAGTGTGGAACTGGTGGAATACAAACACAGGAAGGTTCCATATGAAGTGCAGATTCCAGAAGATCCGGTGCTGAAAAAAATCTATCAGGCGGCAGAGGAAAGCTTCCTTGCCAATGCGACGGACGTTTTTATGGACTGTCCCTCCAGAGAGCGGGGCGGTTGGCTGTGTGACAGTTATTTTACTTCCCAGACAGAATTTGTCCTCACTGGAAGAAATGATCTGGAACATGATTTCCTGGAAAATTTCCTTTTCCATAAGAAATTTGCACACCTGCCTGAGGGGATGCTGCCTATGTGCTATCCCTCAGACCATAACGATGGAAACTTTATTCCAAACTGGGCCATGTGGTTTGTGCTGGAACTGGAACAGTATGTGAAGCGGACAAAGGATAGCAGGCTGGCAGAAAAAGCCAGGGATGCGGTGTACCGTCTGGCAGCCTATTTTGAAAAGTATGAAAATGAATTCGAACTTCTGGAAAACCTGGATGGCTGGATTTTCCTGGAGTGGTCCAAAGCAAATGATGAAGAGCTGGTAAATGGAGTGAATTTTCCAACCAATATGCTGTATACCAGAATGAATCAGGCAGTGGGAACGCTGTATCAGGATGGGACATTTCTGGAGAAAGCGAAAAGACAGCGCCAGAAGATCCGGGAGCGTTCCCTTAAGGGTGTATTTTATACCGACCATGAAGAACGGAGAGAGGACAGCTGGTATAATCCGGGGATTTCCACGGAGGTGTGCCAGTATTATGCGTTTTTCTGTGGGGTTGCAAATGAAAAAGAGGATGCCGGGCTGCGGAAAGTTTTAAAGGAGGATTTTGGACCTGATAGGATAGAAAAAGGAAAATATCTGGAAGTTGCGAAAACCAATGCTTTTATTGGAAAGTACCTGCGGATTCAGCTGCTGTTTGAACAGGGCTGCTATGAGGAAGTGCTGGATAATATTCGGGAATATTTTTATCCCATGGCAGAAAGAACTGGAACTTTGTGGGAACATGATAAGCCCACGGGAAGCTGCTGCCACGGATTTGCTTCTTATGTGATCTGCTGGCTGGCAGGCATTTTCGGAACCAGGAGAAAATAAAAGATGTGGATTTGTGTGGACTTTTTGAAGCAAATTAGGAAAAATCCACAAAAGCCTGTAAATACAGGGTTTTCCAGAAAGGGAAAAAAACTGAAAAAGAAGTTGCTTTTTGCGGTTAATCATGGTAGAATAAATTAAAACCAAACCAAAACAACATAAACAAACATGCAAGGAGGATTCATCTCATGGCTGTGAACGAGTATGAAATTAAAAAACAAATCTGTGATATTGGTAAGAGAATCTACGATCGGAACATGGTTGCTGCCAACGATGGCAACATTTCAGTAAAACTGAACGATAACGAGTTTCTCTGTACCCCCACAGGTGTATCCAAAGGATTCATGACCCCGGAATATATCTGCAAGGTTGACGCCAAAGGAAATGTGCTTCAGGCAAACGGAAACTTCCGTCCGTCATCTGAGATCAAGATGCACATGAGAGTTTATGCAAAGAGACCGGATGTAGGAGCCGTTGTACACGCTCATCCCAACTTTGCTACCGCATTTGCTATTGCTGGCATTCCGCTGACACAGCCGATCATGCCGGAAGCAGTTATCGCTCTGGGATGTGTACCTATCGCTGAGTATGGTACTCCGTCCACAGATGAAATTCCCGATGCAGTAGAAAAATATCTTCCATATTATGATGCAGTTCTGCTGGAGAACCATGGCGCACTGACCTACAGCACTGATCTGCTGTCTGCATATATGAAGATGGAATCTGTAGAGTTCTACGCAGAGCTGCTGTACAAATCCAGACAGCTGGGCGGCCCGAAGGAATTCGACAAAGAGCAGATCGCAAAACTGTACGAGATCCGCAGAAAAATGGGTCTTCCTGGAAAACATCCGGCTAACCTGTGCGCAGAGTTAAACGGAGCAGGCAAGGGATGCCATTCCTGTGACGGCGGATGTGGATGCGGCGGTGCAAAGAAAGATGATAAAGACATCGAAGCTATCGTTGCAGAAGTGACCAAAAAAATCCTGGCTCAGATGAAATAATAGGGGGCTCTTACATTATGGCTATTAACGAACAGGACATTGCTAATATTGTCCGGAACGTTTTAAAGGGAATGGAGACAGAAACTCCGGCAGCAAAAAAAACTGCAGCAGCTCCCAAGTTAAACGGCATTTTTGAAACACCGGAAGAGGCTATTGCAGCAGCAAAGGCAGCCCAGAAGGAAATTCAGCCCATGCCTTTAGAGTTCAGAGAAAAGATTATTGCAAACATCCGCAAGAAAACACTGGAGAATGCAAAGATGCTGTCTGAACTGGCAGTAGAAGAAACCGGCATGGGAAATGTGGGACACAAAATTATCAAACACCAGCTGGTAGCAGAAAAGACACCGGGTACTGAAGATTTGACCACCATTGCATGGTCCGGCGACAGAGGACTGACTCTGACAGAGATGGGGCCCTGGGGTGTGATCGGAGCTGTCTGCCCGTCCACCAATCCCACCTGTACCGTCATCTGCAATTCCATCGGTATGTTAGCAGCAGGAAACGCAGTCGTATTTATGCCTCATCCTTCTGCAAAGAACTGCTCCAATCTGGCCATCGACATGGTAAACAGGGCCAGCATTGAAGTGGGCGGACCTGCCAACATCGTAACTGCTGTAGCAGACCCCACCATGGAAGTCAGCAATTATATTTTCAAACATAAAGACGTGGACATGCTGGTAGCTACCGGCGGTCCGGGCGTTGTAACCGCTGTTCTTTCTTCTGGAAAGAGAGCTATGGGCGCAGGCGCTGGAAATCCTCCGGTACTTGTGGATGAGACAGCTAATATCCCCAAGGCAGCAGAAGACATCATCAATGGATGTACCTTTGACAACAACCTTCCCTGCATCGCAGAAAAAGAAGTGGTTGCCGTTGATATGATCGCTGATGAACTGATTTATCACATGGAGCAGGCTGGATGTTACCATGCAAGCCCGGAAGAGGTACAGAAGCTGGTAGATACCGTTCTGGTAGAAAAGAACGGAAAGAAAATCATCAGCCGTCAGTGCGTGGGCAGAAGTGCAAAAGTGCTTCTTTCCAAAATCGGAGTAACCGTAGGGGATGACATCCGCTGCATCATCTTCGAAGGCGAGAAGACCCATCCGCTGATCTGGACCGAACTGATGATGCCGATCCTTGGTATTGTACGTGTAAAGAATGTAGACGAAGGCATTGCAGTGGCGTGTGAGCTGGAGCATGGCAACCGTCATTCTGCACATATGCACTCCACAAACATCAACAACCTGACAAGATTTGGAAAAGCCATTGACACAGCAATCTTTGTAAAGAACGCACCGTCTTATGCGGCTCTTGGATTTGGCGGAGAAGGATATCCCACCTTCACTATCTGCAGCCGTACTGGAGAGGGCTTAACCTCTGCAAAGAGCTTTACAAAAGCAAGAAGATGTGTCATGGGAGATGCCCTGTGCATTAGATAAGGAGTGACAGACGTGGAAATGAATATAGAAGAAATTGTAAAACAGGTCTTGGCTGAAATGCAGGGAAAACCTGCAGAAACAGCAGCGCCAGCAGCTGCAGCACCGGCAGCAGGCGGAGAAATTCCCAAAACTGCCCACGTAGCAGTTCTGACTTCCCTGGAGCATTTCGATATCAAAGAATATCCCATGCCGGAAGTTGGCGACGATGACATCCTGGTAAAAGTAGAAGGGTGCGGCGTGTGCGGTACGGATGCACATGAATTCAAGAGAGATCCCTTTGGACTGATCCCGGTAGCTTTAGGACATGAAGGAACCGGCGAGATCGTTAAAATGGGCAAAAATGTTACTGTAGATACTGCCGGCAAGCCAGTAAAAGTAGGTGACAAAGTTGTTACCTGCATGATCTTTAAGGATGATCCGGAGATCACCATGTACGACCTGAACAAGAAGAACGTAGGCGGTGCAGACGTATACGGACTGCTGCCGGATGATGATGTACATCTGAACGGCTGGTTCTCCGACTACATCCTGATCCGCGGCGGAAACTTCGGTTCCACTTTCTTCAATGTCAGCGATCTGGATCTGGATTCCCGTATCCTCATCGAGCCGTGTGCCGTACTGGTACATGCCGTAGAGCGTGCAAAAACCACTGGCATCCTTCGTTTCAACAGCCGTGTAGTTGTTCAGGGATGCGGCCCCATCGGTCTGATCTGCATTGCAGTCTTAAAGACCATGGGGATTCAGAACATTTGTGCAGTAGACGGTGAGCAGAAACGTCTGGACTTCGCAAAGAAGATGGGCGCAAAATACACCGTAAATTTCAAAGACCACAAGGGTATTGAAGCACTGGCAGGCGCTGTAAAGGATGCATTCGGCGGACATCTGGCTGATTTCGCATTCCAGTGTACTGGATCACCGGTAGCACATGCCAACATTTACAAATTCATCCGCAACGGCGGCGGTTTATGTGAACTGGGCTTCTTCATCAATGGTGGAGACGCTACCATCAATCCGCATTTTGATATCTGCTCCAAAGAAATCACCATCGTAGGTTCCTGGGTATATACCTTAAGAGACTACGCTACCACCTTTGATTTCCTGAAGAGTGCAAAAGAGATCGGACTTCCGATGAGCGAGCTGATTACTCACAAGTTCCCGCTGGAAGAGATCAATGAAGCATTAAAGACCAACCTTGCAATGTCTGGTCTGAAGATTGCGATTGTTAATAAGTAGTTATGGGCAGAAGGGAGTGAGCAGCCATGCGTGAAGCAGCAGGTATTCTGGAAGTGTTCGGATGTGTGGCAGCCTTTGTGGCAGCAGATGCGGCAGCCAAGGCAGCAAATGTCCGGATTGAGTCCATTGATAAAAACAAACCTGCCAATGCGGACTCGTTGCCTGTACCGCTCATCACATGCCTGAAAATCAGAGGCAGTGTTGCAGATGTGGAAGCGGCTATGGAGGCCGGAGCGGCAGCAGCAGAAGCCCTGACAGGCGTGATTACAAAACATATTATTCCAGCACCGGCAGAAGACACAGAAAAGATGCTGCGCATCAGTGCAATCTGAGAAATGTCCGCTTTACAGCCGGAAGGAAGTAGTGTAAACTAAAAGCAGAGATTGAAACGAGAGACGGCCAAAGCCGCAAGGAGGATTATAAAGATGACACAGGAAGCATTAGGAATGGTTGAAACCAGAGGACTTGTAGCCGCTATTGAGGCATCTGACCAGATGGTAAAAGCAGCAGACGTTACTCTGATTGGTACAGAGAAGATCGGTTCCGGACTGGTAACTGTTATGGTACGTGGTGATGTAGGAGCTGTTAAAGCAGCTACCGAAGTAGGTGCAGCAGCTGCTGGACGTCTGGGTGAGCTGGTAGCAGTTCATGTAATCCCGAGACCTCACAACGACGTAGAAAAAATCTTACCGACCATCTAATGATACAGGGGCAAAAGCCTGAAACCACGATGTGCTTGCACGGGAGTGGTTTTACGGCTTAGTGACCCGCCCCGATAGGAGCATAAAAGTGGAGCGTCAGCTTCATGATATGCGAATATGGGGGGAGGATTGTGAGGTGCTGTGTGCCAGTGGCACGACCGTAGTGAATACGAAGATATAAAGTACGGAACAATCCGTAAGGTATCATAGCAGCTGCAAGGAAAGATAGATAAAGGAAGCGCAATATGAAAGCGATTGGATTAATAGAACTGCCGAACTGCACAGACGCGATCCAGGCTCTGGATGTGATGCTGAAGACGGCGGACGTCAAATTCCTCACATGGGAAAAGAAGCTTGGCGGCAGGCTGGTCACGATCATTGTCCAGGGAGAGGTTTCCTCTGTCACAGAAGCAGTGGAAGCGGCAAAGCACCGGGCAGTGGGACGTATCGTAGCTTCCGCAGTGATAGCGAACCCTCATGAAGAGACGATGAAGTTAGTGGAAGTCAGCGCGCGTAAATACGCAAAACTTCGCGAGGAGAGGCCATAGGCCATAAGGAGGAAAGCAATTATGGAATTTCAGGCATTAGGCATGGTTGAGACAAGAGGACTGGTAGCTTCCATCGAAGCTGCTGACCAGATGTTAAAGTCTGCAAACGTTGTGCTGGTAGGTACAGAGAAGATCGGTTCCGGACTGGTAAGCGTTATGGTAAGAGGAGACGTAGGAGCAGTAAAATCTGCGGTAGAAGCAGGTTCTGCAGCAGCCAGCAAACTTGGCGAGCTCATCGCTGTACACGTAATTCCGAGACCGCATTCTGATGTTGAGAAGATTCTTCCGCAGATTTAAGTAAAACCAGAATAGAAAAAAGGGGGCCGTTCCGGTACTGCCGGAGCGGCCTTATAACAATGAAAAATACCCCTGTAAAGCGAGGGAAACAAGATGCAGGAACAAGAACTGGTAAATGAGATTGCAAAACTGGTAGCAGAACAGCTGAAAAATAAGGATGTTTACAATCCGGAGGATAAAATTCCCATCGGTGTTTCTGCAAGACATGTGCATCTGACCCATGAGGATGTAGAGACTCTTTTTGGAAAAGGTTATCAGCTGACAAAGAAGAAAGAGCTGATGGGCGGTCAGTATGCATCACAGGAATGCGTGACTTTAATCGGAACAAAGCTGCGTGCTATTGAAAATGTACGTATTTTAGGACCGGAGAGAAGCCGGTCTCAGGTGGAAGTTTCCAAAACGGATGCGATCCGGCTGGGCATTAATCCGCCGGTACGTTTATCCGGAGATCTGGACGGCTCCGCGCCTATTGCATTGGTGGGACCGAAAGGAGTTCTTTACCTGAAAGAAGGATGTATCATTGCAAAGCGTCACATTCATATGTCTCCGGCAGATGCTGCACATTTCGGAGTAAAGGATAAACAGGTTGTAAAAGTCCGGTTTGAAAGCGGCCGCGGTGGTACGTTTGAAGATGTGCCGATCCGTGTAGATCCCAGCTTCACACTGGAAATGCACATTGATACAGATGAGGCCAACGGTCTTGGTATCACAAAGGATATGGGAATCCTCATCAAATAGGATTCCGGGAATGAGGAAGCTATGATTATCGGTAAAGTAGTTGGAACGGTTATCTGCACAAGAAAAAATCCGGATCTGGTGGGAAATAAATTTCTGATCGTAGACCCAATGGAAAAAATGCAGACCCATGGGGCGGAAAGAATCGTGGCGGTAGACGATGTGGGAGCCGGTATTGGCGACATTGTACTGGTGACGACGGGAAGCTCTGCAAGACTGGGACTGACCGATCCGAATTCACCGGTGGATGCCTGTGTGGTAGGAATCGTGGATGATCCTCAGAAGATCGTCATTGTTGAATCGTAACAGACAGGGGAGCAGGAAAACCTGCAGAACCTGAAAAAGCAAGTTCCGGCAGTCTGCCGGATAACAGGTTGGAGTAGTGAACATGGTGAATATGGTAGACTTAAAAAAGGCTTTATTTGAAGGCGGTGTGGTAGGAGCAGGCGGCGCCGGATTCCCTACTCATGCAAAGCTTTCTGACCAGGCAGAAACCATTATCTTAAACTGTGCTGAATGTGAACCTCTGATCAAGGTTGACCGCCAGTTAATGATCGAGCATGTCAATGAAGTGCTTGCAGGTATGCAGATGCTGGTGGATGCCCTTGGAGCAAAGGAAGGAATTGTTGCAGTTAAGAAGTCCTACACAGCCTCTCTGGAAGCAGTAAACAGCTGCATTGGCAATTATAAAAACCTGCGGCTTCACATACTGCCGGATATTTATCCGGCTGGAGACGAAGTGGTCCTGATTTATGAGACCACAGGAAAAATTGTACCTCAGGGAAAAATTCCCATTTTGGTAGGATGTGTGGTATGCAATGTTGAGACGGTGCTGAATCTGTACCGGAAAGTGACATACGATACCAATGTTGTGACAAAGTTTGTAACTGTTGCAGGTCTGGTGAACAAGCCTGTGACGGTAGAAGTACCTGTGGGTATCACTGTAAAAGAACTGGTAGATATGGCGGGTGGATTTACAAAGGATGAACATGTGCTGCTTATGGGAGGACCCATGACAGGACGGATCTGTTCTTTGAATGATGTGGTGACCAAGACGACGAAAGCGCTTCTGGTGCTGCCGCCCACCTGTACACCCATCCGGAAGAGAAGAAACAATCCCAAGTTAAACATCCGCAATGCGATGTCGGTATGTTCTCAGTGTTCCATGTGTACCAGTCTCTGTCCGAGAAGCCTTCTGGGACAGTCCATTAAGCCCAATGAATTTATGCGGGCGCTGGCAAACGGCCTGACAGACAATGTGGATCCGTTCTTAAATGCATTTTTCTGCTGTTCCTGCGGGTTATGCGAGATGTACTCTTGTCATCAGGATCTGTCTCCGAGAAGCCTGCTGGATGCTTACAAAGCAGGAATGCGCGCAAGAGGTGTGCGGGTTCCGGACAAGCCTGGAAAGGGAAAAGCAGATCCTATGCGGGAAGAGCGCAGAGTACCGGAGCACCGGCTGTTATACCGTCTTGGACTGGCACCCTATGATATTCCGGCACCGCTTAGCGGATGTCCGGCAGAAATCAAAGAAGTAAAACTTATGCTCCGCCAGAACATCGGTGCACCCTGTGTGCCCTCTGTAAAAGTGGGAGATGTGGTGAATACAGGCGATCAGATCGCAGCTCCGCCCGAAGGGGCACTTGGATGCTGCCTGCACGCCAGCTTATCCGGTACCGTCAGTGCTGTGACAGACAGCTTCATAAGTATCAAAGCGTAATAAAGCATAATGGAGATGAGAACGATGAAAGCGATTGGAATGGTAGAATATAAGACTGTTTCCACAGGTATCAAGGCAGCAGACTTGATCGTGAAGACAGCAGACGTCGAGCTGATCCAGGCTCAGACGGTTTGTCCTGGTAAGTTTATTATCCTGTTTACCGGCGACTTAAGTGCAATCAGAGTTTCCGTTGATGCTGCGCAGAATACTTATCCGGAAAGTCTGATTGACAGCTTTGTACTGGGAAATCCTCACGAGAGTCTGTTTAAGGCCCTCACTTGTACCGCAGAGATCGACAATGTCCAGGCATTGGGCGTGATTGAGACCTTCACCGGTGCATCTGCCATCGTGGCAGCCGACCACGCTGCAAAGACTGCAGAAGTGACGGTATTTGAGATCCGCGTGGCAAGAGGTATGTGCGGAAAATCCTATGTACTTCTGACTGGCTCGGTAGCAGCTGTGACAGAAGCAGTAGAGTCCAGCGTGGCATTGATCAAAGAAGAGGGACTGATGTTAGACTATGCAGTCATTCCCAGTCCTTCCAAAGAATTTGTAAAGACACTTATTTAAAAAATTGTAAGAGCTGCTTTGCAGCGGAGCAATTCGTAAGGCATTGCAGAATATGCAAGTATGTATTATAAGAAAACGGACACCTCATGATGGGATGTCCGTTTTTGCTTGCCAAGCATATCAATCATTGGTCCAGCAGACCAATTTAGATCATGATCTGTTATGTTTTTGCCTCAGAAAAGAAGAGAGAATCTGGATCACGGCCAGAAATCCAAGCAGTCCCCAGAAAACAAAAGGTGTCTTCACGGAGACGAAAAGGGAAGTACGCAGTTTGGAATATAGTTTTAGCTGCCAGAGTCCGATGCAGAGCGAACATACCAGAAGGGTCTGAATGATCCAGAGCAGTTTTTCTTGTTTTTCCTTCAAAATCGGCAGAAATTTCAGGAAAACAGGTACTGCTGCAAACCAGAATACCGACAGAACAAGGTGAAGCATGGAAATGGAAAACATGGTTTTCTTGCTGTAGTTCCAGTATTCAAAAAGAAAGCAGGGCAGACACAAAACAGCACTTTTTAGGATACAGTCTGTGAAAGATCCGGGAAAAGAAGATGTTCTTGGTCTGTCTGGAAGAGAAAATAAGGCAGGAAAATGCATAAAGGCCTCCCTATATTACAAAAATTCGGTTTTGTTTTAGCGTGTGGTTTTAGGGCGAGAGCCCGAATTACAAATACAGTTGTATGTCAATTTAGTATAACATTTTCTTGAAGAAATGTACAGATGGAATAAATTAGTTAAAACTAACCAAGTGTACCACGAAAAATACAAGAAAAATTGTATTTTTTGTATACATGCAAATGGACTTTTTGAAAAGAATATGTTATGATAAAGCCATATGACGCAAATATTAACATTTTGTATCAAAATTCCCCGCTTTGGGGCAATGAAATAAGGAGGAAATAAAAAAATGGCTAGAAAAATGAAGACCATGGATGGTAATCATGCAGCAGCTCACGCTTCCTATGCGTACTCTGATGTCGCTGCAATTTACCCGATTACCCCGTCATCTGTTATGGCCGAAGCCACTGACGAGTGGGCAACACAGGGAAGAAAAAATATCTTCGGACAGGAAGTTCAGGTAACTGAGATGCAGTCCGAGGCAGGTGCTGCAGGTGCTGTACACGGTTCTCTGGCAGCAGGCGCTCTGACCACTACATATACCGCTTCTCAGGGACTTCTTCTGATGATCCCGAACCTGTACAAGATCGCAGGTGAGCAGCTTCCGGGCGTGTTCAACGTATCTGCACGTGCACTGGCAAGCCACGCACTGTCTATCTTTGGTGACCATTCCGACGTTTACGCATGTCGTCAGACAGGATGCGCAATGCTTTGCGAATCCAGCGTACAGGAAGTTATGGACCTGACACCGGTAGCTCATTGCTCCGCTATCAAAGGAAAAATTCCGTTCATCAACTTCTTCGATGGTTTCCGTACTTCTCATGAGATTCAGAAGATCGAGACATGGGATTATGAAGATCTGAAAGACATGGTAGATATGGACGCAGT
>CAJMON010000034.1 GCA_905214955.1 uncultured bacterium
CTATCTAATCTCAATACATTTCTAACTCCCCATATATACTGGGGAATACATATCACAATTTGCGTAAACTACAACCAGCACACGGAGGCGATGATCCGGGAAAAATCGGCGCAGCAGGAACCAGGGAAAAAGAAATCAATCTGGCAATCGGGCAGAAAGTAAAAGCGTTTCTGGAAAGCTATGGATGTACCGTGACCATGACCAGAACCACGGATGCGGCCCTGTGCGATGACAGCACAGAAAACAAAAAACAGCAGGACATGAAAAACCGGTGCAGAATCATTGACGAAACCGGCGCAGACCTGACGGTGAGCATCCACCAGAACAGCTACACCGATCCCGGTGTGAAAGGCCCCCAGGTATTTTATTATGAACATTCCGAGGAGGGACGGAAAGCTGCATCCTGTATTCAGGACGCACTGAACACCATGCTGGATGTGGGCAGGCCCAGAGAAATCAAAGCAAACGACACCTACTATCTGCTGAAACGGACAAAATCCGCGGTGCTGATTGTAGAATGCGGCTTTCTAAGCTGCCCGGAAGAAGAAGAAAAACTCAACCAGGAAAGCTACCAGCAGATGGTGGCGGAAGCAGTGTGCGCGGGAGCCGCAGATTATCTGAACGGAAAGAAAGAATAGGAAAAATAGGAAAAAATAGAATGAGCGGGCTGCAAAGAAACAGCCCGCACGGGGATCAGAATCGAATCACAGATTTGATGACTTCGTCTTTATGATTCAGGCTGTAATCCACACCCTCAATGACGTCTGCGAAATCAAATACGTGGGAGATGATTTTCTTTAAGGGAATTAGTCCGCTGCTGACAGCCTGGATAGCGGTTGGGTACAGATTGCGATAGCGGTAAACAGAGTAGATGGTTCCTTCCATGGCATTTAAGGTGGCAATATCCAGTTCCAGAACAGGTTCCGGAGAAACGCCTACCAGAGTGATCTTTCCGGCACGCTTGATCAGCCGGGCAGTCTGCAGGGTAGAAATCCGGTTTCCTGCACATTCATAAACCAGATCCACACCGCCGCCGGGAAGGGTTTTTACAAACTCTTCAATATTTTCGTGAAGGCTGTTAAAGGTGCGGACAGTGCCCACTTCTTTTGCTTTTTCCAGGCGTTTATCCAGAATATCTGCGGCGTAAATTTCGGTAATACCGCGGGCACGCAGAGACATGATGGTCACCAGACCGATGCAGCCACAGCCAAGAACCACGGCAGACTGGCCGATTTTGGCATTGGAAAGCTCGCAGGCGTGCATTCCAACAGCTAAAGGTTCCATCAGGGCGCCTTCCATGGTAGAAACATTGTCTGGCAGATGGAAAGTCATGCTGGCAGCATGAGTACAGTATTCAGAGAAGACGCCGTCCCGCTCGCCAGGGATGGCCATAAATTTCACATGCTGGCAAAGGTTATAATGGCCTTTTAAACAGTCTTCACAGTGGCCGCAGGGAACGCCGGGCTCCAAGGCAACGCGGTCTCCCACAGTAAACCCTTCTACGCCAGGCCCGACTTCCACTACAACACCGCCGGGTTCATGTCCAAGAACCAGCGGGCCATCTGGCACCCAGTTGGCCAGGCGGCCGTCAGAATAAAAGTGAAGATCGGAACCGCACACTCCTACGTATTCCAGCTTGATTAAAAGTTCTCCGGGGCCGGGAATGGGGATGTCACGTTCTTCCCACTCCATTTTTAAAGGTCCGGTCATAACAGCAGCTTTCATTTTTCCTTCCATAATAAATACCTCCCACGTAGAAATAGATCTTACCTTTCCCCCAGCTCTTTTACCATATTCAATGCCAGTATGTTCCAGTTGATGAAACCTCCGTTCATAATGGGGTGGCCGTCAAAGGGATCATAATATTCATGAAGGCAGCCGGTTTTTTCCAGGTCTTTCTCCAGCAGCTTTAAGGTGTTGCGGCACATTTCTTTGGCTTCTTCCCGGTATCCGTAGTCCAGGAATCCCTTAAACACAATATAGTTTGCCACCAGCCAGATGGGGCCAAGCCAGTTTGAGGGGTTGTTGGTAACAGAAAGGTCAAACATTTTTTCATCTTTGGCAAGGGTGGTGATGCCAAAAGGACTGTGGAAGGTAGTATCGTCTTTCCAGTGATTTACCAGGCTTGCAGCCTGTTCCTTTGTGGCAAAGCCCGCCCACAGGGGGATAAAGCCGGACCAGACGCGGATTTTAATCGGAAGGGTTTTCCAGAACACGCCTAATCCCTCATGGAACCAGTCGAATTTCCGGGTTTTGATGTCCACGTCCACAGAATAGAAAAACTGATCCCGCTTATCCCAGCATTCTGCCTGAATGGCAGAAACCAGATCCTCCGCCTTTTTGCGGTAGAAGGAAGCCCGTTCTGTCTGGTCAAACTGAATAAGAATCTGAGCCATACAGCCCAGTTCATGAACCATAAAACTGTTGAGAAAAATGTTGGCAGTGGAAAACTTGGGACGGCCAAAAGAAGCAGGATCGTTGTCCATACCGATCATAATGTCATCACACCAGACATAAAGACCGCAGTTCTCAAAGTAATAATTTTTCTTGTAGCATTCAAAATATTTCTCAAGCTTTTCAAGGTCATTTTCCACCCAGGAATAATCCCCGGTATAATCAGAAATCAGGCAGATCTGGCTGCACAGGAAAGGCTTGTGCATGTTCATGAGCACGCCTTCCTTGTGCTTCATGTTCAGATAAGGCTCCGGCCAGTCCTTCACTTCGATCATCATAGGAATGTAGCCGTCGGGAAGCTGATGGTCCAGAAAATTCTGGACATTTCCTCTGGCGTGGACGAGAATCTTTTCCTGAAGGGCAGGCTCAAAAGAATCCATCATGCCAAGAAGGCCGTATACCGACCAGTAGGTGTCCCAGTCCCAGACATTGCCGTCGTAGACAGAACCGGGATCAATAAAGGGATAGTGGATAAAGCTGCGGGGCTCTTTTAAAAGAGCATTGACATTGGAGCGGATGTGATTCTTTAAATTTTCCGCATAAGAAGCATAGGGCTGTTCCATAGTAGATTCATCCTTTCACGGCACCGGAGGTCATGCCTTCAATTACCTTTTTATTTAAGAACAGATACATGATCAGCATTGGAACCACGCAGATGGAAACAGAAGCGAAAATTGCGCCCCAGTCTTTCGTCCCGAATTCATCTTCAAAGAAGAGAAGACCCGTCTGGATGGTTTTCAATTTGGTGCTGCTGATAAATGTCATAGAGTAGAGCAGGTCGTTCCATTTAAAGAAAAACTGGATAACCAGAACCGTAATAATGGCGTTTTTGGTCAACGGCAGAACAATGCGCAGAAGCATAGAGTAAATTCCACATCCATCAATGACAGAAGCTTCCAGAATCTCATCCGGCAGAGCTTTCATATAGCTTTGAAGCAGGTAGATGGAGAAAGAAATGCCGGAAGCCGTATAAACCAGAATCAGGCAGGTACGGGTATTGATCAGCTGCATTTTCTGGAAAATCTGAAACAGCGGGATCAGAGACGTTGCTACCGGAATCATGATACCGAATGCAAAATATTTGTCAAAGAAAGTCCGGCCTTTCCAGCGCATTTTCGTTAAAGCAAAAGAGCTGGTAAGAGTCAGGATAATGATGAGAAACAGAGAAACTACGGTACAGATCAGACTGTTTTTAAAAAACAGGGCCATTTTACCGCGGGTCCAGGCTTCCACATAGTTTTTCAGGTAGAATCCTGCATTTAATGCATAGGCGGGTTTGGTAACAAATTCGCCGGGAGCCTTGAAAGAGGCAGTGATCATCCAGAACAGGGGATATACGTCAATAAACACAATGAGGAGGATCACAAGGCGTATCAGGGCAGATTTTATTTTCTTTTTTGCTTTATAACTCATGATCATCCCTCCTAATCCACAGGTTTTTCAAACTTCCGGATGATAGCGGAGCCAACGACACAGATCAGGAAAATGATCAGGGCGATGACGCTTCCGTAGCCAGTCTTACTGTAGGTAAATGCCGTATCGTACATATACATGGAAAGCGATTTGGTGGCAGCACCAGGACCGCCTCCGGTGAGTGCGGTAGAAGATTCAAACATTTTTACCGTTCCAGTAAAGCTGAAAATAAGGCAGGTGATGATCATGGGGCGCAGAAGCGGGGCGAGGACATGGCGGAAAAGCGGAAAAGCCTGGCAGCCGTCAATCCTTGCAGCTTCAATGATATCTTCCGGAATATCCAGAAGAGCTCCGTAAAAAATGATAGCATAAAAGCCTACGGCCGTCCAGATATCCATAGCAGATAAAGAGCCAAGTGCGGTGGAAGCCTGCCCGATCCAGGGCTGAACCAGAGCCTTTAAGCCTACGGCATCCAGGAGGCTGTTTAACAGTCCGTAATGAGGCTGAATCTCATAAATTTTGGCAAAAAGCTGGGCCACTGCAACGGTGGGGAGAACAACCGGGAAGAAAACGATGGTGCGCACCAGGCTGGCAAAGTGGGTAAGCCAGAATTTAAACATCAGCGCCATGCACAGACCGAGCGTTACCTGGCCGGTTGTAACGATGAGAATGTACTTCACATTGACGATCAATGCTTTGGTAAAATTTTTATCTTTCAGGATTCGGAGATAGTTGTCGAATCCGCAGAATTCCCATTTAATGCCGGGCATACCGCTGTAGAAAGTATAGTAGACGGACCAGAGCACCGGCAGAATTACAAAAATACTGTAGAGAATGGCAGTGGGTGCGATAAACCAGAAGACTGCCTTTTTGTTTCCCAGAACTTTATTCATAAAGCCACCCTTTCCATAAAAGTCAGATGATACAAAACGTGCCCGCTCTTAAAAAGTGCGGGCACGCGGGATGTTTGGATTAGTGAGCTGCGTCCCAGATATCCTGAAGGGACTGAGTATAATCTTCCGGGGTCATATCGCCGTTCATCAGAGACTGTACATTTTCCTGGGCGATCTGAGAAAGTTCACTGTCCATAGCGGCCTCGAACCATGCGCTGGTACCGGTTACTTTGTTCAGTTCGTCAGAAACCAGCTGAGTATATCCGCTGATATCAGAAGGCATTTCGGAGATGGTGTATCCACGGAAAGAACCCTGGGTATCCATTGCATAATCACCGGCGTTGGAAACGAAATATTTCAGCCAGCCATCGGTGGTTTCATCATATTTGCTGCTGCTTAAAGCAAGGATGGTGCCGCAGTTCATGGAATATTCGGTAACGGTGCCCGGGCCTCCGCTTACTTCCGGAACATTGAAGAAGCCGATGCCGTCCGGTCCTGCTGCATTTGCATCTGAGTTGAGCTGTCCAACATACCAGCTTCCGTTGTAGATGATAGCAGCTTCGCCGTTCATAACCATATTTGCAGCCGTATTCTGGTCAACAGTGGTAGGTCCAACACCAAAGTATCCTTTGTCTACCATATCCTGAAGCATGGCAGCGGCTTCTACCAGAGCCGGGTCTGTATACTGTTTTTCACCTGCATAGGCCTGATCCATAAAGTCGGTGCCGCCTTTTCTCATGACGTAAGCGTTGAGAAGACGGGTAGCGGGCCACAGATCAGCACCGCCGACTGCGAAAGGCTGAATGCCGGCATCCAGAAGTTTCTGGGCATCTTCTAACATCTCATCCCAGGTTGTTGGCGGATTTTCAATGCCTGCCTGTTCAAAGAGTGCTTTGTTGTACCAGAAACCTTCAATGTTCTGTCCAAGAGGCAGATCATAAAGAGAATCGGTATTGGTCAGTCTGGTCAGGAAATCTGCCGCACCGGAATCAATCTGATCAGCCACTCCAAGAGCGTCCAGTTTTTCACCTACGTTTACCACAAGACCTGCATCCATCAGATCGATCAGCGGAGTGCCTGCATCATAGGCGAAGACATCCGGAAGGTCGTTAGAAGCTGCCAGAGTGGCGACTTTCTGTTTCAGGTTATCAGAAGAAACAACTTCAATTTCATAATTGAAATCCGGATTTTCCTGTTTATAATTTTCGGTCACGTTCTTTAAAATAGATCCACTGTCATTGTCATCTTCAGCCCACATGGAAAGAATCTTGAAAGTACGGGCTTCTTCAGCGGAAACACAAAGGCTTCCGGTCATGAGTCCCATGGTCATGGTTCCTGCAAGTAAAGCTGCCATTGCTTTTCTTTTCATAATACAATTACCCCCATTTTCGAAAGTTCTGTTTCCTGCGCGCTGAAACGTTCTTTGTTGATGATGCTATCATAACATGGAAAATAAAGGGAGAAAAGTGGTAAAAATTTCAATGGATGTTTAAATTTTCAAAAATATGGTTGTAAAAATTATATAGAAGAACGGAAAGAATCACGGTATTCTGTGGGTGTTTTGTGTACCAGCTTTTTGAAAACCTGACTGAAATAGTGATAATCATTGTAGCCGACCTGTTCTCCGGCTTCAGCGGCTTTGGCTCCCTGCTTTAAGAGTTCCATGGCATGTTCAATGCGGATTTTGGTCAGATACTTGACGTAGCTCATACCGGCCTGTTCCTTGAAAAATGTGCTGACTGCGGCAGGACTCATATCGACTAGGGAAGAAAGATCTGCAAGACCGATGTCCTGGGTATAATGGGAACCGATGTAATCCAGAAGAGTCTGAATATCCCGGTTTCTGGCAGGGGAAAGTTCCTTGGGAGTCAGAGGAATACAGGCTTCCCGGATGGCTTCCAGAGTATACAGGCGGACTTCTTCAAAACTGCGGAGCTGCCGGATCTCCTGATAGGCCTGGAAAGTATGGGCAGGAAGGGCAGAGGGAAAGCGTTCCTGAACAGCTTCCAGAGTCATGTAGATGATTTTTCCACAGTGGTCTTTCAGAGAATCCAGAGACTGTTCCGAATCGGAAAGTCTGGGCAGGGCTGACTCCGCAAAGGCAAGAATGGCTTCTGGAGATTCCTTTTCCAGAAGTGCGGCAAATTCTTCAAAAATCCGGCTGGAGATCTGCCTGCTTTTTTCACTGGAAAGCCCGGAGGCATCCGCAAGAAAGGCAGAGGCACGTTCCAGCGCGGAAAACAGTTTTTCCTGGTTTAAAGGTTTGTCAATATAGTCCATGACCTGCAGCTTTAAGGCACGCTGGGCATAGGAAAATTCCTGCCATCCGCTGATAACAATAAAAGCAGTGCCGGGGAATTCCGTGCGGACCTGTTCAATCAGGGAAAGGCCGTCCATACCGGGAATGCGGATGTCCGTAATCACAATATCCGGTTTTTTCTGGCGGATCACAGCCAGTCCCTGGATGCCGTTCCCGGCACTTCCAACTACCTGATAATTTCCGTGAGAACGGCCGATCATCGTGCGTACCCATTCGACCACGATCCGTTCATCATCAATGACTACAAGGTTTGGCATCGGTGTGCTCTCCTTTCATGGCAGGAATTCGGATTCGGATAGAAGTTCCCACCTGATATTCACTGGTAACGGTGATGCCGTAAGCGTCTCCGTAAAACAGATGAATTCGGTCAACCACATTTTTCACGCCATAGCCGGAATAAATCTCTTCCGGATTTTTCATGCCGATGCCATCGTCGGTAATGGTGAAGTAAATGTCGTCGCCGATCAGTTCCCCTTTCAGCTCGATGAATCCCTTTCCAATTTTGGCCTCCAGTCCGTGGTACATGGCATTTTCCACAAAAGGCTGGAGAATGAGTTTGATAATCGAGAGATCTAAAAGTTCTTCATCCACATCCAGAATCAGTTCAAAACGGTTCTCATAGCGGATGTTCTGAATTTCCATATATTTTTCAATGTATTTCAGTTCCTCACGGACACGGATCTGACGGCTCCCGCGGCTTAGGGAAATCTTGAAGATATCCGAGAGGGCTCCTACCATCCGGGCAATGTCTGCTTCATTCTGGATTTCTGCTTTGCAGTAGATAGAATCCAGGGTATTATAGAGAAAATGAGGATTGATCTGTGCCTGAAGAAGCTGCAGTTCTGCTTCCCGTTCTTTTAATTTCAGGGAAAGAAGCCGTTCAGAAAGTTCGATGTTGTGATTGACGGTTTCTTTTAGGATATTTCCAATCTCTCCGATTTCACTGTCGTCAAATTCTTCTGTAATATGACGGCTGCCGTCCCGAACCTGGCGGATCACCCGCTCCAGTTTGCCAAGAGGCTGGTAGATGCGGTGGCTGATAAAATTGGAAAGGAGCAGGCCTGCGGCGAAAATAATGGCGGCGGTGGTAAAGACAATGGTTCTTAGATAAGCAGTTTCCCGGCTGAGTTCTGCGGTGGAAATGCCGTTTACAATCTTCCATCCAGTGACATAATTGGTACATTCTGTAAAAAGAAAAGCGCTGCTGTCCGGATGGGAGGCATAGGCTTCATACATTTCCTGTGCATATTCCAGAGAATTGGTGTGGTAGATCAGGGGATCTTTGGCCCGTTCATCCAGAATCATCAGCGTATCGCTGTCATAATCCGTTCCGCTTCCAACCAGAGGTGTGCTTAAAAAAGAGCGGCTTAAGAGCACCACCACCATGCCAAGGGGTTCTCTGGTTTGGAGATCACGGATTTCCTTTACAAGGGAAAGCGTATTTGGTGTGGAGGAAGAAGAAAGGACATTTCCGCTGAAATAGACTTCCAGGCCTCCGGCTTCCTCTGCTGTCTGGTACCATTGCTCCAAAGTACAGTCTTTTTTGGAATAATAGTCCAGGTAATCGCCGGAGAAAGTATTGGTTTTGCTCCAGAAAGAATACCGGCCTTTCCGGTCAAAAACGGCAACACCTCTTAGAAGAGAACTCTGAGCCTCAAACTGACGGCAGGAACGTGCAACCGCCAGCTCTTCGGACGTGCGGTAATAAGGACTTTCCCGGTCATTGGGGGTTTTTAACACGGCGAGAAACTCTTCGTCCAGAAAGATGGAACGCGCCAGATCATTGAGAGACTGCAGCTTGTCCCTTAAAATACTGTTGTAGGTCTGGAGATTGGTTTTGTATGTGGAACGGTAATTTTCTTCGATCTTATTCCGGCATACATGCCAGGCAGCAAAGGAAACCGTCAGGGTGGCCGTCAGAGTCAGGAAAAGGAGGGCGGATAAAATCTGAACCCGCAGGGTAACAGGACGCTTTTTCATACATAACTCCTAAAAATGTTCTTATAAAACAGTATATCGCTGGGCAGAAAGAACTGCAAGAAGAAATATTCCGTGCTGATTTTCCCACTGATCTGGCAGCTGGACGGCATCTGGATGTCCATTGCGGCAGCGGAAATTCTGGCAGCAGTGGTGACTGCGTGGTTCCTGAAAAAACAGAACAGAAAATATGGGTATGCGTAACAGATTTTGGCTGGCAGGGAAGGCGTAATGGTGGTATAATCACCTTGATATTTCTATAGAAAGAAGAGGAACAGCAGAAGATTATGAGTACAATCGGAATCATCGGTGCCATGGACATCGAAGTAGAAACCCTGAAAAAACATATGACTATCCGCAGAACCGTCACCAGAGCAAATATGGAATTCTGTGAAGGAGTTCTTTCCGGACATGAAGCCGTTGTGGTGAAGAGCGGCATTGGCAAAGTCAACGCAGCAGTGTGCACCTGCATCCTGGTCGGAGAATTTCACGTAGATGCCGTGATCAATACCGGCATTGCAGGATCCTTAAGAAATGAGATCAACATCGGAGACATTGTGATTTCTACAGATCTGATGTACCACGATATGGATGCCACAATCTTCGGTTACAAGCCGGGAGTGGTTCCACAGCTTGGCATCGAGTCTTTTGAGGCAGATGCACGTCTGTGTGAACTGGCTGAGAAAGCTTGTAAAGAAGTGAATCCTGAAATTCAGGTATTTCATGGAAGAGTGGTCAGTGGTGACCAGTTTGTCAGCAGCAAGGAGGTCAAGGAGCGGATCGTAAAAACTTTCGACGCTTTCTGCACAGAGATGGAAGGCGCAGCCATTGCCCATGCAGCATGGCTGAACAAGGTTCCTTTTGTGGTGTTAAGAGCCATTTCAGACAAAGCCGACGACAGCGCATCCATGGATTATAACGTATTTGAGCGCAATGCAGCAGAAGCCAGCGTGCGTCTGGTAGAGCGTCTCCTGGAACTGGATGCATAAAAAATGTGAGATACCTGCTGGTATTTCTAAAGAGGTTCATCCTTCAAAAAGGCCTGGAAAATGCCTGTTTCCAGGCTTTTTTTGTCGATAAAATCTGCTTGCAAAATTTCAGAATCCGGATAATAATGGCAGGGACAGGCGGCCGGCGCCCGACAAACCACACTGCAGCATGGCGGTGCACATCCAAAAGGGGGATTCATTATGTTACAGTTCATTATGGAGACAAATACCTTGTTTTATGCAATGGCGGTTCTTGGTATTTTAGGAGCAGCCAGCCAGATCTTTCTGGGAAGAGTCTACACAGGACTGTGGAAAGATGCAGCCAGGGGCGGACAGGCCCAGGGAAAACTGATGAAGCGCATCCGGCAGAGAGCGGGCGCAAGCCCCAATCCGGTGTTATTGGTAGAAAGCAGCCTGATGGAGTACCGGACCATGGGACAAAGCCTTCACGGCTGGCAGAGGACGGGGCTGTTTGCGGCGGCAGCGGCACTGCTTCTTGGAGCGGCAGGCTGGTATCTGATGAGATTTCAGCATCTTGGAAGGGCTTCTGTTTTGGCACAGCAGTACCTGATTTTTGGAGCAACAGCGGCAGCTGTGGTGGGAGTGGTTCATGTGCTGGCGGATATTCAGTATAAGAAAAGAAACCTGGAAACCAGAATGCTGGACTATCTGGAAAATATCTGCCAGATTTCTGGAAGAACGGGAAATGCAGAGACAATGGGTGCAGGAGCAGGCAGCGGCGTGATAGAAGCAGCGGCAGCCGCAGAGCATGATAAAAAGAAAGAAAAAGAAGAAACAAAATCCAGATTTATGCCGGCGGCAAGAGACCGCCAGCTGAAATTAAAAGAGTCCAAAGCCGAGAAAGACAAGAGGGAATTAAAAGAAAACCTGACCCGGTTAAAAGAAGGGCTCAGTGAATCAGCGGCTGCCAGGGAAAAGGAGCGCAACACCGAGATCTTAAAACAGATGGAGCCGGGAGAACAGGAACGGGTGATCCGGGAAGTCCTGAAAGAATTTTTATCGTGAGCCTAATCAGAGAGTCTTGAAACAAAAAAGGGGGTCTGGTAAAATGAACGCAGGAAAGACGTAACAGCAGTGTATACAAGAGAGGAGACGGAAGAGATGAAGATTGTATTTCTGGAAGCAGGAACCTTAGGAGCAGATATGGACTTTTCACCTTTTGAAAAGTTAGGAGAGGTGGTGCGCTATGAGACCAGCACAGGCGAAGAGACCTGCGGGCGGGTAGAAGACGCTGACGTGGTTATTGTCAATAAGATCAACATGAATGCGCAGACCCTTGGCAGGGCAAGTCATCTGAAAATGATTGCCATTACGGCCACGGGCTACAACATGATTGACCAGGAGTATGCAAAGAGCAGAGGAATCGCAGTGGCGAATGTGGCCGGGTATTCCACGGATGCAGTGGCGCAGCATACGTTTGCACTGCTGTTTTACGTGATGCATAAGCTTGCCTATTATGACGCCTATGTAAAACGGGGGGATTACTGCTCCAGTGATACCTTCACCCATATTCAGGAGCGGTTCCATGAACTGGCAGGAAAAGAATGGGGCATTATCGGAATGGGAGCCATTGGCCACAAGGTGGCCGGAATCGCGGAAGCGTTTGGATGCCGTGTGCGTTATCACTCCATGTCCGGAAGTCCGCGCCAGGAGCCGTATGAGCAGGTGGATCTGGACACGCTCCTGAGAGAATCGGATATTCTGTCTGTTCATGCGCCGCTGACACCGGCTACGGAAGGATTGTTTGACCGGGAAGCCTTCCGGAAAATGAAAAACTCTGCGATTTTTCTGAACCTGGCCAGAGGGCCGATTGTGAAGGAAGCGGATCTGGCAGAGGCACTGGAAACGGGAGAGATTGCGGGGGCAGGACTGGATGTGCTGTGTGCGGAGCCCATGCGTGAAGACAATCCGCTGCTTCGTATTCAGAACAGCACAAAGCTGATCATCACGCCCCACATTGCCTGGGCACCCGTGGAGACCAGGGCCAGGCTGTTAGAAGAAGTGTATGCCAACATTCAGGCGTTCTTCCAGGGAGAAAGCCGCAACCGAATCGTGTAAAGATATAAAGAAAGGAAGGAATTCTGCCGGACTGCAGCCGGAGACATCCTTCCTTTTTACTATGAAAGTCCTGGACAGCAGCCATGAAAGAGCCATGCTTGCATGGGCGAATTCATGGATATCGGACAGGCTAGACCGTATGAGTAAGCAGGGCGATAGCCCGAATTACGAATACGGCGGCAGCTGCGGGAGTGCCAAAGGCGCGTAGCAGCTGACTTTCATGTATGGTGGTGCCGCCCTGTTCAGTCTTCCTCCAGCACCTGAATTTCCAGATAATCAAAATCAATGGCGTCGATGAAGTTGTCCTGGGAAAAGCGAGTCTTGCTGTGACGCTGAAATTCAGAAATATTGGAGTCCAGCCAGATGGGTTTGCTCAAATCAAACTGCCTGCAGAATTCATCAATCCCAGCAAAAATTTTGTGCGTGCGGGTATCTGCGGTGGCGTCCTCATAAACATAGTCCTGCTTCATGTGATTGGACTGCCAGATTCTTCCCCATAAACGAAACATAATGGTACCTCCCGATCAAAACTGCCGCAAACGGCAGGTGTGTTTGTGTGTTAAGTGACTTCAAGTATAGCGAATTTCGGAGGGAAAGTAAAGACGGGAGCGTCCTATATAATGTAAAAAACAGCAATTACACGTTTTGTATGAAATATATTAAATTAGTCGGTGATGGAAAAGTAAAAATAGATAATATAACAAAAGAAAAATTGTGCAAAATCATGTATTTATATAAAATAACGAAAAATGATTAAAAATAATCATAATAAATGGTATAAGTGAAACAAAGGAGGAAGCAGGAAAAATAAGGGAATGTAACATTTGTACAAAAAAGAAAAGGAGTGTGGGTAAATGAAAAAGTTCATGTGTTTGTTGTGCGTCTGCATGTTGCTGTTTTCAAGTGTGGTAAGTGCAGATCAGGTGTATGCGGCAGAGACGGGAGGCAGGCAGACTGCTGCTGTAAAGAAAATCGACCTGAAATGTGGAACAGCAACCACGGTTCAGGTAAAGGCAAAGAAAAACCAGGAGATTGAATGGAGCATTTTAAATTGGCTTCATCTAAAAACAAGAGAAAGAATCGTAAACATAGAGGAACAGAAAAATGGCCGTTTCTTAATTCAAGGACTTTTACCGGGAAAATGTACATTGGTTGTAAAAGTAGGAAAGAAAACCTACCAGTATAAAATTACGCTGCATACCAATGGCTTCCAGCGGAAAAAGACAAAAATATATGCTTTCCCTGACAGATCAGAAGGAGAATATGTATTTGTACAGCCATTGAGGTGGGAAAAAATTGAAGATGCAGATGGATACATAATATACGGAGTTCAGTCTCATAATCATGATGATGTTAGAAAATATCACAAGTTAAAAGTGATTTATAACAAAAATCAGGTAAAATGGAAATATCGCATAGGAAATATAGATATAGATGAGAGAATATATTTTAGCGATTATTTAATAAGAGGTTTTAAAAAGACAAAAGCAGGAATTACCATTTACACACAGTATGAGAGAGTAAATAGCTAGATAAGCAAGGAGGTCCGATGTTGACTTCAGCAAATAATACGTATTATGATGTTGGTATCTATACAGACAGAACGGTTAATGATGTAAATTATGGCCGTTACATTACAAAGAAAATTTCAGAACTGGTAGCAAAGTATTAAAGAATAACTAGAAAACTTACACATCCTCCAGGAAACGTTCTTTTTCGCTTCCGGAGGATGTTTTTCTGTCCGTCTAATTGAAATATTCATAAACCATCTGCGACAGTTCATGGAGTTCATCCACTGCCAGATGCACCATTCCGGCATCGGGATCTGGGTCGGGATCCAGGGCGGTGGAGAGGATGCAGAGAATGTAGTCTCCGCCTGGGGAGAATACAATGGCAGCATCGTTTTCAGTGTCATTGGTTTCTCCGGATTTGCTGGCGGTGATGGCATCCTCTGGCAGGCTGGCGGCGATTTTGTAAGTGATCTCCTGGTTCATCAGAAGGCTTTCCATAAAACGGGAAGCCAGGTGGGAAACCAGGGTTCCGTCATACACCTGTTCCAGGAAATTTACACAATCCTTGGCGGAAGTCTGATTCGGGGTTTCAATGTCGTACCAGTAGTCGGAATTTCCCAGGCCATTGTACTGAACGGTATCGGAAAAGCCGTGGCGTTTGATAAAATCATTCACCTTTTCCATGCCGGATGCATGGTTTCCATCTTCGTCCAGATACTCCACCAGACGGTTGGCAGCGTCATTGTCACTGATGACAATCATTTCATTGAGAAGTTCCTGCAGATTCTGGGTCTGGTCAGTTTCCAGACTGGAAGAATACATCAGGGGAAGCAGGCCATCTTCGGAAGCCTTTTCCAGGACAGCGCCCATAATATACAGCTTGATGAGGCTGGCGGATGCCTGGGGCTCATCGTGGATGGTGATGGTGTTTCCCGTGGAAAGGTCTTTTAAGCAGAGAGACCAGGTGCCCTGGCAGCTGTCAATTTTTTCTTCCAGAGAAGCTTCCAGCTTCTCCCAGGAGAGCTGTTCTGCATAAGCAGGATTCAGCACGTAAGGTATCCAGCAGTGGAGAGCGGCTTCCAATTCTTCCAGGGAAGGAACGCCGTTTTGAAAAAGCAGAGAAAATCTGGATTCAGACGTTGCCTCAGCCTCGGATTCCGTTTCGGTTTCCATTTCCGATTCGGACTCAGAAAGGGTTTCCGTTTCAGAAGCAGTCTCAGATGCTGTTTCAGAAAAAGATTCAAGGGTGGTTTCAGTCTCTGACAGAGCAGTGGTTTCCGTGATTTTCTCCGTGAAACCCTGGGAGGACTCAGTATCTTCGGAAACAGCTTCTGTGGACAGAGCAGGCAGAACCGGATTCTGTCTGTCTGTGGCAGAAGCCTCCCAGTATAACAGGCCTGCCATTCCGGCAACAGCGCCGATTTGGAGAAGGCGGAAAAGCAGGTTGTGCGGCTTTTGTAATTTCATGAAAAACTCCTTGCGATTCATTTATAAGATGCCAAGATTGTGCGGTGCTGTGTGCCAGTGGCACACGTTTAGCACCGACCGTAGTGAATACGAAGATACGAAGTACGGAACAATCCGTAAGGCATCTTTTGACTCCAACATCTTTATGAAAATGCCCACGGATTGCTCCGTGCTGTGCACTTTCGAAATTCTACATTATCATATAATAAGATGAGAAAATTGTAAAGTAAGATTCGGGGTTGCGTTTCAGAAGAATGTATGGTAGACTATTCAACTGACAAGACAGTAGTAAAGCCGAAATGTAAAGCAAATGCTGCACAAAGAGCAGGACTGCAGTACGGAAAGGCTGAAAAAGAAGGAGAAAAACATGGAATGGTTAAAGAAGTGGCTGAACAGAGTCTTTATTGACGGGCTCAGCGGCATGGCACTGGGACTGTTTTCCACGCTGATTGTGGGAACGATCATTCAGCAGGTGGGAACTTTGATTGGAGGACAGGTGGGGGAGATCACCTACCTTGCAGGAAAACTGGCGGCGGCCATGACCAGCGCAGGCATTGGAGTGGGAGTTGCTTATAAATTCAAAGAGCCGCCTCTGGTGGTGCTTTCCGCAGCAACGGCAGGTATGGCAGGCGGATTTGCCAGCAAGATTTTAGCTGGAACAGTGCTGGTAGACGGTGTGGTACAGCTGGCAGGACCGGGAGAACCGCTGGGTGCGTTTATTGCTGCATATGTGGCTATTGAAGCCGGACATCTGGTTTCTGGCAAGACGAAAGTGGACATTCTGGTGACACCCATTGTGACCATTGTAGCAGGCTGTGCAGTAGGACTTCTGGTGGGACCGCCCATTTCCAGAATGATGACCAGTCTTGGAAGCCTGATCAACTGGGGAACCGAGCAGCAGCCGTTTTTGATGGGAATTGTGGTATCTGTATTGATGGGAATGATTCTGACATTGCCCATCAGCTCCGCGGCTCTTGGCGTGATTTTGAATCTGTCCGGTCTGGCAGCGGGTGCGGCTACCGTGGGATGCTGTTGCAACATGGTTGGATTTGCAGTGGCAAGCTACCGGGAAAATAAAGCGGCAGGCCTTCTGGCACAGGGCATTGGAACTTCCATGCTGCAGGTGCCAAACATTGTGAAGAAGCCGGTGATCTGGCTTCCGGTGATTTTATCCAGCGCCATCTTAGGCCCCATTGGCACGCTGGTATTTAAAATGACCAGTAACGCTACGGGTTCTGGTATGGGAACCGCCGGCCTGGTAGGACAGATCATGACCTGGCAAGTGATGGTTCCAGAAGAAGGAGCTGTGATGGTACTGATCAAGATTCTTCTGATGCATTTTGTGCTTCCAGCTGTGGTGACCCTTGGAATTTCCGAATTTATGCGGAAAAAAGGATGGATCCGTAAAGGGGATATGAAGCTGGATTTATAAAGAAAAATTTGCTATACTGAACACTGTGGAGGGATGCCTCTGCAGTGTTTTTTTCGTATGAAAGCCCTGGACGGCAGCCATGAAGGAGCCATGCTTGCATGGGCGAGTTCATGGATATCGGACAGGCAAGAGCGAATGAGTAAAAAGGACGATAGTCCGGTTTACGAATTCGCTTGGCAGTTACGGGAGCGCCAGAGGCGCGTAGTAACTGGCTTTCATATGTAGAGGAGCCCTGGACGGCAGCCATGCCTGCCGGGTGCGCAGTAACTGGCTTTCATAGCAATTATTTCAGGAAGGGGATAAAAAGATGATTGACAAAACAGGTCTGATTCATATTTATTATGGAAATGGAAAAGGAAAGACAACGACAGGAATGGGGCTGATCACCAGAGCCGCCGGATACGGATACCGGGTTCTGCTGTACCAGTTCATGAAAAATAATAAAACCAGCGAGCGGAAAATCCTGGAAAAGGTGCCAAACATCACCATTGTGGACGGACTGGAACAGGAAAAATTCAGTTTTCAGATGACCGAAGAGGAGAAGGCAGAGCGGAGAAAATTTTACAACAGCCAGTTTCAGATGGTGACTAAGAAAGCGGCAGAGGAACATTACGATGTGCTGTTCATGGATGAGACCATTTACACCATTTCCGCAGGGCTTCTGGATGAGCAGCTGGTGCTGGATTTCCTGGCCTCCAAACCGGAAAATCTGGAAGTGATCCTGACAGGCAATACCCCAAGCCAGAAGATGATCGATGCGGCAGATTATGTGTCAGAGATTCGCAAAATCAAACATCCTTTTGAAAAAGGACAGCGGGCAAGAAAAGGAATTGAACTGTAATGATCGCTAACTATCATACCCATACCTGGCGCTGTATGCACGCGTCAGGCACAGAACGGGAATATGTGGAAAAAGCCATTGAAGGCGGCCTTCAGATTCTGGGCTTTTCAGACCACACGCCCATGCCCTATGCAGGGAATTATGTGAGTACTGTCAAAATGAAACTGGCACAGCTGGAGGACTATGTGAACACCATTCTGGGGCTGAAAGCAGAGTACCGCAAAGACATCGAGATCCATCTGGGACTGGAAGTGGAATACTATCCGGCTTATTTTGAACAGCTGCTGCGGATGATGGAGCCGTACCCTATGGAATATTTTCTCCTGGGACAGCATTTTGTAAACAACGAAATCGGGGAGCCTTTCAATGGACAGCCCACCAGCGAAGAAAGCCGTCTGGCGCGGTATGTGGAACAGTCCTTAGAAGCCCTTCGCACCGGATGTTTTACCTATTTTGCCCATCCGGATCTGCTGAATTTTACCGGGGATCCGGCGGTTTATGACAAATGGATGCGGAAACTCTGCGAGGAAACGAAAAAAAAAGACATTCCCCTGGAAATCAATTTCCTGGGAATCTGGGATAAGCGCCACTACCCAAATCCGGTATTCTGGAAAATCGCAGGAGAAGTGGGAAATAAAGTGATCTTTGGGGCAGATGCCCACCAGCCGGAAAAAGTCTGGAATCCGGCAGCTCTTAAAAAGGCAGAAGAAATGGTGAAAACCTATGGGCTGTGCAGACTGGATACCGTCAATCTGGTCAATCCGAAAAAATAGCCTATAAAATGAGGAGTGCCCCGGCGTCTGGTACACCGGGGCTATTATGAAAAAATTTATCTATGTTGTAATGAAAACATTACGCCATAAGACTGACCAACCTCTCTTTCGAGATGAATATAGTATAGCAATTAGTTATGAACAAATTGTGAACACATAATAAACTTATTGTAAAATACAACGAAAAACAGGACTATAACAGACCTGTTTTTGTATAAAACTGCTTATGATTGATGAAGTGTTAGAACTTTAAATTGGCAAAGAGAGAACCAAGACTGGTACCAAGCTCTTCTGTCTGGGGAAGATCAAAGGCTTCTTCCTGGATTTCTTCGGCAGCAACGTCTTTTAAAGCTTTCATGCTGAGGCTCAGTTTGCCGTCTTTGACAGCGATGACTTTTACTTTTACTTTGTCACCGGGTTTTAAAACGGAAGCTGGATTTTTCACACGTTTGTCGCTGATCTGGGATACGTGTACCAGACCGGACAGGCCGTTGCCAAGATCGACGAATGCGCCGTAATCTTTCACAGATTCTACGGTACCTTCGGTTACCAGGCCGACTTCTACATTGGAAACTTTGGCTTTGCGCTCCTCAGCTTCTTTTTCACGGAGCAGTTCTTTGGCGGAAAGCACCAGTTTCTTGGATTCTTCATCCACGGTGATGACCTGCACCTGAATCTCACGGCCCAGCCACTCGTCCAGATCTTCCACATAGTTCAGGGAAAGTTTGGAAGCGGGGATAAATCCGCGGATGCCTTCTACATAGGCAACCACACCGGCTTTGACAATGCCGCCGACTTTTACGGTAAGAGGAGTCTTTTCTTCCAGATAGGTGTTCAGCTTGTCCCATGCCAGCTGTTCATTGGCTTCCTTTGCGGAAAGGAGAATGTGGCCTTCTCCGTCGTCACGGCGGATCACGGTAGCGGAAATTTCATCGCCTACGTGTACATTTTCTTTCAGGTTGAAGGAAGGATCAATGGAAAAATCTTCCGGACGGATCAGACCATCGGTGTAGTATTTCAGATCCAGGGTAACGCCATTTTCAGAAACGCCGATGACGGTTCCGGTGAGGATATCTCCCTCGCGGATCTGCTTGAAAGATGCTTCCAGTTCTGCTGCGTAATCGTCCATGCTCTCTGTGGGAGCAGCTGCTTCCGGGGTGATGTTTAATTCTTCAGACATAGTTTCCTCCTTATAAATACGAAATAGAATGCCGGTTTCAGATGGTGAAAAAGCGGCATCATTACTTACGTTTATACCATTTTCTGTCAGGAAATTCAACTGATCTGCTTCAAAAAATGAGAGAAGCGTGCTATAATCGTTACGATTTCATGAAGAAGGTTATCATTGATTACAGGAAAGAGGTTTCCATGGAAAGAACATTCAAACAGAAAACATATATTATCGGACACAAAAACCCTGACACGGATTCCATCTGTTCCGCCATTGCGTATGCAGATATCAAAAACCGTACAGAAGACGGAGAATTTATCCCAAAGCGGGCAGGGCAGATCAGCCAGGAAACTCAGTATGTGCTGGACCGCTTTCAGGTGGATGCGCCGGGGTATGTTCCCAATGTGGGAACCAGGGTCAAGGATATGGACATCCGTTACATTGACGGTGTGACCAGCCACATTTCTCTGAAAAAAGCATGGAATCTCATGCGTACAGAAAATGTCAATACCCTTCCCATTGTAAAGGAAGAAAATATGCTGGAAGGCCTGATCACTATCAGCGACATTGCCCAGTCCTACATGGACGTGTACGACAATGCGATTTTGTCCACGGCCAGGACCCAATATAAAAATATTTTAGAGACCCTGGACGGTACCATGATTGTGGGAAATGAGCATGGATATTTTACCTCTGGAAAAGTGGTCATTGCAGCGGCGAACCCGGATCTGATGGAAAATTATATTGAAGAAAATGATCTGGTAATTCTGGGAAACCGCTACGAATCCCAGCTGTGTGCCATTGAGATGAACGCCAGCTGCATCATTGTGTGCGAGGGAGCGCCGGTGTCCAGAACCATTCAGCGGCTGGCAGAAGATCGGATCTGCGTGGTCATCAGCACGCCCCACGACACGTACACGGTAGCACGACTCATCAACCAGAGTATGCCGGTGAAGTTTTTTATGAAAAAAAATCATCTTACTACCTTCCATCTGGATGATTATACCGAGTCCATCAAGGATATTATGACGAAAAAGCGTTACCGGGATTTCCCGGTATTAGACAAACACGACCGGTATGTGGGCATGGTTTCCAGACGGAACCTGCTGGGCATTAAGCGGCGCAGGGTGATTCTGGTGGATCACAATGAGACTTCCCAGGCAGTGGACAACATTCAGGATGCGGAGATTCTGGAAATCATTGACCACCACAGAATTGGTTCCTTAGAGACCATGGCTCCGGTGTATTTCCGAAACCAGCCGGTGGGCTGTACCGCTACAATTTTGTATCAGATTTACCAGGAGCGGAAGCTGAAGATTCCGGGAAACATTGCAGGGCTTCTGTGTGCGGCCATTATTTCCGACACTTTGATGTTCCGTTCTCCTACCTGTACTGCTCTGGACAGAGGGGCAGCAGAGGATCTGGCAAGGATTGCAGGGATTGACTGTGAGCAGTTTGCAACAGAAATGTTTGCGGCAGGCAGCAATTTAAGAGGCAAATCACCGGAAGAAATTTTTTATCAGGATTTCAAAAAATTTGAACTGAACAAGGCGAATTTTGGCGTAGGACAGATTAACTCTATGAATCCGGAGGAGTTAGAGGAGATCAAGGAGCGCCTGATTCCCTATATGGAAAAGAATCTGGGAACCCACGGGGAGACCATGCTGTTTTTCATGCTCACAGACATTATCCATGAGTCCACGGAACTGCTGTGTTACGGCGGCGACAGCCAGCAGCTGGCAGCAGAGGCTTTTCATCTGGAGACACCGGGACCGGCGGTGAAGCTTCCAGGCGTGGTGTCCAGAAAGAAACAGCTGATTCCGGCATTTATGAGTGTCCTGCAGCAGTAGGCAGAAAAAGGAGAAGAAACTATGGCAAAACAGGAATGGAAGCCAGGAAATATGCTGTATCCGCTTCCTGCGGTAATGGTCAGCTGCCAGCGGCAAGGAGAAAAGCCCAACATCATTACAGTGGCGTGGACGGGAACGGTGTGCACCAATCCGCCGATGGCCTATATTTCCGTGCGGCCGGAGCGGTATTCTTATGACATTATCCGGGAAACAGGCGAATTTGTCATCAACCTGACCACGGAGAAACTGGCAGAAGCGGTGGATTACTGCGGGGTGCGCTCCGGCAGAGATACCGACAAATTTCAGGATATGCATCTGACGCCGGAACCATCCTCCAAGATCGGGGCACCCATGATCGGGGAATGCCCGGTGAATCTGGAGTGTGTGGTAGAAAAGGTGGAGGAGCTTGGATCCCATCATATGTTTCTGGCAAAAGTAGTGGCTGTCCATGTGGATGAAGCCTACATGGATGAAAAGGGAAAATTCCATTTAAACCAGACCGGACTTCTGGCATATTCCCACGGAGAATACACCGGACTTGGGAAAAAATTGGGGACTTTTGGGTGGTCTGTAAAGAAGGTGCCGAAGAAGGCAGGTTCCAGACCCAGGAAAAAATCCCAGAAAAAACTTGACGGATCAAAGAGAAATGATTAAGATATATCCATCAGAAATAAGAAAATGTTCTCAAGGGAGAGACTGCTTTGGCGGTTTCTTCCTTTTTTAGTTTGCAAA
This sequence comes from uncultured bacterium, assembly GCA_905214955.1. Classification (GTDB taxonomy): domain Bacteria; phylum Bacillota; class Clostridia; order Lachnospirales; family Lachnospiraceae; genus Limivivens. Next base: position 21,903 of record CAJMON010000034.1, read on the forward strand.
AATTTTAGAACGTGTTTGAAAAATCATTCCTGCAGTCTGCACGCCCATTTTGCGCAGAATTTTGTCCTCATCCGGCTGACGCAGCCCGCTGCGCCGCTCTCATTCAGACAAAATCTTCCACAAATTGTGACGTACATCTTACAGAAAGTATTTTTCAAGCACGCTCTAGGAGAAAGGATGCGAAAGTATGAGTATGCTGGATAAAAACATTGCGGCAAATTTAAAAAGGATCCGTAAGGCCAAGAACATGAGTCTGGACAGAATGGCGGAACAAACAGGTGTGAGCAAAAGTATGCTGGGGCAGATTGAGAGGGGGGAATCCAACCCTACTGTGAGTACCATTGGAAAGATCATTGAGGGGATCAAAGTGCCCCTGGAGGAGCTGATTGAAGAGCCAAGACCGGCAGTGTCTGTGATTCCAAAGTCGCTGGCAGCAGCAGAGGAAACCCAGGGAGAGTGCAGGATTTATATGTATTTTCCATATGAAAAGCACCGGAATTTTGAAGGGTATGCGGTGGAAATTCAGCCGGGAGGCGTATATCGTGCAGGAGCAAAAGGAGAAAATACGGAAGAATACATCATGGTATCCAGGGGAATCCTGACCATTGAGATGGAGGACGAATGCTATGAAGTAGCCCAGGGAGATGCCGTACATGTCTTCGCAGAGAAGGAACGCTGCTATGAAAACAGAGGTACGGAGCCTCTGGTGATCAATGTGACGTCTGCCTGGGGGATTTCTTCAAAGCGCTGGTAAGCGCCTGGTCTCCCCGGATAACGGCATCTTTTCCGTAGCGGTCCCGGATGGCATCCAGGGCTTCTTCCAGCTTTTTCTGTTTCTTGGAGGAAGCGGCGGCTTTTGGCTCCAGGTCAAATAAGGAGAGCTGCACCGGCTCGCTGACGTCCGTGAGCCGGGAAGTACGGATGCCAAGCAGCCGGATGGGTGTCTGGTTCCAGAGCTGGTCAAACAGGACGAAAGCGGTGCGGCAGATCTGCTCTGTGGTGTCTGCCGGAGTGGACAGCTGGGTCTGCCGGGAAGTGGATACAAAGTCCGCATATTTGATTTCCACGCAGATACTTCCGGCACGGACATGTTTTGCACGAAGCCTTGTGGAAATGCCTTCTGCCAGATTTTTCAGAATTTTTTTTGCCTCGGAAACATCCGTCAGGTCCTGGGAGAGGGTGGTGGAGCTGCCGATTCCCTTAGCAGCGGCTCTGGTGGACAGGACCGGAGAATCTTCGATGCCATTGGCGTATTCCCAGAGGGTGCGTCCATGGCTTTTTAAGTGGAGAGAAATCAGGGCAGGGTCCGACAGGGCCAGCTCACCGATGGTGCGGATGCCCAGTTTTTCCAGGGTGGCTGTGGAAGAATGGCCTGCCATGTACAGGCTGGATACAGGAAGGGGCCACATTTTTTTATGAATTTCTTCTGGGAAGAGGGTATGGACTTTGTCCGGCTTTTCAAAATCCGAAGCCATTTTTGCCAGCAATTTATTGGAAGAAATTCCCACATTGACGGTAAAACCGAAGCGTTTCCGGATGGTATCTTTGATTTCATGGGCGGCTTTTACCGGGGATTCATACAGATGTGCAATGCCGGTAAAATCCAGGAAGCATTCATCAATGCTTAATTGTTCAATATCCGGGGTCAGGGTGCGCAGGTAATTCATCAGCGCATGGCTGCACCTGGAATAGAGTTTCCGGTCAGGCGGAGCCACGATGAGATCGCCGCAGAGCCGTTTGGCCTGGGCAATGGGCTGGCTGGTGTAAATGCCGTAAGCCTTCGCCGGGATAGATTTGGCAAGAACGATGCTGTGGCGGGAAGCCTGGTCTCCGGCAATGACTGCAGGAATGGTGCGAAGATCCGGCCCGGCACCTGTGCGGAGATTTTCCGCGGAAGTCCAGCTTAAAAAGGCAGAATTGACATCAATATGAAAAATAATACGCGGCATAGAGGCACCCCCTTTTTGCTTTTAGTGTAGCATAGTTCCGGTGTTGGTTCAATCAGCAGTGAAACACTTGCTGTTTCGCTGCGTAAGAAAGTGATTCAGGTGGGAGTACGAAGTACGGAACAATCCGTAAGGCATCTTTCGACCACAATATCAGGAGATCTGTGTATTATAAATGTGGATAGTTTGTGGAAACTTTTGTGGAAAGCTTTCTATGTACATTTGGAAAGAAGTCTGCTATACTAAGTACCAGACACGCGTTTACGCAGCGTGACCGGAAGACAGGAGGAACGGCATGAAGAAGATGCGGTTGTGCCTTCTGGCTGTTTTTGCCGCAGTTCTTACAGGGTGCGGTCCCAGCCAGGAGGTCAGGGACAGTCTGGAGAGTGGGATGACCGCCCTGGAAAATGGAGAATATGCCCAGGCAAAGACATATTTTGAGCAGGTGGCAGATGCAGGAGAGTATCTGACGGAGGCTTATAGAGGACAGGGCATTGCCTGTATGGGTGAGAATGACTTAGAGGGCGCTGTGACAGCCTTTGACCAGGCCCTGGCCAATACCGATGATAAGATGAAGCAGACCAGAAAAGATCTTTTCTATTATAAGGCGTCTGCATTATATAAGGAAGAAGACTACAGCGGAGCATCCGCGGTGTGCGATGAGATTTTGAAGCTGGAGAATGAAGGCCAGGCCCATTATATGAAAGGGGCGTGTCTTCTGATTCAGGGAGACCGGGAGAATGCCGCCACAGAGTTTAAGGCAGCGGCCACGCTCTGCCCGGAAGATTATGAGATGCTGTTGGACATTTATGAGTGCTATGATGAGCAGGATCTTTCCGCAGAGGGAGATACCTATCTGCAGCAGGCGCTGAACATTCAGGGCTCCGGCCCGGATACTGCCTACCAGAAAGGCCGGATTTATTACTATCTTGGGGAATATGACAATGCCAAGGCCATGCTGGCATCTGCTGTGGAGAATGAGGATGCGGACTGTCTGCTTCTTATGGGAAGAGTGTATTTAAAGCTTGATGACACGTCCCATGCCAGAGTGATGTACCAGAATTATGGGGAGAAATACGGCGAGACACCGGAGAGCATCAATGGATTGGTGCTCTGCGACATTGCAGAAGGCAGCTATGATTCTGCCCTTTCCAACATCGAAAGAGGCCTTGCCCTGGATGGCGAAAAAGGAAAGCAGGAGCTTGCGTTTAATGCTATTGCAGCCCTGGAAAAGAAAGGGGACTTTGCTTCTGCCAAGGAAAAGGCGGCAGCCTATGTTCAGGAATATCCGGCAGATGAGAAAGGCCAGAGAGAGTACGAGTTTCTGCAGAGCCGTTAAGCAGTGCGGGGAAAGGATTCTATACGGTTGATTGAATTAAAGAAAGAAGAAGAGAGCTATATTCTCGCAGCAGTGAAGACCAGTGACGGGGACCGGACGGAAGAATCTGTCCAGGAGCTGGCAGATCTGGCGTATACCGCAGGGGCCCGTGTGTGCGGCACCCTGATTCAGGCCAGAGAAGCAGTGCATCCGGGCACCTACCTTGGAAAAGGAAAGCTGGAAGAACTGCGGGAAATGCTGATAGAGACCAATGCCACAGGAGTGATCTGTGACGATGAGCTGTCGCCTGCCCAGTTAAACAATCTGGAGCAGATCTTAGACTGCAAGGTGATTGACAGGACCCTTTTGATTCTGGATATTTTTGCAGGAAGGGCTGTGAGCAGCGAGGGAAAGATCCAGGTAGAGCTTGCCCAGCTAAAATACCGGGCAGCCAGACTGGTAGGTCTTCGCAATTCTCTTTCCAGGCTTGGCGGCGGCATCGGCACCAGAGGACCTGGAGAGAAAAAGCTGGAGATGGACCGGCGTCTGGTTCACGGGCGCATCGGTCAGCTGAAGCAGGAGTTAAAAGAAGTGGAACGCCACAGAGAGTTGGTGCGTACCAACCGAAAACGAAATCATGTGAAAGTGGCAGCCCTGGTGGGCTATTCCTGTGCAGGAAAAAGTTCCCTGGAAAATGCCTTGACCCATGCAGACATTCTGGAGGACGATATGCTGTTCTCCACACTGGATACGACTACCAGACTTTTGAAGCTTCCAGGAGCCCAGGAAGTTCTGCTGACAGATACCGTAGGATTTATCCGGAAACTGCCCCATCATCTGATTGAGGCTTTTAAGAGTACCCTGGAGGAAGCCAAATACGCAGATATTATCATTCATGTAGTGGATGCGTCCAATCCTCAGATGGATATGCAGATGGCAGTGGTCTATGAGACCTTAAAGGAGCTGGGCGTGGAGAATAAGACTGTGGTGACGGTGTTCAACAAGCAGGACAAGCTTGCAGAGAAGACTAGAGTCCGGGATTTCCAGGCGGATTACAGCGTGTGCGTTTCCGCAAAGACGGGAGAAGGCTTAGAAGAGCTGGAGGAGATCTTAAGTGAAATCCTGCAGAAAGGCCAGATCTATATTGAGCGGGTGCTGGATTACAGCCAGGCCGGTTCCATTCAGCTGATCCGCAACCGGGGACAGCTGCTTTCAGAAGAATATACCGGGGAAGGCATCATCATCAAGGCCTACGTGCCCATGGAAGTGTATACACATATACCGGGGCGGCCGTTAAATCCCTGATGCATGGACGAACAGCTTTTTGACCTTTTGCCCCTGGTATCGTAATTATTTTAAAAATTTAAAATACTGGAAAAGTACCGATAAAACACCATATATTGCGTGCGAGTAGAAAATGAAACGCAATATATGGTATTTTTGTCCATTGACGAAAGAACAAGCATCTGGTACAATGTTAAAAGCCGCCGTAAGGGGCGATCAAAAAAATTGATATTGTCTGGGAGGATTTATCAATGTTTCAGGTAATCAAGAGAGACGGTCAGATTGCGGAATTTGACCTTACAAAGATAAGCGGCGCCGTTGCGAAAGCATTCGAAGCCACACAGAAACAGTACAACAAAGACATGATTGACTTATTGAGCCTTCGTGTTACTTCTGATTTTCAGGATAAGATCAAGAACAACCAGATTGACGTAGAGAGCATTCAGGACAGCGTGGAGAACACCCTGGTGCAGGCAGGATACGGAGATGTGGCCAAGGCTTACATCCTTTATCGGAAGCAGAGAGAAAAGATCCGGAACATGAAATCCACGATCCTTGATTATAAAGAGATTGTAGACAGCTATGTTAAGGTAGAGGATTGGCGTGTAAAGGAAAATTCTACCGTGACCTATTCCGTGGGCGGACTGATTCTGTCCAACTCCGGAGCAGTAACGGCCAATTACTGGCTGTCTGAGATTTATGACCAGGAGATCGCAGATGCTCATAGAAATGCAGACATCCATATCCATGACCTGTCCATGCTCACCGGTTACTGTGCTGGATGGTCTTTAAAACAGCTGATTAAGGAAGGACTTGGCGGTATTGAGGGAAAGATCACTTCTGCTCCGGCAAAACACCTTTCTGTGCTGTGTAACCAGATGGTAAATTTCCTTGGAATTATGCAGAATGAATGGGCAGGCGCTCAGGCATTTTCTTCTTTCGATACCTATCTGGCGCCATTTGTCAAGGCAGACCATCTGACCTATCCGGAAGTGAAAAAATGCATTGAGACCTTTGTATTTGGCGTGAATACACCCAGCCGCTGGGGTACCCAGGCACCGTTCTCCAACATCACCTTAGACTGGACGGTACCCAATGACCTGGCAGAGCTTCCGGCCATTGTCGGCGGAAAAGAGATGGATTTCTGCTATAAAGACTGCAAAAAAGAGATGGATATGGTAAATAAGGCCTTTATCGAGACCATGATTGAGGGAGATGCCAATGGACGTGGATTCCAGTATCCCATCCCCACCTATTCCATTACCAAAGATTTTGACTGGTCTGACACAGAAAACAACCGTCTGCTGTTTGAAATGACCGCCAAATATGGTACTCCGTATTTTTCCAACTACATCAACAGCGATATGGAGCCCAGCGATGTGCGGAGCATGTGCTGCCGTCTGAGACTGGATTTAAGAGAGCTGCGCAAGAAGACCGGTGGATTCTTTGGTTCCGGAGAGAGTACCGGAAGCGTGGGCGTTGTCACCATCAATATGCCGAGAATCGCATATCTGTCCAAGACTCCGGAAGAGTTTTACAAACGGCTGGATCATTTGATGGATATTTCCGCCCGTTCTTTAAAGATCAAGCGTGACGTGATCACCAAGCTGCTGGATGAGGGCCTGTACCCCTACACCAAGCGTTACCTTGGAAATTTTGACAATCATTTCTCCACCATTGGCCTTATCGGTATGAATGAAGTAGGTTTAAATGCCCCGTGGCTTGGTGAGGATCTGACCCATGAGAAGACCCAGCTGTTTACCAGAGATGTGCTGAACCACATGCGGGAGCGGCTGATCAGATACCAGGAAGAGTATGGTGATTTGTACAACCTGGAGGCCACACCGGCAGAGTCCACCACCTACCGTCTGGCAAAACACGACCGGAAACAGTTCCCGGACATCAAGACTGCCGGAAAAGAGGGAGATACCCCGTACTACACCAACAGCTCCCACCTGCCGGTAGAGTATACATCCGATATTTTTGATGCATTGGATATCCAGGATGAGCTTCAGACTTTGTATACCTCCGGAACCGTGTTCCATGCTTTCCTGGGAGAAAAGCTTCCGGACTGGAAAGCTGCTGCAGGGCTGGTGCGCAAGATTGCAGAGAATTACCGTCTGCCCTATTACACCCTGTCTCCTACCTATTCTGTGTGTCGTACCCACGGCTACATTTCCGGAGAGCATTTTACCTGTCCGGTGTGCGGTGGAAAAGCAGAGGTTTACAGCCGGATCACGGGCTACTATCGTCCGGTGCAGAACTGGAATGATGGAAAGGCTCAGGAGTACAAGAACCGGAAGCTGTATGATATGGAGCATTCCACACTGAAAAAAGTGCAGAGCCGTATCGTGACGGTGAGCAAGGACAATGTAGATATTCGTCCGGCAAAGGGGATCCGGTATCTGTTCACCACCAAGACCTGCCCCAACTGCCAGATCGCGAAGGAAGCACTGGCGGATCTGAAATACAAGCTCATTGATGCAGAGGAGAATCCGGAGCTGGTGCGCAAGTATGGCATTATGCAGGCACCTACCCTGGTGATCGTCAATGAAAATCAGGTGAAGAAGTATGTGAATGCATCCAATATTCGGAAATATGCAGAAGAGCAGAAAGAAAAAACTGCCAGAGAGGCAGTGACGGTATAAAGAACTTCGAAGGAGCATTGCTTTGTAACGACTCGTGTGAGTCAGTTATGGGGCAATGCTCTTTTTGTATGAGGCATAGAATCAGGACGTGCGGAAGCCGATGGTTTTAGAAACCCATCAGGGTGTCATAAACTCGGCTGGACGGGTATTTACCCTATGAAAGTCAGTTACTGCGCACCTATGGGATCAAAAAAAAGAGTCCTGCCTGCGCAAGACTCTTTTTTTGGTTCGTCGAATGTATGATTACAGCTTTACAACGTTAGCGGCCTGCATTCCGCGAGCGCCTTCGGTTAAATCATAGCTTACGTGCTGGCCTTCTTCAAGAGACTTGAAGCCTTCGCCCTGGATAGCGGAGAAATGTACGAATACATCTGCGCCATCTTCGCCAGTGATGAAACCATAGCCTTTTTCTGCGTTGAACCATTTTACTGTACCCTTGTTCATTTTGGTACCTCCATAAAAAATAGATAAAATTTCTGGAGAATGCTGAAAGTAAAAATTCACCAGTTATTACAGATCATATAGAAAGCATAACCTCTAATAACTAGTGAATTATAACATCCAACATATCCCTGATACACGTCAAATTATAGACTCTTTTTTTTGAAAAGTCAAGCATAAAGCAATCGGAATTTTGCGCCAGAAAGGGGCATGAGTTGTCTGTTTTTTTTCCAGAACGATGCGGGATTGGACTTTACAAATAAAGCTCCATCCGCTAAAATCTATAAAAATGATTTGAGTGTGAAAATCACCAAAGAGGAGTGAAGAAAATGACACAAGACGAAATGAAAAACCTGAAGAAAATTGACCTTCACTGCCATCTGGACGGCTCTCTTTCCGAAGAGACGATTCAAAAAATGGCCCAAAATAATGGAATTCTTCTGCCAGAGCGGGAAGAATTGTTTCAGCGGCTGTGTGCCGGAGATGACTGCCAGGATTTAAAAGAGTATCTGGACTGTTTTGAAATTCCCTTAAGTCTTCTGCAGACAGAAGAAAACCTGGAAGAAGCCGTGCGCAGTCTATTAAAGGATGCGGCAAAGGAAAATACTCTGTACATGGAAATCCGGTTTGCTCCCCTTTCCAGCGTATCCGGAGGGCTGTCCTGTGAGCAGGTCATTGCCGCTGCGGTAAACGGCCTGAAAAAAGGAAGAAAAGAAACCGGGGTGGAAGGAAATCTGATTCTGTGCGCTATGCGCCATACAGATCCGGCAGAAAATCTGGAAATTTTAAAAGCCGGAGAGAAGTTTTTAGGAGACGGCGTGTGCGGCGTGGATGCAGCCGGAAACGAAGCAGCATTTCCCATCACGGTGCAGAAGGCATTTTTTGAGGAAGCAAAATACCAGGGATTTCCCTTTACCATCCATGCAGGAGAGTGCGGAAGCGCCGAGAGCATCCGGGATGCACTGGCTCTTGGAGCATCCAGAATCGGACATGGCATTGCGGCCAGAAAAGATCCGGAATTGATAAAAGAACTGCGGGAGCGTCAGATTCCGCTGGAAATGTGCCCCATCAGCAACCTGCAGACGAAAGCGGCAAAGTCTGCTGCGGAGTATCCATTCCGGGAATTTCTGGATGCAGGACTGTACGTGACCATCAACACAGACAACCGGATGGTCAGCGGCACCAGCATGATCAGAGAGCTGTCCTGGCTTTCCAAAGAATTCCAGCTGACAAAAGAAGAAGCAGAAGGGCTGATGCGAAATGCCGCCAAGGCAGCCTTTGCACCGGAAGAAATCAAGAAAAAACTGGTGCGGGAGATTTAAGGATGTCCGTTTTATAAAATTTTGGTAACTGTTCAGAGCCAACCTCCAAAATGCTACGCATTTCGTCGGTGTGGCGT
>CAJMON010000035.1 GCA_905214955.1 uncultured bacterium
GTACCACGCCAGCATTCTTTCCCTGGTGAAAGGATTAAAAGGAGCGCCGGGAGAGCTTTCCGGTGTGATCCGCTACCGGAAAGAGGAACTGCTTGGGATCATTGAAAAGAATACCCGGTGCGGAATTTTTGGAACCTTAAATGAAAATGGAACGGAATATGAGACTGGAGAGCTGGTAGAAACCGCCTACAAACAGGATGTCCATACGGGGAAAGCAGTGATCCGCTGCGCTGTAGCAGGAGAGCTGAAGGATTATGAAATCGAAATTGAAAAAGTGGAGGCAGGAGGGGGAAACGTCAACAAAAATATGGTACTCCACATCACAGATCCAAAGCTTCTGGAACTTACCGGAGGAATTTTGCAGGGCATGAGCGGTTCGCCCATTCTTCAGGATGGAAAACTCATCGGCGCCGTGACCCACGTATTTGTCAAAGATCCTACGAGAGGGTATGGGATTTTTATTGAAAATATGCTGGAACAGGAGTAATGTTCTGGAATGCGCCGGCCGTAAAACATCAGCCGGGTGAGAAACAGATCATTCCATCTGCCTCTTATCCGGCTGGTGTTTTATAAAGAAAAAATAAAACGCATTGCGTTTGAAATGCATATATGATTATATGAAAAGAAGGTATAAGAAGATGAAAAATGGAACATCAGGCTTTGCAGGACGAAATCATGAAAAAAGAGAATGAAATCGTAATTTTCGAGACAGAAGACAAACAGATCAAATTATCTGTGAATGTGGAAAATGAAACGGTGTGGCTTAGTGCAAATCAAATGGCAGTATTGTTTGGAAGAGATGGAAAGACGATCCGAAAACATATCAATCATGCCTTTTCAGAAAATGAAGTAGAAAAAATAACAACACGCAAAAAATGCGTGTTGATGGAGTAAAACAGTCCGAATGCGTTTTCTGTGAAGAAACTGCTTTCGGCAGACGATGTGACCACAAATTATCTGGTTTACAGTCCGTGTGCCTATAACCGCATCAGAGTGCGGAAGATGCAGTGTTTAAGGCATTGGGGGTAGAGAGTAAGGTGGAAAAGGAAAGAAACCAAAAGCCTGAAAGAAATTTTGGGGACAGGTATGCTGGGGCTGAGAGCCTCTTTTCCCCTTACCTATGCAGAGTGTACGAAACACTGATAGAAAAATGTGGAACATAAGAAAGCGGCAATTCTGTATTTGACAAATCGGATATAACATGCTAGTTTATAAGAAGCCGAAATGCATCTGCCAGGAGACTCTGCCTGGCATACGGGCTGGTATGAAAAAATCAGAATTGTGAGGAGAAGAAAATGCAGGAATTAAAACCCATCAAAGAGGGAAAAGTACGCGAGATTTATGACAACGGCGACAGCCTGATCATGGTAGCGACCGACAGAATCAGCTGCTTTGACGTGATTTTGAAAAACACAGTGACCAAAAAAGGAACTGTACTGACTCAGATGTCAAAGTTCTGGTTTGACCTGACAGAGGATATTCTGCCCAACCATATGATTTCTGTAGACGTAAAAGACATGCCGGAGTTTTTCCAGCAGGAGCGCTTTGACGGAAACAGTATGCTGTGCCGGAAACTGGAAATGCTTCCCGTGGAATGTATTGTCCGCGGTTACATTACCGGAAGCGGATGGGCCAGCTACCAGAAAACCGGAACCGTATGCGGCATTACACTGCCGGAAGGCTTAAAAGAGTCTGATAAACTTCCTGAGCCGATCTATACTCCTTCCACCAAGGCAGAGATTGGAGACCATGACGAAAATATTTCCTTTGAGCAGAGCGTAGAATATCTGGAGAAACGGTTCCCTGGAAAGGGACAGGAGTATGCAGAGAAGCTTCGTGACTATACCATTGCCCTCTATAAGAAATGCGCAGAGTATGCACTGGAGCGCGGCATCATCATTGCAGACACCAAGTTTGAATTTGGCCTGGATGAGAATGGAAACATTGTCATCGGTGATGAGATGCTGACACCGGACAGCTCCAGATTCTGGCCGGCTGACGGATATGAGCCGGGACATGGACAGCCCTCTTTTGACAAACAGTATGCAAGAGACTGGCTGAAAGCAAACCCGGATAACAACTGGGAGCTGCCAGGAGAAGTGGTAGACAAGACCATTGACAAATATCTGCAGGCTTATAAGATGCTTACCGGAAAAGATCTGTAAGCAGAAACACAGAATTTTCCAAAATAAAGACGAAGTAAATGACACAGCTGTATGGAAAACGGAATCAACCGCCATACAGCTGTGTTTTTTTGCCAAGCATATCAAAAGTGGTGCAGCTGCTCAACCATACAGGAAAGTCAGCTGCTGCGCACCTTTGGCGCTCCCGCAGCTGCCGCCGCATTCGTAATTCGGGCTGTCGCCTTGCTTGCTCATACGGTCGAGCCTGTCCGAGATCCATGAATTCGCCCATGCAAGCATGGCTCTTTCATGGCTGCCGTCCAGGACTTTCATAGTAAAATGCAACCTAAAAGTGTGGAAAAATAAAGTGAAACAGGATGAAATGTCGAATCCTGTCGGTTTGGAAAGATAAGTTTTTATTGCGAAAACCACCATATCTTACTATAATACAAGTAGTTTTTGTTCCTGACAGTTTCTGGCAGGAGTTCCGGAAGAGAATGCAAAGAGAAAGAAAAATTTGCGCATAGATGGAGGATCGAGGATTATGGAAAAATTAAATGTGGCAATCGCGGATGATAATGAGAGAGTGGTGTCTCTTCTTGAACATATCGTCAGTCAGGATAAGGACCTGCAGGTTGTGGGCAAAGCAGGGGACGGAGAGGCACTTTGCCAGATTATCCGGGAAAAGGAGCCGGATGTAGTTTTGCTGGATATTATTATGCCGAAAGTAGACGGCCTGACAGTGATGGACCGGGTAAACCGGGATACCTCCATCCGTCATCATCCGGCTTTTATTGTGATCTCTGCAGTGGGGCAGGAGAAGATTACAGAAAATGCCTTTGAGCTGGGAGCAGATTATTATATCTTGAAACCCTTTGACAATGAACTGGTGCTGAATCGGATCAAGAGCACAAGACTTCACAAAGACAAAGCGTCTGCTCAGGTGCGCAGGGTCAATGCCTATGAGAGTCAGAAAGAGTACATGAACCGAAATCTGGAGACCGATGTGACCAACATCATCCATGAAATCGGCGTGCCTGCCCACATCAAAGGATATCAGTACCTGCGGGATTCCATCATCATGTCGGTTCAGGATATGGAGATGCTCAATTCCATCACCAAGATTTTGTATCCTACGATTGCGAAGATGCACCAGACGACACCGAGCCGGGTAGAGCGGGCGATCCGCCATGCCATTGAAGTGGCCTGGAGTAGAGGAAAGATGGACACCATTGATGAACTGTTCGGCTATACCGTCAATGGTGGAAAAGGAAAACCCACCAATTCTGAATTCATTGCATTGATTGCAGACAGGATCCGTTTGGAATACAAAAACAGATAATGCTTTTCATTTGAGGGAAAATGCGGTATAATGAAAGAAATCAGTGCTGTTTTCGAAAGAATTATCAAACAGCAAAGAAACGTTTATGTATCGCAGGAGGAAAACGATATGAAGAAGGTATTATTTGTAGCTTCTGAAGGTGTGCCGTTTATCAAAACGGGAGGACTGGCAGATGTGGTTGGCTCCCTTCCCAAATGCTTTGACAAGAATGAATATGACGTGCGTGTGGTACTTCCTAAATATATGTGCATGAAAGAAGAATACAAGTCACAGATGCAGTACATCACCCATTTCTACATGGATCTTGGATGGCGCAGCCAGTATGTGGGAGTCATGGGAATGGTCTATGACGGGATTCAGTTTTATTTTGTGGATAATGAATACTATTTCGCAGGCCCCAAGCCCTACGGAAACATTTACGAGGATATTGAAAAATTTGCATTTTTCTCAAAAGCAGCCCTGTCTCTGCTCCCGAGCGTAGGATTTCAGCCGGATATCATCCACTGCCATGACTGGCAGACCGGTCTGGTGCCTGTTTTCTTAAAGGCATTCTGCTACGCAGATGAGTTTTACAACCATATGAAGACCATTATGACCATCCACAACCTGAAGTTCCAGGGTGTATGGGATTTAAAGACGGTTCAGAACATCACCGGCCTTCCGTCCTACTATTTTACCCCGGATAAGCTGGAAGCATACGGAGATGCTAATTACTTAAAAGGCGGCATTGTCTATGCGGATGCCATCACTACCGTCAGCGATACGTATGCAGAAGAGATCAAGACCCCGTTTTACGGAGAGCATTTAGACGGTCTGTTAAATGCCAGGGCCAACAGCCTGCGGGGCATTGTCAACGGCATTGACTATGATGAGTACAATCCCCAGACAGACCATTTTATTGTGAAGAACTATTCTGCAAAGAATTTCCGCAAGGAAAAGATCAAAAACAAACAGGCCCTGCAGCAGGAGCTGGGACTGGAGCAGGATGACAAGAAATTTATGATCGGTATTGTTTCCCGTCTGACAGACCAGAAGGGCTTTGACCTGATCGCCTACATGATGGATGAGATGTGTCAGGAAGATATCCAGATCGTTGTTTTAGGTACTGGAGAAGAAAAATATGAAAACATGTTCCGCCATTTTGCATGGAAATATTCTGGAAAAGTTTCCGCAAACATTTTCTATTCTGAGGCAATGTCCCATAAGATTTACGCTGCCTGTGATGCATTCCTCATGCCGTCCCTGTTTGAGCCCTGCGGCTTAAGCCAGCTGATGAGCCTGCGTTACGGCACCCTTCCCATTGTCCGTGAGACCGGTGGATTAAAGGATACGGTTATTCCTTACAATGAATACGAGGGAACCGGTACCGGATTCAGCTTTGCAAATTATAACGCACATGAGATGTTCAACACCATCAAATATGCAGAGTATATTTACTATCAGAAGAAACGCGAATGGAACAAGCTCATTGACAGAGCAATGGCTGCTGATTTCTCCTGGAAAGCATCTGCTGCCAAGTATGCAGAGATGTATGACTGGATGATCAGCTGGTAGAAAAAAGGAGCAGTATCTGGCGGGAGCCGGATACTGCTTTTTCTCTGAAAATCTTGCGTTTAGAGGGCCATTATGGTAAACTGTATCGGACGGCTACGGCAAAGGCAGCCTTTTTTTGGCGAATAGAAAGAAAACGGAGACTAATGAGAAATGGATACAAAATTTTTTGAAGAACGGAATTTCTGGGAGAAAGAACTGAGGGTAGAAGTACCGGATGTTCCCGGAGCAGAAGAAGCTTTTGAAGAGATCGAAAACCTCTTAAACGGGAAAGACGGACGGCAGGCAGCTGCGAAGGCCGAGAAAGCCATCGAAGCCTATGGAGAGGCGGAAGGATTTCTGATTATGCTGGCCCATGCACAGCAGCTTTCTGGCAGCATTGGAAAAGCAGTCAAAACCCTGGAAAAATTAAACGGGTTCTTTCCAGAAAAGACCGTGTATAAAAGAGAACTGGCCGGTGCCTATCTGGAACGGGGATTTGGAAAGAAAGCACTGGAAATGTTCCGGGAAGCCTATGCAGGGGGCGTGCATGATCCAAAGTTTCTGCTGCTTTATGGTGCCTGCTGCCGGGAACGTAAAGAAACAGAAGAAGGCAGAAAGATTTTAAGAGAAGTGATTGCAGAAGGAAAAGAGGATCTGGAGAGGCATTTCGGCGAAGTCCGGGGCGCTTTTGACGAGCTTCTGGAACTGGAAGCAGGAAATGAAGAAGTCTGCCAGGAACTGAGAAAAGAACTGGAAGAGCTGGAAGGTGCAAATACAGCAGAGAATGCAGAGACTGCAGAAGGCGAAACACAGCAGGAACCGGTGGAAGAAACAAAAGCGTCAGGTCTTATGATGGATCAGCGTCTGTCCAATGTGATGAAGCAGGCCTGCCTGGTTTTTTCTGAAAAAAATGGAGACGCCATGCTGCAAAGATATCTGGAACTGGATTTAAAACTCCAGCTTTTGGAATGCTGGCCTCAGATTCAGGGTGAATTTGCCATCTTAAAGGCAGACTATTCAGGTATGTATGATGAGCTTATGGAGTATGGAGAAGTGCTTGAAAATACCACCCAGAAAGACAAGCTTCGGGATTTGATGTTAAAAGAGTATGACCAGATGGTATGGCAGTTTGACAGAAGCCCCTACTATGAAGTACATCCGGAGAGAAGACAGAAAAACGGAATTCCGGTATGGAACAGCAGCGTCAGCGGTGCCTACCGCCGGATGGAGAAGAAGATCGGAAGAAACGATCCCTGCCCCTGTGGAAGTGGAAAAAAATATAAGAATTGCTGTGGGAGGAAATAAACATGATCACGACAGTTACCTTAAATGTAGCGATTGACAAAGCCTACGTCATTGATGCCCTGAATAAGGGAGAAGTGATGCGGGTGCAGAAATGCTCCAACACCGCAGGCGGAAAAGGCCTGAACGTGGCAAAAGTGGTGAAATTGTGCGGGGAGCCGGTGACGGCAGCGGGATTTGTAGGCGGCCACGCAGGAAAATACGTGTGCGAAATGCTGGACGAAGCCGGTGTTCCAAACCGCTTTATCCATACCAAAGGGGAGACCCGTTCCTGCATCAACATCCTTGCCTCTGACGGCAGCTCTACCGAATTTCTGGAGCCAGGGGAACCGGTAGAAGAGGCAGATGTGGCAGCGTTCTTAAAAGACTTTGAAGAAGTCGTAAAAGAAAGCGATGTGGTGACCATTTCCGGCAGTATGCAGAAAGGCATTCCGGCGGATATGTACAGCCAGCTGATTACCAAAGTAAAAGCAGCCGGTAAAAAGGTGATTCTGGATACCAGCGGAAAGCTTCTGGAAAACGGCATCCAGGCAAAGCCGGATATGATTAAGCCAAATGACGATGAAATTGAAATGCTTTTAGGCGTCTCCGCAGACAGTTATGAGAAGATCGTTGAGGGAGCGAAAAAACTTCATGCCATGGGTATTCCCATGGTGGTGGTATCCCTTGGCGGAGATGGTGCGCTTCTGGTAACTGAGGAAGGTGTGTTTCACGGACGTCCGCCGAAAATCCAGGTGGTCAATACCGTAGGATGCGGCGACTCCATGACAGCAGCCTTTGCAGTGGCGCTGGCTAGAAAGCTTCCGGTAAAAGAAATGCTGCGTTACGCTGTTGCAGTGTCTGCATCCAATGCCCTGACCATGAAAACAGGAAACTTCCGGCAGGAAGATATGGAAGAGATTCTGCCCAAAGTGACCATTGAGGAAGTAGAAATTTTTCATAAATAAAAATCCAATCAAAAGGAACGGAGGAGAAAGATGGCAGGAAATGCAATCCTAGCAGTAAGTTTTGGTACCAGCCACGCAGATACCAGAGAAAAAACGATTGACCGGATCGAGGAGGATATTCAAAAAGCCTATCCGGATGATAAAGTATACCGGGCCTGGACCAGCAAAATGATTATCAAAAAAATCTGGAACCGGGACGGTGTAAAGATTTTTAACGTGAAAGAAGCCATGGAGCAGATGAAGGCAGATGGGATCAAAAATGTCCTTGTACAGCCTACCCATGTGATCAACGGTATCGAAAATGATCTGATGCAGGAAGATGTGAAAGCCTATGCAGACGCTTTTGAATCTATTTCCTTTGGCACACCTCTTCTGACTACCGAAGAAGACAACATCCGGGTGGCGAAAGCAGTGGCAGAAGACCTTCAGCCGGGAAAAGAAAATGCACTGGTGCTTATGGGACACGGCACGAGCCATTACGCCAATTCCGTGTATGCAGCCCTGGATTACCGCTTCAAAGACATGGGATATGACAACATTTTCCTGGGAACCGTAGAAGCATATCCGTCTTTGGTATCCCTGATGAAGCAGGTTCATGCATACCATCCGAAAAAAGTAATTCTGGCCCCCTTCATGATTGTTGCCGGGGATCATGCAAAGAACGATCTTTCCAGTGAGGAAGAAGATTCCTGGCGCAGCCAGTTTGAAAAAGAAGGATTCCAGGTAGAATGTCTCTTAAAAGGTCTGGGAGAGAATGAGACGATCCGCCAGATTTTTATTGACCACATCGAAGAAGCAAGAAAAGGAGAAGCATAAACCATGGCCATTTGGATGATTGGCATTGACCACAACAATGCAGGAATTGATGTGCGGACTGTTTTTTCCTTTACGAAGAAAAGAATCGGGGAGGCTCTGGAATCTTTCAAACAGGTTCCGGGGCTTTCCGGCTGTATTCTTCTTTCTACCTGCAACCGGTGTGAGTTCTGGACAAGCACAACAGAAGAATTTACCGGGGATCTCTATGAGCTTCTGTGCGAGGTCCGGGAGATTCCGGAAGAATTAAAAGAAACGTATCGGGGATATTTTACAGAACGAAAAGACGATGAAGCTGTAAAGCACTTATTTGACCTGGCCTGCGGGCTGGATTCCAGAATTCTGGGAGAAGATCAGATTATTACTCAGGTAAAAGATGCCCTGGCTATGTCCAGAGCAGCTTATGCGGCGGATAATGTGCTGGAAATTCTCTTCCGCATGGCAGTGACAGCAGCCAAAAAAGTAAAAACAGAAGTGATTCTTACGGATGCCAACCAGTCTGTGATCCACCAGGCACTGGTAGTACTTGGAAAAGAAGGATTCTCCGCCAACGGAAAAAAATGCATGGTAATCGGAAACGGAGCCATGGGAAAACTGGCAGCTACCGTTTTAAAAGAGGCAGGAGCAGATGTGACGGTCACTGTCCGCCAGTATCGCAGCGGAATTGTGGAGATCCCAAGAGGGTGCGAGCGAATTGACTATGGAGACCGGATGAGCCTGTTTCCCAAATGCGATCTGGTAGTCAGTGCTACCGCAAGCCCCAATTATACTCTGAAAAAAGAACAGGTGGCAGCCGTGGCCCTGGATCATGACATGGTTCTTTTAGACCTGGCAGTGCCAAGGGATATGGAACCGGAAATCGGAAAGCTGTTTCACGTCCGGCTCTATGACATCGACTACTTTAAAGTGGATGTGCAGAGCGAAAAGCTGAAGGAAAACATCCGGAAAGCAGAAGGCATTTTGGCAGAACAGATTGAAGAATTTTATGGCTGGTATGAGTGCCGGGATATCATTCCCCAGATTTCCGATATCAAGGAAAAAGCGGTACAAGATTGTGATTTACGTCTGACAAAGGTGTTCCGGGAGCTTTCCCTGGAGGCAGAGGAAAAAGAAAAACTGATTGCGGATATCAATATAGCGGTGTCCAAATCTATCAACAAGATGATGTTTGGACTGCGGGATCAGGTAAGCCGTCAGACCCTGCGGGAGTGTGTGGAAGGATTGGAGAAGGTGTATGAAGAATAAACTTGTGATCGGAAGCAGAGAGAGCCGTCTGGCAGTAATCCAGTCGGAGATAGTCATGAACTTTATCAAAGAACACTGTCCGGACATGGAGGTGTCCCTTCTGACCATGAAAACCACAGGAGACAAAATTTTGGATAAGACCTTAGACCAGGTAGGCGGGAAAGGACTGTTTGTCAAGGAACTGGACAAGGCCCTGCTAGAAGGCCGCAGCGATCTGTCTGTCCACAGTTTAAAGGATATGCCCATGGAAGTGCCGGAAGAACTGCCTCTGGAAGCATTTTCCAAACGGGAAGATCCCAGAGATGTCCTGATCTTTCCAGAAGGAGCCAGTGAACCCGACTTTTCTAGGCCCATTGGGTGTGCCAGCAGGCGGAGAGTGCTCCAGCTTCGGGAACTGTTCCCTGAGGCAGAGTTTGCGCCGGTGCGGGGAAATGTCCAGACCAGGATGCGGAAACTGGATGAAGGCCAGTACGGCGCTCTGGTGTTAGCAGCAGCGGGATTAAAACGTCTTGGCCTGGAAGAGCGCATTGGCCGCTATCTGTCTGAGGAGGAAGTGATTCCGGCGGCAGGACAGGGTATTTTAGCTGTTCAGGGAAGAAAAGGCGAGTCCTATGAGTGCCTGAAAGGATTTGAAGATCCGGATTCTGCGGCTGCAGCCATTGCAGAGCGGGCGTTTGTACAGTGCCTGGACGGCGGCTGTACCTCTCCGGTGGCAGCCCATGCAAAGGTGGAAGATGGAAAGCTGACACTTCTGGGACTGTATTATGGAGAAGCAGAGGATGCCTTCCTGCGTGGACGTGTGACCGGAAGCAGCAAAGAAGCGAAAGAGCTTGGTGTATTCCTTGCCAAAGCCCTGGAAGCAGATTATGAGAAAATAGAAGATAAGAAACCAGGCTGTCTGGGAGAGCGCTCCTATGAATGGGCAGGTGATTCGAAAAAAGGCAAAGTCTGGCTGGTTGGCGCAGGTCCTGGAGATCCGGGACTGTTTACTTTAAAAGGCCAGGAGGTTCTGGCAAAGGCAGAGACTGTGGTGTATGATGCACTGGTAGGCCAGAGCATTTTAAATAAAATTCCCCAGGGTGCAGAGTTGATCAATGTTGGAAAACGGGCCAGCCACCATACCATGGTCCAGGAGGACATCAATCAGGTGCTGGTGGAAAAAGCCCTGGAAGGAAAACGGGTAGTCCGGTTAAAAGGCGGAGATCCTTTCCTGTTTGGAAGAGGCGGGGAAGAGCTGGAGCTTTTGACAAAATATGGCATTCCCTATGAAGTGGTGCCGGGAGTGACCTCAGCCATTGCAGTGCCGGCATACAATGGAATTCCTGTTACCCACCGGGATTTTTGTTCTTCGGTTCACATCATTACCGGCCACAAGCGCCAGGGAGAAGCCTACAACATTGACTTTGAGGCCTTGGTGCGGACCAAAGGAACTCTGGTCTTTTTGATGGGTGTCAGCGCTCTGCCGGATATCTGCCAGGGACTTATGGGTGCAGGAATGGAAGCAGAGATGCCTGCAGCCATTCTGCAGAAAGGCACCACAGCAGGACAGAAGCGGATTGTAGCCACGGTTGGCACACTGGAAGCAGAGGTGAAGCGCCAGGGTGTGGAGACACCGGCCATCATTGTGGTGGGAAAGGTGTGTACCCTGGCAGATTCCTTTGCCTGGTTTGAAAAACAGCCTCTGGCAGGAAAGAAAATCCTGGTGAC
Organism: uncultured bacterium; assembly: GCA_905214955.1. Taxonomy (GTDB): domain Bacteria; phylum Bacillota; class Clostridia; order Lachnospirales; family Lachnospiraceae; genus Limivivens. The sequence continues at coordinate 11,013 of CAJMON010000035.1, forward strand.
AAGGCCCAAAGAGCTGATTTCCCAAATGGCAGGAAAGCTTCGGGAAAAAGGTGCAGAAGTGCTGGAGCTTCCGGCCATCCGCACAGAGGCCTTTCCAGTGGAAACAGATCTTGCAGAGGCATTGGAAGCCCTTGGAACCTATCAGTGGATTGTCTTTACCAGTCCGGCAGGCGTGCGGATTTTTGTGGAAGATTTAAAAAAGGCCAGAAAAGATATCCGAGTTCTGGCAGGAGCCAAGATTGCAGTGATTGGAACGGGAACCGGAAAAGCTCTGGAAGAGCGTGGAATCTATCCGGATCTTATGCCAGAAGTCTTTGATGGGGACTCCCTTGGAAAAGCTCTTGCAGAGGAAGTAAAACCAGGGGACCGTGTTCTGATTCCAAGAGCGCTCAAAGGAAATCAGCAGCTGGTTGAAGCCCTGAAAGAAGTGCCTGGGGTGCAGGTGGATGACATTGGTACCTATGAGACGGTGTTTGAACATCAGGGCCTGATTGATGAGAAAGCAGAATTTGAGGCAGGTCACATTGATTATGCGGTGTTTACCAGTGCGTCTACCGTAAAAGGATTTGCAGAGGCCGTAAAAGGCCTGGATTTTGGAAAGGTTCGTGCCGTGTGCATTGGCCGTCAGACAAAGGCAGCCGCAGATGCTCTTGGAATGCAGACCTGGATGTCAAAGAAAGCGTCCATGGACAGTATTTTAGAGACTCTGGAAGAACTGTGCAAAGAAGAACATGAAAAGTAAAAAACATACAGGAGGATGGAAGAATGGAAATGCTTGTAAGACCCAGAAGACTCCGCGGAAGTGAAGTCCTCCGGAAAATGGTAAGAGAAACCAGAATGGATAAATCATCTCTGATTTACCCGATTTTTGTAAAAGAAGGAACGGATATCTGCGAGGAGATTCCCACTATGCCGGGACAGTACCGTTACAGTGTGGATACCATGTACAAAAAGCTGTCTTCTCTGGCAGATGCCGGAGTCAACAGTGTGATGTTCTTTGGAATTCCGGATCACAAAGATGAAGTAGGAAGCGGTGCCTACGATCCGGAAGGAATTGTACAGAAAGCTCTTCGGGAAGCAAGAAAACAGTTTCCAGACATGTATCTGATCACGGATGTGTGCATGTGCGAATATACTTCCCATGGCCATTGCGGCGTGCTGTGCGGACATGAGGTGGAAAATGACCAGACCATGGAGCTGCTGGCAAAAACAGCCCTTTCCCACGTGGAGGCAGGGGCAGATATGGTAGCGCCTTCCGATATGATGGATGGACGTATCCGTGCTCTTAGGGAGTGCTTAGATGCCAACGGCCATTATACCACCCCCATTATGTCTTATGCGGTAAAATATGCTTCTTCTTTCTATGGACCTTTCCGGGATGCAGCAGGAAGCGCACCGGCATTTGGTGACCGGAAATCCTACCAGATGGATTATCACAACAGCCGGGAGGGCATCAAAGAGGCACTGCTGGATGTGGAAGAGGGTGCAGATATTGTTATGGTAAAACCGGCTATGTCCTTCTTAGACCTGGTAACCAGAGTCAAAGAAGCCGTGCATGTTCCAGTGGCATCCTACAGCGTCAGCGGAGAATATGCCATGGTAAAAGCAGGAGCAAGCTTAGGCTATATTGATGAAGAAAAGATCATCTGTGAGATGGCAGCCAGTGCATACCGTGCAGGAACCGACATTTATATTACGTATTTTGCAGAAGAGCTGGCAAAGTTTATGGATGAAGGGAGAATCGGCTGATGAGCAGATCAGAAGAACTTTTTGCAAAGGCAGTGAATCTAATTCCAGGCGGCGTCAACAGTCCAGTACGGGCTTTTGGCTCTGTAGGAGAGACTCCCCGCTTTATTGACAGTGCAGACGGCGCTTATATGACAGATGTGGATGGAAACCGGTATCTGGATTTTATCAGTTCCTGGGGTCCCATGATTCTGGGACAGAATCACTCGGCTATTAAAGAAAGCGTCATTAAGGCCTGCGAAAAAGGTCTGAGCTTTGGCGCAGCCACGGAAAAAGAAGTGGAAATGGCAGAATTGATCTGCAGCATCGTTCCTTCTGTGGAAATGGTGCGGATGGTGAATTCCGGAACCGAGGCAGTGATGAGTGCAGTCCGGGCAGCAAGGGGCTATACTGGAAGAGATAAACTGGTGAAATTTATGGGATGCTACCACGGACACAGCGACGCCCTTCTGGTTCAGGCAGGTTCCGGTGTCATGACTGCAGGCATTCCGGACAGTGCAGGCGTACCTGCAGGCTGTACCGCAGATACCCTGTCTGCTGTGTATAACGATCTTTCCAGCGTGGAAACCTTATTTGAGACCTTCCCAAATGAGATCGCAGCCGTGATTGTGGAGCCAGTGGCAGCCAACATGGGCGTAGTGCAGCCAAAGAAAGGATTCCTGGAAGGTCTGCGCAGCTTATGTACCCGTTACGGGGCCGTTCTGATCTTTGATGAGGTGATCACCGGATTCCGTCTGGGAATCGATGGAGCCCAGGGGTATTTTGGGGTAGAAGCAGATCTGACCACCTTTGGAAAGATCATCGGCGCTGGAATGCCGGTGGGTGCTTACGGTGGAAAACGGGCTATTATGGAAAAGGTATCCCCTGCAGGACCAGTGTACCAGGCAGGAACCTTAAGCGGAAACCCGGTAGCTATGTCAGCAGGTCTGGCCCAGCTTACCATTTTAAAAGAGCATCCGGAAATTTACCGGGAGCTCAATGAAAAAGGCGCCTGGTTCTTTGGGGAGATAAAGAAGATTTTGAAAGCCAAAGGACAGCCCTGGCAGGTCAATACCGAAGGCTCTCTTGGAAGCATTTTCTTTACGGATCAGAAAGTGGTGGACTACGCTTCTGCAAAGACGTCTGATACGGCAGAATTTGCCAGATACTTCCGGTATATGCTGGCAAATGGCGTGTATTTAGGCCCGTCCCAGTTTGAGGCAATGTTCCTGTCCGCAGCCCACACAAGAGAAGAACTTGGAAAGGTGCTGGAACTGCTGGAAAACTATCCGTGGCAGGAAACAAAATAAAAAGAAAAACAGAGACCCTGCGTCATATCATATGATGCAGAGTCTTTTTTATGTCCTATGACACAAAAAACGCTCCGTGGGATGCGCACTCGCGCGAAGAAGAAACATGCCGCAAGCGACTGCGCTTGGCATATTCTTTCTTGTGCGCGGCACAACGGCCAAAGTCCATGTTTGCAGGAAAATTTATCGGTGCTAAGCACCAGTGGCACTTGTTCAGCACACAGTTCCCATATCTCTGACAAAATCATGCTTGACAAATAATATTATATGATATATAGTATTGGACAAGAAATAGTAACGAAAGCAGAGGTGGCGGCATGGTTTTTAATACAGGGGCAGCCCTTCTGGATGCGATTGTCCTGGCGGCAGTATCCAGGGAAGAAGAAGGAACGTATGGCTATAAGATCACTCAGGATGTGCGGGAAGCGCTGGATGTTTCAGAGTCTACGCTGTATCCGGTGCTGCGCAGGCTTCAGAAAGATGAATGCCTGGAGGCATACGACCGGGAATTTGCAGGAAGAAACCGCCGATATTACCGGATCACTCCCCGAGGAAGTGCGCAGCTGAATCTGTATATGACAGAATGGAAAGAATATTCAGCCAGGATTAACCGGCTGTTTACAGGGAGGAACGAGACATGAACAGGGAAGAATATCTAGAGCGGCTGTCCTGGCTGCTGTCAGATATTCCGGACGAAGAGCGGGAAGAAGCCATTTCCTATTACCGGGATTATTTTGAGGATGCAGGAGCGGAGCAGGAGGCAGCCGTGATTGCAGATCTTGGCAGTCCGGAGAAGACCGCTGCGGTGATTAAGGAGAATCTGAAAGGGAAAAATCCGGAGGCCGGGGAATATACTGAGACAGGCTACCAGGATGAGCGCTACCGGGAAAATGGAAAAGTTCCGGATCTCTATGCGCAGCCGGTGGTGGTGAAGCAGAAGATGCAAAAAGAGGAGAAATCAAAGCCGGTTCCGCAGACATATACAGAACACAAAGGGATTGACCACTGGATCTTGTGGGTGATTCTTCTTGTATTGATCGGCATTCCGGTAGGAATACCGGTTCTGGCATCTTTGTTTTCCGTACTTCTGTCCTTTGTTGTTCTGATTTTTGGCATTGCGCTGGGGGCAGGCGGGGCAGCTCTTGGGCTTCTTGTTGGAGGTGCCAGCACCCTTGCTGTGGGGATTGTATGGATGTTTCGGGTGCCGGCCCAGGGATTTGTCTACAGCGGGATAGGATGCCTGCTTGTAGGAGCGGGTCTGATCTGTTTGTGGATCTGCACAGTCCTGGGAAAAGGAGTGCTGCCAGCCCTTTGGAAGGGAAGCATTTTTCTTTGCAAAAAGCCTTTCCGACTTTTTAAGAGGAAGCTTCAAAAGCAGAAAGGAGGCACACGATGAAGACATTTACAAAAGGAATTTTGTGTGCGGCAGCGTCTTTCCTTGTGGCAGGAGCAGTCCTTACTGGAATTGGAAAGTGGATGGGGGCCGAGTTTGATAAGGAGGATTTCTGGAAAGAGACCATGACAGAACAGAGGGCATCTTTTGAACAGATCACCAATCTGGAGATTGACGTGGGGCAGGGAGAAATCGAGATTCTGCCCTGCGGCGGCACACAGATTTTGGCAACTGTTTCTGGCAGAAAAGAGAAAACAAAGATGTATACAGAAAATAAGACCCTGAAGATTCAGAAAAATGGAATGGACACCACAAAAATCCAGATTCAGGTGCCGAAGGATACCGTGTTTGATCAGGTCAGCATGGAAAACGGTGTGGGAAAAATTTCTGCTTCGGACATTCACTGCCAGAATCTCAACATGGAATGTGGTGTGGGAAAAATTTCTGCCTCAAATATGCAATGTGAAAATTTGGATGTGCAGCTTGGTGTCGGCGAGATTTCCTATTCCGGAGAAGTGACAAAGGCTTCTATAGAAAACGGGATTGGCACCATGAAACTGGATCTTACCGGAGAAAAGTCCTGGTACAGCTGGGATACCGAGTGTGGAATCGGCCAGATCCGAATTGATGGAAAGAGTGTTCTGGAAGGAATGGGACGGGAAAGCAAGGTTCAGGGTCAGGGGGACACCAGGAAAAAACTGGATCTTGAATGTGGAATTGGAAAAATAGAAATTTCATTTAAGGAGAAATCATAATGGATAAGAAAAGACTTTGCAAATCAAGCACAAACAAAATGATCTGCGGTGTGTGCGGAGGAATTGGGGAATATTTCGGCATTGACCCCACACTGGTTCGTCTGGTAACCGCCCTGTTTACCATTGCAGGAGGCGCAGGCGTGTGGTTTTATCTGGCGGCAGCTATTATTATGCCGTCCGATCCTTACGAAAGATAATTGGTATAGAATTTTCAAAACTGGCCATACTCCCGATAAAGAGAAAGGAGTGTGGCCTGTTTTATGTCAAAGTCAAAGAAGAAAAAGGTGGATTTGGCCAATTTGACGCCGGAAGAAGAATTAAAGTACGAAATTGCAGAAGAGTTAGGCCTATTAGACCGGGTGCTGGAAGATGGATGGAAATCTCTGTCTGCCAAGGAAACCGGGCGTATCGGCGGACTGATGACCAGAAGAAAACGGGAATTGCAAAAAGAGTAGGTGATTGGTATAATCAAAATTGGTTCACGGAACCAATTATTGATATGAGTGGCAATAAAACGCAAAAGATGCCTTATGCTCATATAGAGCGGGTCATAAAGCCATAAAACTACTCCTGTGCAGGCATATCGTGGTTTCAGGCTTTTGACCCTGGCATCGCAAAAAAATGGGAGACGGAAAATACAATGAAAAATCTCAATGAAGATTTGAAAACACACAAGTTTCAGAACGTGTATCTTTTTTATGGGGAAGAAGCCTACTTAAAACAGCTGTACAAAAAGAAAATGCAGGAAGCCATTCTCCCGGAAGGAGATACCATGAACTTTTCTGTATACGGAGGAAAAAATGCAGATCCTAAAGAGATCATTTCCCAGGCGGATACCATGCCTTTTTTTGCGGATCATCGACTGATCCTGCTGGAAAACACCGGCTTTTTTAAGAGTGCTTCCCAGGAACTGGCAGATTACATTCCAAGCCTTCCAGAGGAGACCATTCTGCTGTTTGTGGAAGAGGAAGTGGACAAACGGAACCGGCTTTACAAGGCAGTGAAGGCGAAAGGCAGGATTGTTGAATTTGCCAGGCAGGATGAACACACCCTGATGCGCTGGGTACTTCAGAATGTGAAAAAAGAACAGAAGCAGATCACCGAGCGTGCCATGGGGCTGTTTTTGCAGAAAGCTGGAAATGATATGGAAAACATCCAGAAAGAACTGGAAAAACTTTTCTGCTATACATATGGAAAAGACGAGATTACGCCGGAGGATGTGGAAGCTATCTGCACGACCCAGGTTTCCAACCAGATTTTTGAGATGATTCGAGCTGTGGCAGAGAAAAGACAAAAGGAAGCGCTGGACATGTACTACGATCTGCTGGCGTTAAAAGAGCCGCCCATGCGGATTTTGTTTCTCATTGCCAGGCAGTTCAACCAGCTGCTCCAGGTAAAGGAGATGCGAAGCCATGGATACGATGCCTCTGCGATTGCCAGCCGTCTTGGCGTGGCGCCATTCATTGTGAAAAATGCCATCCGCCAGTCAGGAAGATTTTCCCTGGAAGATTTAAAGGATGGGGTAAAACAGTGTGTGGAACTGGAAGAAGCGGTGAAGACCGGACGCATGAACGATCAGATGAGCGTGGAACTTCTGCTCATTACACTCAGCGGAAAAGTAAAAGAAGAGCACCTGGCATGACGGTACCAGGTGCTCTTCTTATGATGGTTCTTACAGGCTGTTTACAGCTTTTGCAAGACGGGAAACTTTGCGGGAAGCGTTGTTCTTGTGGTAAACGCCTTTGGTAGCTGCCTTCTCGATAACGGAAGTAGCATTTACCAGAGCTGCCTTTGCGGTTTCAGCATCTTTTGCTGCTACAGCGGTCTCTACTTTTTTGATAGCGGTTTTAACGCCGGATTTGATGGATTTGTTGCGCTCCATTTTTGTTCTGTTTACAAGAATTCTCTTTTTTGCGGATTTGATGTTAGCCAAATCGTACACCTCCAGATGATCTGATATTATTTTCTCTATTTTTCATTGTGGAATTCATTAAACACCGGACACGGACGGTCTAATGAACATACTCATATATTTTATGCCATTTATCTGGGCTTGTCAATACATAATTCCAAGAAAAATGTAAAAAACTATGGAGAAAAAAGAAAGAAAAAGGAAGGGATTTTTTATGCTGGGAACATTTCAGATCCGCACGGACCTGGCGCTGGAAGCCAGAGAAAGTTTTGAAGAGGAGGATATTAAGATCCGGGGTGTCCGGATCTGGGAGGAAGAGGACAAAGAGCAGGAAATCAAAACCACAACGGTGGTGATTGAGACAGAAAATGGCGCAAAAACCATGGGAAAACCAGTGGGAACGTACATTACCATGGAAGCTCCCAACATGTCGGTACCGGATGAAGATTACCACCGGGAAATTTCCGAAAAGCTGGCAGGGCATTTGGAAAAACTGATGAGAGGAAAGAAAAAATCCGTGCTGGTGGTAGGGCTTGGAAACCGGGATGTGACACCGGATGCATTAGGTCCCTATGTGGTGAAAAATGTCAGAATTACCAGGCATCTGCTGAAAGAATATGGGACCAGCTGGATGAAGGAGAAAGAGGCAGCTTCTGTCAGCGGGGTAATTCCAGGGGTCATGGCTCAGACAGGCATGGAAACCCTGGAGATTATCCGGGGCGTGGTAAAAGAAAGCAGTCCGGATCTGATTCTGGTGGTGGATGCCCTGGCGGCCAGAAGCACCAGACGTCTTGGGAGAACCATTCAGCTGACAGATACCGGCATTCATCCAGGGTCCGGTGTTGGAAACTACAGAAGCGGCATCAATCGTCAGACCCTGGGCATTCCGGTCATTGCCATCGGTGTGCCAACGGTGGTGGATGCGGCTACCATTGTCAGCGATACTATGGAAAGCCTGGTGGAAACCATGGATGCGACAGAGCATATGCAGAATTTAGGAGGGGTTCTTGGCACTTTAAACCGGGTGGAAAAACACCAGATGCTGACGGAACTGATTTCTCCCCAGTTAAATACTATGTTTGTGACCCCAAAGGATGTGGATGAAACGGTCAAACGGATCAGTTATACCATTTCTGAAGGCATCAACCTGGCCCTTCTTGGACCGCCTGAAAAAGAAGCATAAAATCGCAAAAGCCAGCATAAGATGTGGAGATAGGTGAAAACAGGGGTGGGAGGCAGAAAGGATCTGCCGCAAGCGGAGGGGTGGACACATGCGCTGGCTGGAAAAACTGTTTCGGATTCTGTTGTGGTGTCTGACAGGACTGATGGGAATTTACATCGTGTACCGGGGATTTCTCCTGGGGCAGGAGCCAGGGTTTGTGAGAGACAAACTGCTTCCGGGGTTTTATGAGATGCTGGAACAGACTGCTATGGAAGTACTGGCACCTGCCCTTTTGATGGAAGAAAAAGAAAGCAGGGAAACGCAGAACCAGTCCCAGGAGGAGACAGCAGCCGAAACAGAAACGCAGAGTGAGACGGCGGCAGAGACCGGAACCAAATCCGAGACGGAAACCGAAACCCAGATGGAAACTGAAACTCAAACCAAAACCCAGACGGAAACCGAAATTTTGACAGAAATGGGAAGCCTGGGTGAGACAGAGGCCGCCCTGGAAGCCATTCTTCCGGCAGGAAAAATGCGGGAGTACGACTACCTCCTGAATCACTTTTTTACCCTGGATACAAGCACGGTGACGGATGAGAACCTGATTGATTATGATACCCTGACAGGGATGGATCTGACCATAGAAAAGGATGCTTCGGTTCCCCAGATTTTGATTTATCACACCCATTCCCAGGAAGCCTTTGCAGATTCCGTGGAAGGGGATGTGGATACTACAGTAGTAGGGGTGGGGAGCCGTCTTGCGGAAATTCTGGAAGAAAATTATGGATACAACGTGATCCACCACACAGCGGTGTATGATATGGTGGACGGAGAGCTGGACCGGAACCAGGCTTACGACCTGGCAGAAGCAGATATTTCCAAGCTTCTGGAAACCTATCCCCAGATTCAGGTGGTGATTGACCTGCATAGAGATGGGGTGGATGGCCAGAAATTTGTTACCGAGATTAACGGAAAGCCCACTGCAATGGTGATGTTTTTTAACGGCCTTAGCAGAACGGCCATGAATGGGCCGGTAACCTATCTGCCCAATCCGTATATTGAGGAAAATCTTGCCTTTTCCTTTCAGATGCAGCTGAGGGCATCCAGAGATTATCCAGGTTATACCAGAAACATTTATCTGCAGAGCCTGCGCTATAATCTGCATTTGCGGCCAAGGAGTCTGCTCATTGAATGCGGAACTCAGTTAAATACGGTGGAAGAAGAATATAATGCAATGGAGCCCCTGGCAGATCTGCTCAACCAGGTGCTCCAGGGAGAACGATAAAAAGAAAGGCGTCAGCGTCGGGCTACAATATTCTGCATCCAGACACCTTTTTTCACCAGGACAAATCCAAGAACGCATTTGATCCAGTCGCCCACCTGAACCAGTGCAAAAATGGCCACCACATACAGATCGGTGTACCGGCTTAAGAAAAAGGCAATGGGAACGCTTACCACCCAGATGAAAACACTGTCAAATAAAAAGGTAATGATGGTCTTTCCACCAGAACGTAAGGTAAAATAAGCAGCGTGGAGGAAAGCATTCTGAGGCATAAACAGTGCCTGCACCATAATAAAGCGGGTGGCCAGGACACGGGCCTCCTCTGAGGTATTGTACAGCCGTGGAAACAGAGGGGAAAAGGCCAGCATTCCAAGAGCAACCAGGGTGCAGCAGAAAACAGAGAATGCGATCATCTTGTTGTCGGTATCTCTGGCTTCTTTCATTTTTCCGGCACCAAGAAGCTGTCCTACAATGATGGCAACGGAATCTCCCAGGGCAATAAACACCACATTGAAGACATTGTTTAAGGTGTTGGAAATGTTCTGGGCTGCCACCACATTTAATCCCCGGATGGAATAGCACTGGGTGAGCATGGCCATGGCAGCTGCCCACAAGGTTTCATTAAACAGCAGAGGGGCGCCTTTTATGAAAAATTTCTTTACCAGGTCAGAAGGAATTTTTAACGTGGTGTACAGGCCTTCAATGTAAGAATTTTTTTCCTTGTGCCGGTGGGTCCATGAAACCACGATACAGACTTCCACATAGCGGGAGAGTACGGTGGCAATGGCGGCGCCTGCCACACCCATTTTTGGAAAGCCAAACTTTCCGTAGATCAGCAGGTAATTAAAGATAAGATTGACAAGCACGGCGGTGATACCGGCTTTCATGGGAACAACGGTTTCGCCACATTCCCGGAGAGTACTAGCATAAACCTGAAGCACCATAAAGGCAGGAAGGCCAAGAAGCATAATGTACAGATACCTGGTGCCGCTTGAAAGGGCAGTGCTTAAATCGCCTCCGTTGCTGTCTCCATTTAGATAAAGCTGGATCAGATTTCCTCCGGCAAAGAGAAAAATCCCAATGGCCAGAATGGTTAAAATCAGTCCCATCCAGATCTTATAGCGGAAGGTATGCCGGATTCCCTCCGCATCTTCCTGGCCAAAATACTGTGCAGTAAAAATCCCGGCGCCAGATAAGCCGCCGAAAATACACAGGTTGTAGACAAAAATCAGCTGGTTGACAATGGCAACGCCGGACATCTGCTCGGTTCCTACCTGACCAACCATGATATTGTCCAGCATACTGACAAAGTTGGTGATTCCGTTTTGAATCATGATGGGGACGGCAATGGCTAACACCATGCGGTAAAACGCTTTGTCCCCAATAAATTTTCTGCGTAAACTCCCAGTCATAAGTACCTCCTCAAATCGTTTCTTTTGTGCGTGATGACAAACAATTCCACTATAACAGATTCTGGAGAAGCTGGCAAGTATGCAGATGCAATCGGGTCTTGCCACAAAGGCAGAAGATGTGGTACACTAAATGCCGAGAAACAGCCTTGTAATAGGATAGGAGGAGCAGACGTGGCAATAGACCAAAGCAAAATCCGCAATTTCTGTATTATTGCGCATATCGACCATGGAAAATCCACACTGGCAGACCGGATCATTGAGATGACCGGTCTGCTGACCAGCCGTGAGATGCAGGACCAGGTGCTGGACAATATGGATCTTGAGAGAGAACGTGGAATTACCATCAAATCCCAGGCCGTGCGTATTGTATATAAAGCAGAAGATGGAGAAGAATATATTTTTAACCTGATTGATACCCCGGGGCATGTAGACTTCAATTACGAAGTATCCCGAAGCCTGGCAGCCTGTGACGGCGCCATTCTGGTGGTAGATGCAGCCCAGGGCATTGAGGCTCAGACACTGGCAAATGTGTATCTGGCACTGGACCATGATCTGGATGTAATGCCAGTGATCAACAAGATCGACCTGCCAAGCGCAGATCCAGAGCGGGTCATCAATGAGATCGAAGATGTGATCGGACTGGAGGCCCATGATGCGCCTCTGATTTCAGCAAAGACCGGACTGAATGTAGAGCAGGTGCTGGAGCAGATCGTGAGCAAAATCCCGGCTCCAGGCGGAGATCCTTCTGCCCCCATGCAGGCCCTGATTTTCGATTCTCTGTATGATTCCTATAAAGGAGTCATTATTTTCGTGCGTATGATGGAAGGTACTGTGAGAAAAGGCACCAAGATCCGCATGATGGCAACAGGAGCCGAAGAAGATGTGGTGGAAGTGGGATATTTTGGCGCAGGCCAGTTTATTCCCTGTGACGAATTAAGCGCCGGTATGGTAGGCTATATCACAGCCAGCTTAAAAAATGTGAAAGAGACCCGGGTAGGTGACACGGTTACCGATGCGGACAGGCCTTGCGAAAAGCCTCTGCCTGGTTACAAAAAAGTCAATCCTATGGTGTACTGCGGCATGTACCCTGCAGATGGTGCCAAGTATCCGGATCTGCGGGATGCCTTAGAAAAGCTTCAGCTAAATGATGCGTCCCTGCAGTTTGAGCCGGAGACCTCTATTGCACTGGGATTTGGTTTCCGATGCGGTTTCCTTGGACTGCTTCATCTGGAAGTGATCCAGGAGCGTCTGGAGAGAGAGTACAATCTGGACATTGTCACCACAGCTCCTGGCGTTGTCTACCATATTTATAAGACAAACGGAGAAATGATCGAGCTGACCAACCCATCCAACCTGCCGGATCCCACCGAGATCGAATACATGGAAGAGCCGGTGGTGTCTGCGGAAATTATGGTGACTACCGAGTACATCGGCTCCATCATGCAGCTGTGCGAGGAGCGAAGAGGCGAATACCTGGGCATGGAATACATGGAGTCCACCAGAGCTCTTTTAAAATACAACCTTCCGTTAAATGAGATCATCTATGATTTCTTTGATGCGCTAAAGTCCCGCTCCAGAGGATATGCTTCCTTTGATTATGAGATGAAGGGCTACCAGAGATCTGAGCTCGTAAAACTGGATATCTTAGTAAATAAAGAAGAAGTGGATGCCCTGTCCTTTATCGTTCCGGCAGCGACCGCCTATGAGCGCGGAAGGAAGATGTGCGAGAAACTGAAAGATGAAATTCCAAGACAGCTCTTTGAGATCCCCATTCAGGCTGCGGTGGGAAGCAAGATCATTGCCAGAGAGACCGTCAAAGCCATGCGAAAAGATGTGTTAGCCAAGTGCTATGGCGGTGATATCAGCCGCAAGAAGAAGCTTCTGGAAAAACAGAAAGAAGGAAAGAAGCGGATGCGCCAGGTTGGAAATGTGGAAATTCCGCAGAAAGCATTTATGAGTGTACTGAAACTGGATGATAATTGACAGAAAAATTGCATAAATCAGTAAAAAAACAGACAGCTGAAAGATTTCCATTTGAACAAAAGTAGATTGAAATATTGGGAAAAATGTAGTAAAATATGATGAAACATAGGAGCGGCGGGGTATTTCCCCGCCATTCTTTAACTATGAAAAATGAAAAGGAAGCTTATGAGTGAAAAAAAGCGCCGGGAGCGTCATCCCCACGTAAAATATATTGAAAAAGACAAAAATGGGAAATATGTCTATAAAGGCACATGGTATTTTTTTGACGGCAGTGAAAAGGAAAGAAAAATGAAAAATGGAAAGCTTTGGGCGTTGTGTTGTGCTGCTTTGTGTGTTATAGTAGTATGTGGGTTTTTGCCGGTGCCAGGCATGAACAACACCATCTATCTTCTTCTGCCTTATATGGTGGAACTTCCAGCAGGAGTATATGTTTGCTGGAAGCAGGGAAGACTGATGCTGAATAAAGACCCCCTGCGGGAATATGTCTATGAAGATCTTATCGAAAAAATCCCCATGGGAGCGGTGATTGTTTTGGCTGCCGCAGCCATCCTTGCAGCGGGGGAGATTGTATTTCTGATTTTAAACGGTGCAGGAGGACGTCCAGGATATGCAGCCGCATTTATTATTCTGCAGGCAGCCTGTGCGGCATCTGCTTACAGTATAGGGCGGATTTTCAAGACCATGCATTGGAAAGAGGGTTCCAAAGAGACCTGAGACGACAGGGGTACCCCTGTCTGTGGATGTAAGATACATCCACAGATAAAGAATTAGTCATATGTTATGAGTTCGAGGCGGACTTGTCCGCTTTGTTCATAAACAAAAAAGGAGGATATGAAAATGATGAATGCAAAATGGAGAAAAAATTTTGCACTGCTTCTTTCCACAGCCATGTGCCTGTCCATGACAGCCGGCGCTTATGCGGAAGAAGCTGCGGAAACAGCGTCTGAAACCGCTGCGGAAGCCACCGCAGAAGCTGGAGAAAAAACACTGGTAGCTTCTGACAACCACTATGAGGGTAAGTTCTCACCATTCTTTGTTCAGTCCGCTGAAGATCAGCACATCGTCGATCTGACCCAGATCGGCCTGGTAAACACAGACCGTGTGGGAGCACTGGTGGAAAAAGGAATCGAAGGCGAGACCCGTTCCTACAATGGTACCGACTACACCTACAACGGACCTGCTGATATGGAGGTTACTGAAAACGAAGACGGTACGGTATACTATGATTTCACCCTGAGAGATGATCTGGTATTCTCTGATGGAACACCCATTGACATTGATGACGTCATCTTTTCTATGTATGTACTGAGTGACCCGACTTACGATGGTTCCAGTACCCTGTACAGTCAGCCGATCCTTGGTATGGAAGAGTACCGTTCTGGTATGTCTACCCTGTCTGTTCTGCTTGCAGCAGCCGGAGAGGACAATACGGATTATACTTACTGGACCGAAGATCAGCAGAAAGCATTCTGGGATGCAGTCAATGACGGCGGCGTAAAATTTGCTCAGGAAATCGTAGATTACATGGTCGCTAACGGCGGAGTCGAGGAAGGCGATGTTGTATCAGCAGCAGCCGGATGGGGCTTTGAACTTCCAGAAGGCGCAGATGCAAAAGCTTTCTTCCTGGCAATCGGTGATCAGTACGGATGGAACTTCAGCTCTATGGAAGCTGAGACCGCTGGCACTGCTTTGGCAGACCTGATTCCGGAAGATGTTTACAACTATCCTACCGTTGGTGTAGAGACAGGTGATTCTGCAGATTATATCGAAGGTATCCAGAAAACCGGGGATTACTCCATGCGTGTAGTAGCTACCGAGATCGCAGCAAACATGGGTTATCAGCTGGCAGTTACCATTGCTCCGCTGCATTATTATGGAGATGAGTCTCAGTACGATTATGACAATCACAAATTCGGATTCGAAAAAGGTGACCTGTCTGGCATTCGTTCCAAGACAACCCAGCCTTTAGGCGCTGGTCCTTACACCTTCAAGGAGTACTCCAACGGTACCGTTTATCTGGTAGCAAACCCGAACTACTACAACGGCGAACCGAAGACCAAGTACCTAAACTTCCTGGAAACTCTGGAAGATGACAAGACCACTGGTGTAGAAGCAGGTACGATTGATATCGGTGATCCTTCCTACTCCAGCGAGATCCGTGCACAGATCACAGAGTACAACGGCGGTGACGACAGCCTGGATGGAAAAGACATCAGCATCCGTCTTTACAACTTCCGCGGTTATGGCTATATTGCCATGAGTGCAGACAATGTGAAAGTGGGAGACGATCCTGCATCTGAGGAGTCCAAGAACCTTCGTAAAGCCATCGCTACCGTACTGGCAGCATACCGTGACGAGTCCATTGACTCTTACTACGGAGATACTGCTTCTGTTATCAACTATCCGATCTCCAGTACTTCCTGGGCAGCTCCGCAGGTAACAGACGATGGATATCAGGTAGCTTACTCTACTGACGTAGACGGAAATGCCATTTACACCGAAGGCATGACTGCAGAAGACAAATATGCAGCAGCTCTTCAGGCAGCACTGGGATACTTTGAGGCAGCAGGCTACACCGTAGAAGACGGAAAACTGACTGCAGCTCCTGAAGGTGCAAAACTGAATTACCAGGTAAACATCGGTGCAAACGGAAACGGAGACCATCCGTCCTTCCTGCTTCTGAAAAATGCATCCGAAGCTCTGGCAACCATTGGATTTACCCTGAATGTAAACGACATTGCTACCGCATCTGAACTGTACCAGTCCTATCAGTCTGGCGTTGCTGAAATGTGGGTAGCTGCATGGCAGTCCACTCCGGACCCGGATATGTATCAGGTATACTCCAGCAAGGGAACCACAAACTACTACAAGATCAACGATCCGGATCTGGATGAACTGATCGTTGCAGCACGTATGTCCACAGACCAGACTTACCGCAAAGGTCTTTATAAGGCAGCTATGGACGTTGTTCTGGACTGGGCAGTGGAAGTTCCGGTATACCAGAGATGCGAATGCTACATCTTCTCTACCGAGCGTGTTAACATGAGCACAGTTACTCCGGATATGACTCCGTACTGGAGCTGGATGTCTGAAGTACAAACTCTGGAAATGAACTAATCCGGTCTTCAGTTTGAAAAGGCAGGCGGGGGAGGATTCTCCCCCGCTTTATGCGGCGGTGTTGCATGTCGAGGAGCGGCCTGGCAGTTTCAAAGAGAAAGAGAGACTGCAAAGCAGCTGCTGGATGTGCAGCATACCATACAAAAAAAGGATAAAGGAGGATTTCCGTGAAGAAATTCGTAGTCAAAAGAGTCTGTCTGTCAGTTCTGATCCTCTTTTGCGTAACATTTATTATCTATGGCCTGATGCGCTGTCTTCCCGGCTCTTTTGTAGAGAATATGGCGATGACGCTTTCCCAGGCACCTGGCGCAAAGAGTTTCGATGAATGGATGAAGCAGTTAAATGAAGCATATGGCCTGGATCAGGGCATCCTGCCGGGATACATTACCTGGCTGGGAGACGCTGTACGTGGAAATTTTGGGGACAGCTGGAAATATTCCGTGCCGGTTCTTCAGAAATTTAACGAAGTCATTGGCCTGTCTGTGGTAATGGGAGCCATTTCTTTTGTTCTGGAGCTGGTGATTGCCATTCCTCTTGGAATCGTGGCAGCAACCAAACAGTATTCCAAGGCAGACTATATCATCACCACCCTGGCACTGGCAGGTATCTCTCTGCCGACCTTCTTCTTTGCCACTCTGTTAAAACTGGTATTTTCTGTAAAACTGGGCTGGTTTGATCTGTATGGACTGGTGGGAAGAAATTATGGAACTCTGGATGCCATGGGAAAATTCTGGGATATGGCCCATCATCTGGTGCTGCCCATTGCTACCCTGGTGATTGTATCCGTAGGTTCTCTGATGAGATATACCCGTACCAACATGCTGGAAGTGTTAAATGCAGATTATATCCGGACCGCCCGGGCAAAAGGTCTGTCTGAAAAGCGTGTCATCTATCATCACGCATTCCGCAATACCCTGATTCCGCTGGTTACCATCGTAGGCGGATCTCTGCCGGGCCTGTTTTCCGGAGCCCTGATTACAGAAACCCTGTTTTCCATTCCGGGTATTGGGTATACTTCTTATCAGGCTATGGTAAGCGGAGATATTCCATTCTCCATGTTTTATATGACATTTCTTGCTATTTTGACCCTTGCCAGCAACCTGCTGTCGGATATTTTGTATGCAGTGGTTGACCCAAGAGTACGTATTTCTTAAGAAGGAGGATTCTCATGAGTAAGAAAGAAGAACATCAGAAACATGTGAACCCTTCAGGAGAAAGCGGAAGGGAAGAAACACTGTCTTTAAATGATGACCGCCGGGTAAAGGTGCTTTCCCCTGGCGCACTGGTTGCAAAACGCTTTTTCAGAAACCGTCTGGCAGTGATCGGACTGGTGATGCTGATTACCATGTTCATTTTCTCTTTCATCGGAGGATTGATCATTCCGTATGGAGAGGACCAGCAGTTTTATACCTATACTTACATGGACAAAGAGTTTGCCGGTGTGGTAAAAAACAAAGATATCCGTTATCTGATAGCAGAAGATGCAGACTTTGGCTCCATTGTCCAGGCGCAGTTTTTACTGGCCATCAATCAGAACAAAGATGCCTTTTCCTATAAAAAAGTGGATTACACCGTAGAAAAAGTGGGAGAAGATTTGTACACCGTTTCTTCTGACGGAAAAGTTTTGGCAGCTGCCTACAAAGATATCATCAATGGTGCAGAAGACCTGGATTTTGAAGGAAAGGTTGCTGCCTTGACAGCTTACGTAAACGGTGAAAAGTCCTTTAAAGCAGGCGATACTGAATATGCGCTGAATGAAGAAGGCATGATTTTAAAAGATGGCGAAACCGTGGGCTATATCAGCCGTTTCCTGGTTTCTTCCGCAGATAATACTTCCAAGATCAGTGAAGAGTTCAAAGAAGCACTTCAGACCGCCATCGACAACGAAGAGAAGAGTTTTACCCTGGCAGATGCTGATGGTGAAGAAGCAGAGTATAAGCTGGAGTACAAACCGGCTACAGAAAGCTGGTCTGTCATTAAGTCTACTGTGACTTATGTGTATGACCGGTACCATGCACCCACCGTAAAACATCCCTTGGGAACTGATGGAAATGGTATGGACATGCTGACCCGTCTGATGTACGGCGGACGTGTTTCCCTGGTCATTGGTTTCATTGTTGTGTTCATTGCAGCATTCTTAGGCGTGGTATTAGGAGGCGTGGCAGGTTACTTTGGCAAATGGGTGGATAACCTGGTTATGCGTATTGTAGACGTATTTTACTGTATTCCGTCTACTCCGCTGATTATTATTCTGGGTGCGGCTATGGATGCCATGCAGATTGATCCGCAGATCCGTATGCTGTATCTGATGCTGATCTTAGGATTCTTAAGCTGGCCCGGTATTGCCAGACTGGTCCGTGGACAGATTCTGTCCTTGCGGGAACAGGAATTCATGACAGCTACCGAAGCTTGTGGTATCAGCGTAAGCAGAAGAATTTTCCGACACCTGATTCCTAATGTCATCCCACAGCTTATCGTTACCTGTACTATGAGCCTTGGTTCTACGATTATTACAGAAGCAACCCTTTCCTTCCTGGGACTGGGTGTAAAATTCCCATTTGCATCCTGGGGAAATATCATCAACGATGCCAACAACACTTACGTTATGACCAATTACTGGTTTATCTGGATTCCGGCCGGTGTCTGCCTGCTGGTAACCGTTCTTGGCTTCAACTTTGTAGGTGACGGTCTTAGAGATGCATTTGACCCGAAAATGAAACGTTAGGAGGAAAGAAGATATGGCAAAAAACAAGTCGGAAGGCTATCTTTCCGCCAAAGAGTCCAGGCGGATCTCCAAAGAGAACCGCCGGATCACCAATGAATTTGAAAAACAACACAAACGGAAAAATGTTCCGGAGTCCGAATATCTGACAACCATGAAAAATCCTGCAAATGCAGTAGAATTTGACAACCTGCATACCTACTTTTTCACAGATGTAGGTACGGTAAAGTCTGTAGACGGCGTAACCTTTGATGTTCCCATTGGAAAGACCGTAGGTGTGGTAGGAGAGTCCGGATGCGGAAAATCCGTTACCAGCCTTTCACTGATGCAGCTGCTGCAGCGTCCCCAGGGCCAGGTGGTGGATGGACAGATCCGCTTAAATCTTGGGGAGAAAGCATACGATGTGACCAAGATGCCCACATCTGCCATGCAGAAGCTTCGCGGCAATTATATGTCCATGATCTTCCAGGAGCCCATGACTTCCTTAAATCCGGTATTCCGCATCGGAGATCAGGTGGATGAAGTCATTGCCCTCCACGATGGCGAAGGAAAAAGCAAAGAAGATATCAAAAAACGGACCATTGAACTGCTGGAGATGGTAGGAATTGCCAACAGTGAGGGTGTATATTCCATGTTTCCCCACGAGCTTTCCGGAGGTATGCGCCAGCGTGTCATGATTGCTATGGCACTTGCCTGCAACCCCAGAATTATCATTGCAGATGAGCCGACGACAGCCCTGGATGTGACCATTCAGGCACAGATTCTGGATCTTCTGCGCCAGTTAAAAGATAAGATCAATTCCTCCATCATGCTGATCACCCATGACCTGGGTGTGATTGCAGAGATGGCTGATTATGTGGTTGTCATGTATGCAGGAAGAGTGGTAGAAAAAGGAACGGTTCAGGAGATTTTTGACAATCCTGCCCATCCCTATACCATCGGCCTGATGGCTTCCAAACCGGTGGTTGGGAAAAAAGTAGACAAGCTGTATTCCATTCCCGGTAAGGTTCCAAATCCGGTTAATATGCCGGAGTACTGCTATTTTAAAGACCGCTGCAACATGTGCATCAAGCCCTGCGACGGCGTGTATCCGGAGGAAATCAGCCTGTCGGATACCCATAAAG
>CAJMON010000036.1 GCA_905214955.1 uncultured bacterium
CACACTTCTATAATGAAATAATGCCAGGGTCAAAAGCCTAAAACCACAATGTGCTTGCACAGGAGTGGTTTTATTGCTTAGTGACCCGCCCCGACATAGTGCAGAACATCCAGTGGATGTTCTGCACCGACCGAAGCGGAGCGTAGACATAAAAGTGGAGCGCCAGCTTCACGATATGCGAATGTCGGGCAGGGTGCTGTGTGCCAGTGGCACACGTTTAGCACCGGCCGTAGTGAACACGAAGATGCGAAGTACGGAACAATCCGTAAGGCATCTTTTAACTCCAACATTATACTAAAACGAGGAACTTGTTATGAAAAGCACAAATTTATCCAACTACCGGGACGGCGTCCGAGATGGGATTCCCATTGCTCTTGGCTACCTCGCCGTCGCCTTTACTCTGGGCATTGCCGCAAGGAACTTCCGAATCGGCGCATTTCCTGCTACCCTGATGAGCCTGTTAAACTTTACTTCTGCAGGTGAATTTGCTGCCCTCGGCATCATCAGCGCCGGTGCCCCTTACCTGGAAATGATCTTTTCCCAGGCAGTCATCAACCTGCGCTACCTTTTGATGTCCTGCGCCCTGTCCCAGAAGCTTCCCGCAGATACCTCTGCCTTCCATCGTTTTCTTACCGGATTTTTTATCACGGACGAGATCTTCGGCGTGTCCTCCTCCCGTCCTGGAAAGCTGAATCCGTTTTATACCTACGGTACCGCCAGCATCGCCATTCCAGGCTGGTCCCTCGGCACCTGCCTTGGCGTCATTTTGGGAACGGCTCTTCCGGACCGGATCACCAGGGCTTTAAGTGTGGCACTTTATGGCATGTTCCTGGCGGTGATCATCCCTCCTGCCAGAAAAAACAAAGTCATCGCCGGTCTGGTGGTGCTCTCTATGGCAGCCAGCAGCCTGTTTGCATACCTGCCAGTACTGAATCAGATTTCTTCCGGTATGCGTGTCATCATTCTCACCGTTGTAATTTCCGGCATTGCCGCTGTTTTATTCCCTGTAAAGGAGGACACCGAACATGCAGCATAATATTTATGTATACATTGCCATTATGGTCATCGTCACCACCATCATCCGTGTGCTGCCCCTGACCTTGATCCGCCGGGAGATTAAAAATGTCACCCTGCGTTCTTTCCTGTATTACATTCCCTATGTGACCCTGGCTGTGATGACCTTCCCCGCCATCCTGGATGCCACCGGAAGCCCCTGGTCTGCGTGGGCTGCCCTGATCGTAGCCATCGTGGCTGCATGGCTGGGAAAAAGCCTGTTCTTTGTTTCTTCCGCCGCCTGCATTGTCGTCTTTATCCTCGAATTTTTTGTATAGCAGTTCTAAGCTTCTCTGTGGCAGAGCCGGCAGACGGTTTCTGCCACTTTTTCCATTTCCAGAGGTTTGGACAGATGGTCGTTCATCCCGGCTTCCCGGCTGTGTTTCACATCATCAGAAAACGCATTGGCTGTCACGGCCACAATGGGGATGGCTTTTGCATCTTCCCGTTCCATCCGGCGGATTCGTCTTGCCGCTTCCAGTCCATCCATCACCGGCATCATAATGTCCATAAGAATGCAGGAAATGGTTCCAGGTTTCGAAGCCGCAAATGCCTCCACCGCCTCTTTTCCATTCCAGGCTTTCTCCACAGAAGCGCCTTTTTCCAGAAGCATAAATTCTGCAATCTCCATGTTCAGCTCATTGTCTTCCACCAGAAGAATATGCAGCCCTGTTAAATTCCATTCTGCAGAGGGTTCCTGTGTTTCCTCTATTTTCTCTGTCCGCTCAGCCCCCTGGCTTAGATCCACTTCCAGAGGAAGGGTCACGGTGAAGGTGCTGCCTACACCCTGCGTGCTTTCTGCCTCAATGCTGCCTCCCATCTTTTCTGTCAGTTCTTTTACAATCGCCATGCCAAGGCCAGTTCCTTTGTAGTGGGTTCTGGCATCATTTTTTTCCTGGGTGAAGGGCTCAAACAGATGCTTTACCAGAAACTCCTTGCTCATGCCCACCCCGGTATCTGCAATCTTGAACTCATAAACCACCGTGGTACCGTCAAAGGAAATTTCCCGCACACTGGTGTCAATTCTTCCTTCAGGTTTGTTGTATTTCATTGCATTGTTAAACAGATTCAGCAGAACCTGGCGCAGATGTAAGGGGCTTCCCACCACTTTCGTGTGAACAAGCGGTTCCTGTCTGCGTTCATAGGTAATGCCGCTCTTGGCAAGCTGCGCCTCATTGAGTACGTAAGCTGCTTTGATCACATCCTCCAAATCAAAGGGAATGTGATCCAGCTCAATATGCCCCGCTTCCAGCTTACTCATATCCAGCACGTTGTTGATCAGCGTCAAAAGATGTTCTGCAGAAATCTGGATTTTCTCTAAGCAGCTGTCTACTTTTTCTTCATCCTGCCGGTTTCTGCGGATCATTTCCAGCATTCCCATTACTCCATTGATGGGCGTGCGGATGTCGTGGCTCATCCGGCTTAAAAATTCTGTTTTTTCCCGGTTTGCTGTATCCGCCTCTTCCCAAGCCGCCTTTAACCGATCAAGTTCTTTTTGCTCCTGCCGGTGCAGATCCGTGGTGTTTTTTAGAAGAACCATGCCATGCACTATATTCTTTTCTTTCTCAGAAACCTTGTCATACACCATGCTTTCGGACATCAGCACGATCTTCTGCACCCATCGCATGGTACCGTCCACGTTTCTTTCACTGTATTCCACCGTTACCTGCTTATTGTCTGCGTCAAAACGCTCTAAAAGCTTCCCGGCGGTATTTACAAGCCGGAAGCCCTCCAGGGTGTCCGGGCTGATGTATTTTGCCCGCTTTTCACAGTATTCATCATAGGAACAGGGAATAGAAAGTCCCAGATCAAACAAATCTGCCTGCTGTTCCTTTTCTCCTTTTTTAAAGAAGATTTTTTCCAGCCGGTTTTCTGTCAAATTGATAGAATACACTGTATCTGCCGTTTCCAGCAGGGCTTCCGCATAATTTTCATTTTCCAGAATGGACTGTTTTAACTGCTCGTAATACTGCACCAGATACTGTTTGGCATCTGCAGATTCTGAAGCGTTCTGCCGCACGCTCTCAAACGCCAGAAGGAAATGATGAAGCTCCCCTGTGCCGTTTTGATCCACAAACACAATGGTGATCCTTCCATACATACCTTCATCCTTCTTGGCAAATGCATAGGTCAGTTCGCTTACCGGGTGCTCCGGGGTAATATGTTCCCGAATCCAGGAAAGCTGCAGCTGCCCTCTGACCCGCTTCCGGTCCTTGGGATCGGCGTATTCCCCGGAAATCTGCTCAACTGCACCGCTGTAATTTCCAGAAGAAGCCAGAAAAAAATTCTCACTTCTGCGCACTGTCCGGTACATGTCCCTTCTGGCATCGCAGTAGAGACAGTCTGAAAAAGCGTGTCCCAGGGCATTGACCTTTCTTAAAAGCTGCTGATCCAGCTTCCGCTCCAGGGCAGCCTCCTCCAGTTTCATGTGATTCTTGTTGATGTACATGTTCTTATCCGCTCCGGCAAGAAGGGTGCGCATGGTACACTCATCAAAGTCCGAAGAAAGTGCATAGCCTGCCGCATAGCTGATGGGCATGTCCGTGTGGACAGCAGAATATTCGGCTGTATGCTTTCGGATGGCTTCCAGGCACTGATCCATTCCATCATGATCCAGCCCGTTTATAATGGCAATGAACTCATCGCCGCCGTCTCTTCCCACAAAATACTCTTCCGGCACGGCTTCCCGCAAAAGGGTGGCAAACCGGCGGATGTATTCATCCCCTTTTTCATGTCCCATGCTGTTGTTAATCACACGCAGGTTGTTCAGGTCAAAGACGCAGACACCGGTGAGTGCCGTCACAAGTTCTGGAACATTTAACAGCTCTTCGCATTTATTTTTGTTTGGAAGGCCGGTGGCCTCATCCAGATATACTTTTTTCTGGAGAATTCTGCTAAGAGCTGCATATCGCAGTGCTTTAATCAGCTCTGCCGCCGTAAGAACAATCAGTCCCATGATGTCAGCGATAATCAGCTTTTCAATGGTGTCAAGCTGGGATGCTTTTTTCTGGGAGTACACTTCTGCCAGATTCACCGCTTCATCGCAGATTTTGAAAAACTCCTCGCTCATGGAAATGATATCTGTCTGTCCGCATCCTTCTTCTCTTACTTTCTGGATTTCCTGTTTCAGTTTCTGAAAATACGCTGCCAGCTCTTCCATTTTATCCTGAAACGCCCGGTCATTCAGCTTTACCAGGTTTAACTCATCGCTTCCTCTTTGAAGCCCGTCAATATAAGATTCAATACTTTCCAAAAGTGTTTCCTGGGGACTGCCGGCATTCTCCATCTTAATCATCCTCTGGGTGCCTCCCCGGACTAATCCTGCATAGTTTACGACTCTGGCAGTTCCCTGAATACCGGAAACCACATAAATCATTACAGAAATCAGAATTACCAGACAACCGGTAAGTATTCCGATTCCTGCTCTCAGAAATCTGCTGCCACGTTTCTTTTTCGCATCTGCCATGTTTCCATTCCTGTCACTTTCGCTCTTTTCCTTTTTAGCAGTCCTGCCTGGCGGCTGCTGTTATGCCTGTTATTATACCGCGTCTTTTTTGTTTTCTCAATCCATTCTTCATCATTTGACAAATCAAAATTGGTCCACCGGAGCAACTATAGACATACTTGGCAAGAAAAAACCGGCAGAAGACTTCTCCTCTGTCGGTTTCCAATGGTTTTTTAGTTCTTTTTCTTAAGCTCTTACTGCCTGCAGTTCTTCCTCTTCCACGTCATTTTCATCCAGATTTACCAGTGCGGTGCCGTCCGCTGCTTCCTCTGCAATGCTGACGCAGTTATCTGCTGCCCGCTCTAAGCTATACAGCATTTTGGAATAATAAGCTGTCAGGGCTGGATCACAGGCTTTTTCTTCTACACGCAGCAGATGGGCCTTCTGGCTCTTTTTCTGGCCAATGCGCAGCTGGTCTTTGTTCTCCGCCACTTCTTCTGCTAAGCCTTTATCTCCCTCTGCCAGGGCTTTCATGGCCTGTCCGAACATCTTTCTGGTCAGCTCGATGCCGCCCCGCAGCTCTCTTTCTGCACTTTCTGATAAAGATTTTCCCATTTCCTGAATCTTTTTCTGGGTCTGTACAATCTCTTCGCACCGGTCTGCCAGACGTTCAATATTGTTGGCTGCAAACAGCAGGCCTGCCGTCTGCTCTGCCTGAACTTCCGTCAGATTTCCGCTGGCAAACATTTTTGTTACATAGCCTTCCATCTCGTTTTCCAAGCTTTTAACGGCGGTATGGGTTTCTTCATAAATTTTCAGAGAATCTTCTGCATTTTTTCCACCGGCTGTTTTTCCCACTGCTGAAAGCATCTGCATGGCATAGGCTCCCAGCCTTCTCATTTCTCTGGAAAGGAGATACATGGCTGCAGCTGGCTGTGCAATGACATGTTCATCCAGATATCTGGCTGCATAGGCAGCGCTTTTGGTTTTGTCATTTCCACGTACCAGAAAGGTCACGATTTTGACCATCACCGGAATCAGCGGCAGCCAGATCAGGGTACAGACCACGTTAAAGGTGGTATGGGCATTTGCGATCTGTCTGGAAATCACATCCACTTCATTTCCCTTGGGGGAAATCCAGGTGACAAACCTTGTCAGAAGGGGAATCAAAAACAGGAACAGAATGCTTCCGGTAATGTTAAAGACACTGTGGGCCACAGCCGTTCTCTTGGCATTCTTGGACTGTCCAATGGATGCTAAGAGTGCAGTAATGGTAGTTCCGATGTTGTCTCCAAGAAGAATGGGAATGGCTCCTGCAAGTCCGATAACACTGCTGACTCCATCCGGTCCTGCCTGGGATGCAAAGCTTTGAAGCACCGCAATGGTCGCGGAACTGCTCTGTACAACCAGGGTCATAATCAGGCCCAGGCCAACTCCCAGAATCGGAATATCTTTTACTTTTCCCATGAGTTCCACAAAAATCGGGCTGGTGGCAAGAGGCTTCATTACACTGCCCATAATTTCAATTCCCTCAAACAGAAGACCGAAGGAAAAGATCACCATACCGATATTTTTCCATTTTTCTTTTTTACAGGCAAAATTCATGAGAAAACCAATAAAAATAATAGGGTAAATATAATTGCTGATTTTAAATGCCATCAGCTGGGCAGTCATGGTTGTACCGATGTTTGCACCGAAAATAACGGAAATTGCCTGGGGAAGGTTCATCAGGCCTGCGCTTACAAATCCGATAACCATAACGGTGGTTGCGGAACTGCTCTGAAGCACCGCGGTTACCAAAGCGCCTGCCAGTGCTCCCATTATCGGATTTCTGGTAAGAAAACTCAATACCTTCTTCATCTTTCCGCCTGCTGTTTTCTGCAGTGCGTCACTCATGCTGTTCATTCCATAAAGGAACATTGCCAGCCCGCCAATCAGGCCGAACACCATTTTCACTGTACTGTTCATACTCTTTCCTTCATCCTTTCTGCTATACCCTTCGCTTTTGGGGTTTTACATACCGCCCCTTATACTCATGGTAAACTTTAGCATCGGATTGCAAAGACTATGCCAGATCTATGTAAAATCTATGTAAAGTCTGTAAAAAAAGAACAAATGCGGCAGCTGTGGGAGCGCCAAAGGTGCGTAGCAGCTGACTTTCATGTATGGCTGTTCCGCCATCAGGCGGCATGTTCGTTTTACGGGAAAACAATTTTCTGTAAAATATAGAGCGAAGCAGGATTTCTCCCGCTCCGCCTGTATATTACAGTGTTCCTTTTACCACCAGAACCGCTGATCCCGGACTGACACTCCAGACTCCGGTATCCGCATTCTGCTGATACGTGGCTCCCGGTATGGTGATCTTTCCAGCTGTGGTTGTAAACAGCCCGGTTGTCTCATCATAGGTGTAATCTTCTCCCGCTGTCCATGCTGTTCCATTGTAGGAAACCGTCAAACCAGACAAAATCGGCTGAAAGGTATCCGTCACCACCACTTCTTCCTGTTCGTCTGCCGGTGTATTTCCAAAATTCTGGATCAGGAAGGTATAGGTCAGTGTCCCATTTTCTGTTACCGGAACAGGGCTTACAGATTTGGTAATGGTCAGCACCGGCCCGTTCTGGGCATTGACCGTCTCTTCCACAGTCACCGGGGTAATGCCGCCTCCACTTAATACAGCCTGGTTGGTAATATATCCTTCCACCCCCAGAGGTGCATACTCATTGACCTGAGTTTCATACAGAATCTGGGCATTTCCTCCTGCCGGAATCTGAATTCCGGTAACCACGAGAGGCGGCCCTGCCGTCACAGCTGGTGCATCCTGAAGAACGCCGTTGATATAGTATTTGATGGTTCCTTCCACATAGTTCAAAGGTGTCAGAGTCTTTGTATCAAAGGTATAGGCTCCCAGCTTATCGGTAAAGGTCAGACCGCCCACTGCAGCTGTTCCTGCATTGACAATGCTGATGCTGTAGGTCACCGTATCGTTTTGTCCATAATTCTTCCGCACGGCAGTCTTTGAGGCAGAAAGCACCTCCAGAATCTCACCTACCGTAATATTGGAATTGGCCACTGCGTTTCCATAGCGCAGCTGCGCCTGATTGGTAAACTTTGCCATATAGGGATTCCTTTCTGTTTCTTGTTACTCTATACTATATGACAAATGCAAATCTCCGGTTCCTTTTTCTGCCCGGTCAGATCTCTTCCCGCCCCGTTTTTTTGCGGACAGCAAGTAAAATTCCAATGAGCAGCACGATGCATACCGGAAGTGCCAGTAAAGAAAGTCCTTCAAGACCGGCTGCCTGGAAAATGCCAATGAGAAAATATCCGGTCAGGCACACGGCAGCCACTACCATGGCATAGGGCAGCTGCGTAGATACGTGATTTACATGCTCACAGTGTCCGCCTGCAGATGCCATAATGGTGGTATCAGAAATGGGGGAACAATGGTCTCCACATACGGCTCCTGATAAGCAGGCTGCAATGGAAATCACCATCATCTGTCCTTCCGGGAACACACCCACTACGATGGGAATCAGAATGCTGAAAGTTCCCCAGGAAGTTCCCGTAGCAAATGCCAGAAATGCGGCTACCAGGAAAATGATCATTGGAAGAAATCCCTGCATGGCATTGGCTGAACCAGCCACCAGATCTGCCACAAACACTTTTGCTCCCAGCAGATTGGTCATGCCGGACAGGGTCCATGCCATGGTCAGAATCAAAATCGGCGCAATCATGGACTTGAAGCCTTCCGGAATGCACTCGGTAAACTCCTGGAAGGACAGAACGTTCCGCAGCATGTAATAAATAAACGTAAATACCAGCGTCACTGCCCCGCCAAGCACCAGGCCTTCGGAAGCATTGCAGTCTGCAAAGGCTTCCACAAAGGACACTCCCTGGAAAAATCCGCCGGTATAGACCATGGCTGTGATACAGCTGGCAATCAGCACTGCCACCGGAAGAATCAGATCCAGTACATAGGAATGCTCTTTCAGGGTTTCACTCTCTGTTTCTTCATAGGGACGTCCCGGTGTGGTAAACAGATCTCCCTTGATGGCGTTGATTTCATGCAGCTTCATGGGGCCAAAGTCCACCCGCAGCAGGGTCAGTCCCACCACCATCACCAGAGTCAGAATAGCATACAGGTTGTAGGGAATGGTCTGAATAAAAACCGCAAATCCATTGATCCCTGCATCTTCCGGAACGGAGGAGGTCACAGCCGCTGCCCAGGAGCTGATTGGTGCAATGATGCATACCGGTGCCGCCGTGGCATCAATGATATAAGAAAGTTTTGCTCTGGATACTTTGTGCCGGTCTGTCACCGGACGCATCACACTTCCTACCGTCAGGCAGTTGAAGTAGTCATCCACAAAGATCAAAATTCCCAGAATCATTACCGAAATCTGGGCGCCAATCCGGGTTTTGATATGTTTGGATGCCCATTTTCCAAATGCGGCAGAACCTCCTGCCTTGTTTAACAGGGACACCAGAATTCCCAGCATTACCAGAAAGACCAGAATTCCCATATTTCCGGTATCTGCCAGTTTGTAAATCATTCCTCCCTCTTCCTGGAAGAAAATGGTATTTAACATCAGTTCCAAATTAAAATTAGAGTACAAAAGTCCTCCTGCCAGAATTCCCACCAGCAGGGAAGTGTACACTTCCTTTGTCACCAGCGCCAGTCCGATGGCAACCACCGGAGGCAGCAGGGAAAAAATGGTGGCATAGGTACTGCACTGATAGTTTTCCGGATCTGCCAGGGTTCCTGGTGTCCTAGATGACACCACCAGAAGTACGGCAATCACCGCCAGAAATACCAGTATTCCAAGTTGTTTTCCTTTACTCTTCACGTTTCTTTTTTCTCCATCTCTTTTGATTTTGTATATCTATGCAGGACATGTTATACATAGTGGATTCTGGTTTTGTCAAACCGGTCCTGCCAGGGCCGTTCCTCTGCAGGATATCCGCAGGGAATCAGTGCAAATGCCGACAGGCTCTCCGGAATATCAAGCACCTTCCGGACTGCCTCCATCCGCTCTTTTACCGGAGCAATGCCCATCCACACGGCACCAAGCCCCAGTTCATCTGCCTCCAGCAGCAGATTTTCCACAGAGGCACTCAGATCAATTTCAAAATAATCCGGCGCAATGCCTTCCATCCGATAACACGGAACAAACACCAGCGGCGCTCCTGCCGCACACTTTGCATAGGGAGAGGTTTCTGACAGTTCCAGAATCTTTTTCTTATCCGTCACCACATAATACTCCCATGGCTGCTGATTGCAGGCAGAAGGCGCTGCCATAGCTGCCCTTAACATCATCTCCGTTTTTTCCGGTTCCACTGGTTTTTCCTGATATTTCCGGATACTTACCCGGTGAAAAATTCCGCTCATTTTGTTCTTCCTTTCTGTTCTTTTTCTGTTTTTATGCCCTTTTCTTCACTTTTCCGCATTAGTATACCAAACATTGCGTCATCTGAGAAGCGCTATTTTGGCAGAAACAACCGTTTTCCTGTATTTTTGTGCTTTTACAGATCCACTTTCACCCAAACTGGCCATACTCTCCTTTATTTCTCATCTGCACTATAAGACTTACCGACAGGCAAAAAGACCCCGACAGGGTGACTGGCAGGAAAAAATCCCCCGATGCCAAAAGACTTCCATCTTCTGGATCTGTAATTCCAAAAGACCGGTACGTTTCCGTCGTTTTGACTGTTCTTTCACACTCCCAGAAAAGGACAGCTTCCCCGCCGCCAGACTCCTTTCCCTGCACTTCTGACTGGCAGAAAGTTTCCTGGCCGCTGAAATATCCTTCTTTTTTCTCACCCAGGGTCCCCAGAATCATATCCTGAAACCCTGCATCCGTCACGAATCCATAAGGATTTCTCAGAATCCCTGCATGATTCATCAGTTTAATACAGATAGATTTCAGCTCTTCATACCGCCTCTTAAGAAGCGCTCCCTCTATTTGCGTATTCAGCACTGGAATTCTGTCTTTGGAATGAAACAGCCGGCACCTGGTCTCTTTGTACTGGTATTTCAGAAAATACTCTACCCGCTGTTCCAGGTTTTTCTCCTGTGTATCCTTTCCTTCCTCAAAGATTCCAGCCTCTTCTCCCGCCTGCCCAAGTGCCCTGCGCAGCCATTCTCCTTCTTTTTCTGCCACTTTTCCTTTGGCATTCTTCTTCACCGGCGTCATCCACTGCAGAAGCTGCTCCAGCACCAGGTACATCCACCGATAGGCATCGTACAGGTTGCTGCTCATGGCAGCAAACCGGTAATACCGCGCCAACAGCTTCCATTGTTCCTCGTCGTAGCACAGGCCGCCTCTGGCATCTTTCTCCTCTGAATCTTCGATTCCAATTTCCATCTCTGCTTTTGCCATTCCGGTTTTGGGAATCACAGAAACTTCGCAAGTAACTGTCATCTCCAGCACCGTTCTATCGTACATTTCCACAGTAGTTTTTCCACTTTCCCGGTAAAAGAACATCCATTTCCACTCCGGCTCTTTCAGCGCATTGTATTCCACCTGCCGCACGGTAAGAAAATCCAGTACCTTTTCTGCCGCTTCCCGCAGCGCAGCGCGCATAGTTTCTGTTTTTGCCTGCTCCTCTGTCCAGACCAAAAGAAACTCATCTTCTATTCCAAACTTCCAGTTTCCCATTTCACCGGCAAACACCGTCTTTACCTGCTTCTGAAGACGTAACACTCCTCCCCAGAAACAATCCTGGTCTTTCTCTGGAAATGTCCAGTTTCCTATTTGAAGCATATAAGTCCCCTCCATCCTGCAGAATTCATATGGATTTTTTTAATAAAACTCTGTTTTGAAAAATTCTTCATTTTTAAATCCAAAATCAAATACTTTATTCACGGTAGAACACAGCAGTTTTTTTCTAACCGTATGAAATACCAAAAATTTTTTTACTACGTTTGCGTTATAGGTGAAAACCAGTACCTCATCTGTATCTTCTGATAAGGAAGTTACCTCAACTGTTACTGTCATTCCATCCTCAAATTTCATATCATCTCCTGTCTTTCTCATATGCATAGACTTCTGCCTGTAACAGCATTTCTTTCACCAATTTTAATTACGTTTCCAGTATTGATTTACCACTGCTCACAATTTTTTCAATCAGTCCCAAATCCGCTGGCAGCCAGTCCACCGAATGCAATTCCTCTTTTTTCAGCCATCTGCTGGCTTCTGCCTCTAAGAGCACCAGCTTTCCTTCTAGTGCCTTACACCAGAAACAGTCCATAGAAAGATGAAATGCTGGATAATCTTTCTATATCACTATTCCATTATCCTTTTCTGCCACACTGACGGATACAATCCGCTTTCGAATCAGGTCTACCGGTATAATCAGCAATGCCAAAAGCATCGAAACTACCCGTGCCTTTTCACTCAAAGCTGTAGTCTGAAAGACCTGGCCGCCAGCCCCAATGAGGACGATCTGCAGCACAAAAATGGCTCCCATGACAAGGACAAAGTTCTTATTTTCGCCCAGGTGTCCACCAGATTCCACATCTCTGATCAGGTATTTAAGCTATTAAAAATGATGGCATAAATGAAAAACACAAACATAAACGTCTTTTTGTACAGCTCCGAGGCTGCGCAGTCCGCCGGTGTCACAAAGGATGCAATCCCACCGATGTTCTCCAGGGTCAAAATAGAACCCGACGTAATAAACACCGCGCTGACTCCTATTGCAGATTTGATATAGCCTGTCAGAATAGGATCGGTTCTCTTCACCGGTGCTTTGCTGACATGGTATTTTTTGCCATATCGCTTTCGCTTAAAAGCTCCTTTGGCTGGTACTTTCCATGTATGATATCCATCCGGATTTCATTGCCGATCTTTGTCGATAACTTTTCTTCCATCACAAATATGCGGTCTCCCTATCACGTTCTTTCTCTACTATACCATACATTTTTCTATCTTTCCAAAAAACCTTCATTTTTCTATGTGCTTTTAAAAAAATCACTTGCTTTTCCGTACAAATCACTTGTATTATAATAGATGCCAAGAGCGAAAAGTCAGTATCCCCCACGCGCTTGCGCGGGTGGGGATTGCTGACTTTGAGCCTGGCCGGTTATGAGCATAAAATGGGGCAAAAGCCCCCACCGCGCCCCCTGCGTTTTTACAGGAGATTTTGTTTATGAATGTTGAAAAAATTTCAAAATTTACAGCAGAACTTCTGCTGAAATATTATGACAACAACATCCAGCTTTTTTTAGATGCCTGTGCAGACGACGTGCTGTGGATCGGCCCTGCTGAAAATCAGGTGATCCGCACCAGCCGAGCATTAAAATCCGCTTTTGCTGCGGAACATAATAACCTTCGCTTTACCGTCCATGACTTAAAAGCCGTTCCTCTCACCACCAGCAGTCCCCATGTGTGCGAAGTAGTTCTATTCTTCATCGTTGATACCATCTGGCCGGATGAAAGCGTAAGCCGCGTTAAACAGCGGATTCATTTTACCTGGGT
Organism: uncultured bacterium; assembly: GCA_905214955.1. Taxonomy (GTDB): domain Bacteria; phylum Bacillota; class Clostridia; order Lachnospirales; family Lachnospiraceae; genus Limivivens. Next base: position 12,979 of record CAJMON010000036.1, read on the forward strand.
AGAAAAAAATGGCGAGGCAAAAATCTGCCTCTGCCATATTTCCAATGCCATCGCCTATGATGAACGGGATCATATCTACCCTATTCACTATGATGAAAATTATCCAAAATTTTCTCTGGCAGGAGAACGCCGCTCTGACAGGCTCCGGATAAAAACCATCGACCGCTCCGTCTTATACCTGGACCGCAAGAAAATTCTGTACATCGAAACCTTTGGGCACCACACCATTGTCCATACATCAGAACAAGAATATGAGTCCACCGAAAGTATGAATGTTCTGGAAAAATACTGCAAGGATTTCATGGTCCGCTGCCATGCCAGCTACCTGGTAAACCCGGTCTATGTCAAAGAAATCCGCCGGTTTATCCTGCAGCTGTCAAACGGCACACAGCTTCCCATTCCAGAGAAAAAATACACCTCCGTCAAAAATGAGCTGACTCACTTCTTCTCATCCAGAAGCACCACGCCCTGAGGCGGGTTTGCCCGCAGCCGCACCCACAATGGGGTGCGGCACATAAGGCTCTTCCAGATAGACCACATTTTCCGGTGTCAGGGTCACAGACAGTGCCCCTGCTGCATCGTCTAATATTTTGTCTTTGTTGCTCCGATGATCTTTGTATACTCCATTTTCCCCATTCTCCTTTTGCCTTTACATCCAGGTTTTCAGCCAGGCAGTAATGTCCTCTTTGGATGCTCCGTTTAACAATTTTTCCGATACGAACTGAGCCCCGGCTCCTGCAGATGCTTTTCATTTCTCCATGGTCTTTCCCATTTTTGACACCGTGTCAACTTTATTTCTTTTTCATAATGTTACATCGCAATCCAGCCGAAAGCATTTGCCACCGAACTGATGAGAATAATGGCGGCAAAAATCGGGCAGATGTACCGGATCATAAAGTTAAAAATCTTTTTTCTGCGGAATGTTCCCTCCCCGTACAGAACTTCTTCTTCCACTTTTTTGACTCCCACCACTCTGGAAATCAGCAGACAAGTGGCGATGGCTGCAATGGGCATCATCACAGAATTGGTGAGGAAATCAAAGAAATCCAGAAACTGCATTCCGATGATCCGGATTCCTGCAAGGGGACCATATCCCAGGGAAGAAAGGCTTCCAAGAGCCAGCATAATTACGCCTACAATCACCGTGGCTTTCTTTCTGCCCCATCCAAGCTCATCCTGAAACGTAGACACTGCGCTCTCTGTCAGGGCAATGGAACTGGTAAGTGCCGCACACAGCACCAGCAGGAAAAACAAGATCCCTGCTGCTGTTCCAAATCCCATGCTGGCAAACACCTTTGGAATGGTGACAAACATAAGAGACGGACCTGCCTGCAGTTTCTCCGGGTCTCCTCCGGAAAAAGCAAACACTGCCGGAATGATCATAAGACCTGCCATAATAGCAATGGCCGTATCGAAAATTTCCACATTTCTGGTAGACCCTTCAATGGAAATATCTTTTTTCATGTAGGATCCAAAAGTCACCAGAATGCCCATGGCAATGGACAGGGAATAAAACATCTGTCCCATGGCCGTTACCACTGTCATCCAGGAAAAATTGTCCAGGTTTGGGATAAGAAAATATTTCACTCCTTCCAAAGCTCCCGGCCTGGTCACTGAATACACGGCAATGATGACAGATAGCATCACCAGAATGGGCATCATAAACTTGGAAACCCGCTCCACGCCGTTTCGCACGCCTGCGTAAATGATTGCCACAGTCAAGAAGCTGAAAATCACAAAACACAGTTCTGCAGAGCCTCCATTTGAAATAAATGTGCCAAAGTATCCGTCATCTGCCAGTCTGGCCGCGTTTCCCTTCACATACTCTGCCAGATATTTGATGACCCAGCCTCCGATGACAGAATAATAAGGAACAATCAGTACTGGAATAATGGCATTGATCCATCCCCCTGCAGACAGCCATTTGGATTTTCCGAAAGTTCCAAATGCTCCTACCGGGCTTTTCCTCGTCATACGTCCCAATGTAGTCTCTGCTACAATCATGGTGTAGCCAAAAGTTAATGCTAGGAGAATGTAAATCAGCAGAAAGATTCCGCCTCCGTATTTTGCTGCAAGGTAGGGAAATCTCCAGATGTTTCCCAGTCCCACCGATGCTCCTGCCGCTGACAGCACGAATCCTAATTTTCCGGAAAATGTGCTTCTCTTATGCGTGTGTGTTTCCATCATTTCTCCTTCCAATTCTTCAGGCAAAATCCGCCTGGTTTTGTCCTATTTTATCATATCCTGCCCCGGGTTGCTATGAAAAATTCTACTCAATGTCTGTTTATACAGAAAAACCCCGGTCCAGCAAAAGTCGTCCCGGGGTTCGTGATCCTTTTCTCATGAGCCATAATTTTCTGTGCTGGCTGCTGCAGGATCTGTAAATCCAGTGTTGTTCATAATAGTATAGCTCCGCTCCTGTACTGCCGCAGACGGAGTATAGTCCGTAGTCCCAAACAGAAACTCATGAAGCTGGATCACATTGCTCTCCAGTGTCACCGGAACTTCGTTGTAGGTAGACTGATCTGTCTCATGTGCAAAGGGGAATCCGGTGGTTTCTCCCATATTGTAGTTGATCAGTTTCATGCCTAAGGATACCAGTTCTGTGGGGGAATAGCTGGTCAGAATCATATCAAAAACTTCATCTGCGATCTTGTTTAAGGTGGTGATTCCTGCAGATTTTGCTTTGTCTACAATCAGCCCGATCACTTCTCTCTGACGGCTGGTACGTTTGAAGTCGTTTCCTGCCGTGTAACGAATACGGGTATATGCCACAGCCTGAATACCGTTCATCAAATACGTTCCTTTGCCTGGCAGGTCATTTGCCCGGTCGTAGGTAGTGCCATCATAGATCTCTGTGGTCTCCACGCAGTAATCATTCAGGTATCCTGCTTCCTCATCGGTAACGCTCAACTTAATGCCGCCCAGATCATTGATGATGGTCACCAGTGCTCGCATATCTACGGAAATATACTCCGTGATATTTAAATCTAAGTTAGCGTTTAACATGGCCACTGCCTGCTGGGGTCCTCCAATAGCATAAGCGGAATTGGATTTTCCATAGCTGCCATTTCCAAGCTCCAGGTAACTGTCACGGTAAACGGATGCCAGTTTGACTTCTTTTGTCTCATTATTAATGCTGGCGATAATCATGGTATCACTGTTTCCACTGCTTAATTCACCATGTCTGGAATCCAGCCCGAACAGTGCAATGTTGGTGTAGGTATCGCCCTGCATCACCGGGTCTGTCTGCACTTCTTCATTGATCACCACTTCTTCCGGTGTGATATCCATTACCTGAATGGAATTCAGCTTTTTCTGAATCACTACATAATACGCTGCATAAACCATCAGACAGAGAAGCACCAGAATTTCAATAACAAAAAACCTTTTTCTGCGTTTGTACCGCTTGTACGCTTTGCTGTTCTTATCAATGGATTTCTTCATGTGTTTTCGTTCCTTTTGTCATTCCTTCTGTTTTTATGAAATCTCTTCCATCTTATTCTTATTTGATGAATGTGTCAATAGCTTTGTTCAGTTCTGCAATGGCCTCCATGTCCCCGGTTTCGATGGCATCCACCAGACAGTGCTGAATATGATCATGAAGAATCACCTTTCCCGTGTTGTTAATCGCTGCTTTTACTGCTGAAAGCTGAATCAAGACCTCACTGCAGTCCCGTCCGCTCTCCACCATTTTCCGGATGGATTCCAGATGGCCGATAGCTCTGGAAAGTCTGTTTAACACCGCCTTTGTACTCTCGTGGGTGTGCGTATGGGTATGGCTGTGGCTGTGGGGAATGCCTTCTGCATGAAGTCTGGCATGCTCCAGTTCTGCCAGATCCTGCGCAGAAGGCTCATCCCCGGCATGTTTCTCAAATTGTTCTTCTTCCATGAATACCTCTCTTCTGTTATTTCTTTCTGTGAAGCAGATCTTTCACTGCCTCCGTCACTTTCTCCGCCGGTTTTTCTTTCTTGGCGGTACTCTTTGCTGCTGTCTTTCTGGTCTTTTCCGGCTTTTCCGCTTTTTCCGGTTTTGCAGCCTTTACAGCAGCCTTGGGTTTCTCCGCTTTTTCCGTCTTGGCAGTTGGCTTGATGTAAGAGAAAACAGCCATGCCAAGAGGCGGAATGTTGACCGTAATGGAATTGGGCCTGTCATCTGCCTCCTGCTTTTTGGATTGTTTCACTCTTGGATTCGTCACTCCCGTTCCGCCGAATTCTATTTTATCGCTATTGAAAATTTCTTTGTATTTTCCAGCAAAGGGCACGCCCACCGGATATTTTTCTCTGGTCACCGGTGCAAAGTTGCAGATGACAAGAAGGGTCTCTTCCTTTTTCTTTGTCTTTCTTGCAAAAATCAGAAGATTTTCATTGGCTGCAATGGAATTGATCCACTCAAATCCTTCCGGATCATAGTCCATCTCATACAGGGCCGGCTGGCTCTTATACAGAGTATTCAGCGCCTGATAATATTTCTGCATGTTCTGATGCTCTTCGTACTGAAGAAGCTCCCACTCAATGCCCCGCTCTTCAGACCACTCATCATACTGGGCAAAATCCTGCCCCATAAACAGCAGCTTCTTTCCGGGATGAGCCATCATAAAGCCGTAGGCCACACGCAGGTTGGCAAACTGGGACTGACGGTTTCCAGGCATTTTTCCGATCATGGATGCTTTTCCATGAACCACCTCATCATGGGACAGCGTCAGAATAAAGTCCTCACTGTAGGCATAGACCATGCTGAAGGTCAGCTCTCCGTGATGATAGGAGCGGAAATACGGATCAAGGGCCATGTAGCCTGTAAAATCATTCATCCAGCCCATATTCCACTTGTAATCAAAGCCAAGTCCGTCTTCTTCCACCGGACCGGTCACCCTGGGCCATGCCGTAGATTCTTCTGCAATCAGGCACACATCCGGATATTTTTTCTTAAAAATGGAATTTAAATGTTTCAAAAACTCTACCGCTTCCAGGTTTTCATTGCCGCCGTAGATATTGGCCACCCATTCTCCGTCATTCTTTCCATAATCCAGGTACAGCATGGAGGCTACTGCATCCATCCGAATACCATCTGCGTGGTACTTGTCCGCCCAGAACAAGGCGTTGGCAATCAAAAAGTTCTTGACCTCCGGACGGCCGTAATTGTAAATCAGAGTGCCCCAGTGAGGGTTGGAACCCTGTCTGGGATCTAAATGCTCATACAGGCAGGTGCCGTCAAAGGCACACATGCCAAACGTATCTCTTGGAAAATGGGCCGGAACCCAGTCCAGAATCACGCCGATGCCCTGCTCATGCATGTAGTTCATAAAGTACATAAAGTCTTTCGGGGAACCGTACCGGCTGGTGGGCGCATAATACCCAGTCACCTGATAACCCCAGGATGCATCCAGTGGATGCTCCATCACCGGCATCAGCTCCACATGGGTGTAACCCATTTTCTTTACATAATCTGCAATCATAGGAGCCAGTTCCCGGTAATTGTAAAAGTAATGTTCCTCCTGCTCTTCCTTTGGCGGACGCTTAAAGGAACCTAAATGCACTTCGTAAATAGACATGGGTGCATTCTTGGCATTCTTCTCTCCCCGCTCTTTCAGCCACTGGCTGTCTGTCCAGGAAAAGCCTTTTAAGTCAGTCACCACGGAAGCCGTGTTGGGACGCATCTCCGCAGCGTTGGCATAGGGGTCAGCCTTTAAGTAGGTCAGTCCGCCTTTTGCCTTGATCTCATACTTGTAGATGTCGTTTACTTTGATTCCGGGCACAAACAATTCAAAAATACCGGAATCCCACAACCTGCGCATAGGAAGCCTGCGGCCATCCCACAGGTTAAAATCTCCTACCACGCTGACACGCATGGCATTTGGCGCCCACACGGCAAAGTGGACTCCTCTGGTTCCCTTGATGGTCATGGGATGCGCACCTAATTTTTCATAAATGTCATAGCAGATGCCGGCATTGAATTTTTTCGTCTCTGCCTGTGTGATCACAGGAGGAAAGCTGTAAGGATCCTTCCGTTTTTCCTTCTGCCCATTGTCGTAAACCACTTCCAGAGAATAATCCGGGATCTCTTTGGCCGGGATCAGAACTGCAAAGTAGCCTTCCTCATCTTCCTCCTCCATAGGATATCCGTTCTTTTCTCCTTTGATGCATACGGTCACGGATACTGCCGTAGGAAGAAACGTCTGGATCAAAAGTCCTTCTTCGGTCATTCTGGGACCTAAAAATTTTTCCGGATGATCTTCTTCTGAATAGACAATCCCCTCAATTCCTGCCCAATCCATCATATCATACAGTTTTTCATCCATAAAAGCATATCCTCCCATCTTCTGAATGATGTCTATTTTATCACAAAATTCTCCAGAAAGAAAGCCTAAAGCGCATGGATAAATAAGCCGCTTCGCAGTTTGGGCTCGAACCAGGTCGATTTAGGAGGCATCAGCTCTCCTGCATCTGCCACTTCAAACAGTTCCTGAATGGATGTGGGATGCATGGCAAATGCCACGGCAGCCCCGTTTCTTACCCGTTTTTCCAATTCCCCGAGACCCCGGATGCCTCCCACAAAGGAAATCCGGCCATCGGTCTTTGGATCTTTGATGCCAAGAATAGGATCTAAAAGTTCTCTTTGCAGATATGCCACATCCAGCCCTTCTGCCGGATCATCGGATACAAACTCCGGTTTTGTATAAAGTATGTACCACTGATTATTTAAAAACATTCCCATCATACCTTTTGCTTCGCATTTGACAGGACCTTCCTGTTTTTCCACTGTAAATTTTTCCTGTACCTTTTCCAGAAAAGCTTCCTCTGTCAGGCCGTTTAAATCCTGCACCACCCGGTTGTAATCCAAAATTTTCAGCTCATCATCCGGAAACAGAACGCTTAAAAACCAGTTGAAAGGTTCTTCTCCTGTATACCCTGGATGCTCTTTGCGGCGTTTTAAGCCTACTTTCACTGCAGAAGCTGCTCTGTGGTGGCCGTCTGCAATGTAAATCTTTGAAATTCCCTGAAAAATGTTCTGAATCTTCTGAACCGTTTCCGGATCACTGATCGGATACCCTTTGTGTCCGATGCCGTCAGGACTTACAAAATCAAAAATCGGCGTTTCCTGCTCTGCTTTTTGGATCAGTTCTTCCATTTCCGGATTTTTCCGGTAGGACAGGAAGATTGGGCCGGTCTGGGCATTGCAAATGTCCACGTGGCGGATGCGGTCGATTTCTTTATCTTCCCTGGTATTTTCATGCTTTTTGATAACACCGGTCTGGTAATCGTCAATGGATGCGCAGGCCACAAGTCCTCTCTGGGTCCGTCCATCCATCGTCAGCTCATACACATAAAAACAGGGTGCCTCATCTTGGACAAACTCTCCCTGTTTTTTCATCTCCCACAAAGTATCATGGGCTTTTTCATACACTTCCGGCGCATAAGTATCTACGCTGTCCGGGAACTGGGTCTCTGCCCGGTCAATTTTTAAAAAGCTTAAGGGCTCTTTTTCTACTTCTTTTTTTGCCTCTTCCCGGCTGTACACGTCATAAGGAAGGGCTGCGATGCGCTCCGTCAAATCTTTTCTAGGACGGATGGCTGCAAAAGCTCGAATACTGGCCATATTTTTCTCCTCCATACATATAAGAAAAGGGACTGTCAAAGCAGCCCCTGTCTTTTATTTACTTGATTCTCCGTGTTTTCAAAACGCCTTCTACGGCTTCTATCTTTTTCATCAGCTCATCGGATATGGGCTTTGCCAGGTCAAATAAGGTATAGGCGTAATCTCCCCGGCTCTTGTTTACCATATTATCGATGTTGATGTCCTCTTCGCCAAACAGCGCGGTAAACTGGCTGATCATGTTCCGGATGTTCTTGTGGTTGATGGCAATCCGGCTGGCGGAAGCACACACGCCCATGTCGCAGTTGGGATAGTTGACGGAATTGCGGATATTTCCGTTTTCCAGATATTCCATCACTTCTTCCACTGCCATCTTCGCACAGTTATCCTCCGACTCGGCGGTAGAAGCTCCCAGATGGGGAATCACGATGGTTCCCTTGGCTCCTGCTGTCACAGGATTGGGGAAATCGGTAACGTAGCGTTTCACTTTTCCGGTCTTTAAGGCACTTACCACAGCGTCTTCATCCACCAGCAGATCTCTTGCAAAGTTTAACAGCACCACGCCGTCTTTCATCATGTCAATGGATTCTGCTCCGATCATCTTTCTGGTGCTGTCCATCAGCGGCACATGGATGGTGATGTAATCACACTCCCGGTAAATTTCTTTCACATCGTTGATGTGTTTGATATTTCTGGAAAGCTTCCAGGCTGCATCTACAGAAATATAGGGGTCATATCCATACACTTCCATGTCCAGATTCACTGCGGCGTTGGCCACCAGCACACCGATGGCTCCAAGACCGATGATGCCAAGCTTTTTGCCCTTTAACTCGCATCCTGCGAATTTCTTTTTCTCTTTTTCCGCCATTTTGGCAATGTCTTCATTCTGGCGCTCACTCTGCACCCAGTTCACACCGCCGATGATGTCTCTGGAGGCAAGTAAAAGACCTGCCAGCACCAGTTCCTTCACGCCATTGGCATTGGCACCTGGCGTATTAAAGACTACAATTCCTTTTTCTGCGCATTTGTCCAGAGGAATGTTATTGACTCCAGCTCCTGCTCTGGCAATGACTTTTAAATTTTCCGGTAATTCCATCTCATGCATGGCAGCGCTTCTGACCAGAATCGCGTCCGCATCTTTCATCTCTTCCGTTTTGCGGTAGTCCTCTGTAAACAGATCCAGACCCACATGGGAAATGGCATTGAGGCATGTATAATTAGGCATCTTACAGATTCTCCTTTTCAAATTCTTTCATGAAAGCAACCAGTTTTTCTACACCTTCGATGGGCATTGCATTGTAAATGCTGGCACGCATACCGCCTACAGTACGGTGGCCTTTTAAGTTTACAAATCCTGCTTCTGTGGCTGCCTTGACAAATTTTGCATCCATCTCTTTGTCACCGGTTACAAAAGGAACGTTCATCAGAGAACGGTCTTCTTTTACAACGGTGCCGTGGAACAGATGGCTTTCATCCAGATAATTGTAAAGAATGGCTGCTTTTTTCTCATTGTGTGCTTTCATGGCTTCCAGGCCGCCCATTTTCTTCAGCCATTTGAAGACCTTGCCGCACATGTAAATGCAGTAGCAGTTAGGTGTGTTGTACAGGGATCCTGCATCTGCATGGGTCTTGAACTTCAGCATGGTGGGTACATAGGAAGGCACATCATCTGTAATCAGATCGTCCCGGATAATGGAAATCACCATACCGGCCGGTCCGATGTTTTTCTGCACGCCGCCGTAGAGAATGCCATATTTGGTCACATCTTCCGGTTCTGACAGGAAACAGGAAGAAACATCCGCCACCAGGGTCTTTCCTTTGGTGTTTGGCAGTGTCTGAAATTTGGTTCCGTAAATGGTATTGTTCTTGCAGATATACACATAGTCTGCATCCGGGCTGATAGGAAGATCTGAGCAGTCCGGAATATACGAAAATGTCTTATCCTCGGAAGAGGCGATCTTGTTGGCCTTTCCGTATTTCTGTGCTTCCTGATATGCCTTCTTTGCCCACTGGCCGGTCACGATATAATCTGCCACTCCATGCTTCATCAGGTTCATGGGGATCATGGCAAACTGCTGTGATGCTCCGCCCTGAAGAAATAATACCTTGTAATTGTCCGGAATCTGAAGCAGGTCCCGTAAGTCCTGCTCTGCCTCATGGATGATGTCATCGAAAACCTGGGATCGGTGACTCATTTCCATTACGGACATCCCGCAGCCTCTGTAATCCATCATTTCACTGGCTGCTTCTTTTAATACCTCTTCCGGCAGCATCGCCGGTCCCGCAGAAAAATTGTACACTCTGTTCACCATTGTTTCCTCCTCATTCCTGATTAGTTTTTGAGTGCCCGAAGACGACAGTAGACCGTCATCTGCGGACACTCTGTTTTGTTAAAGTATACGCTTCTGTTAAAAAATAGTCAAGTAAAGATTTCTGAAAATTTGAGTTTTTACGGACTTTTTAATTTTCTTTTTTCAGATCATCCTGATCAAAGGCATCTTCAATGGGAGCTCCTGCCGGAACCATGGGGAATACTTTGTCATCCCGGTCAATCTGGCAGTCAATAACTACCGGACGGTTCATGGCAATGGCTTTCTCCAGGGCCGGACCCATCTCTTCCTTGGTGGATACCCGGATGCCCACAGCTCCTAATGCTTCTGCCACTTTTACAAAGTCCACATCATCCTGGAGAATGGTGCTGGAATACCTTTCGCCGTAAAACAGGGTCTGCCACTGGCGCACCATACCCAGAACATGGTTGTTGATGACCACTTCAATCACCGGAATATTGTATCTGGCAGCGGTGGCGATTTCGTTCATGTTCATACGGAAACAGCCATCTCCTGCCACGTTGATGACAGTCTTCTCCGGTCGTCCCACCTTCGCTCCGATTGCTGCGCCAAGGCCGTAGCCCATGGTGCCAAGGCCTCCGGATGTCAGGAAGGTATGCGGCTCTTTGTATTTGTAGAACTGTGCTGCCCACATCTGATGCTGTCCTACGTCTGTCACAATCACCGCATCTCCTTTGGTCACCCGGTAGATCTCTTCTACCACATAGGGGCCTGTCAGCATGGAAGTGTCGTATTTCAGCGGATATTTTTCTTTCAGTTCTTTGATGTGTGCCAGCCATTCTGCATGGTCTTGGGAAACTACTCTTGCATTTAAGCGCTTTAATACTTCCTTGATGTCTCCGATAATGGAAGCATCCGTGGGAATGTTTTTGTTGATCTCTGCCGGGTCCACATCAATGTGAATCACTTTTGCATTTTTTGCAAATTTGGAAGCATTTCCAATGACACGGTCACTGAATCTGGCTCCAATGGCAATGAGGAGGTCACTCTCGGTGATGCCTAAGTTGGAAACCTTTGTGCCGTGCATTCCCGCCATGCCGGTGTAGAGTTCGCTTCGTCCGTCAAAAGCGCCCTGTCCCATCAGGGTACCACATACCGGAGCCTGGATTTTTTCTACAAATTCTTTTAATTCTGCAGAAGCATCGGAAATTACAGCACCGCCTCCTGCCATGATCATAGGCCGTTTGCTCTCTTTGATCAGCTCCAGAACCTTATCCACATCTTTTTCCCGGATGTATTCCGTGCTGCGCTCTACCGGCCAGGGTTTCTCCGGCTCATACTCGGTGACTGCTGCAGTCACATCCTTGGTAATGTCCACCAGAACCGGGCCTGGACGTCCTTCTTTTGCAATGTAGAACGCTCTGCGGATGGTGCTTGCCAGCTGTGTAACATCTTTTACAATAAAGTTATGCTTGGTGATGGGCATGGTAACACCCGTAATGTCAATTTCCTGGAAACTATCCCGTCCAAGAAGGGGAACTGTAACGTTTGCAGTGATGGCGACCACCGGAATGGAATCCATCATGGCGGTGGCAATACCGGTTACCAGGTTGGTTGCTCCAGGGCCGGAAGTGGCCAGGCATACCCCCACTTTTCCAGTAGCTCTGGCATAACCGTCTGCAGCATGGGAAGCGCCCTGCTCATGAGAAGTCAGAATATGACGGATCTCACTGCTGTGTTTGTATAATTCATCATAAATATTCAGGATGGCACCGCCCGGATAGCCGAACACGGTATCTACACCCTGCTCTTCCAGACATTTGATTACAATTTCAGAACCATTCAATTTCATAATGCTGTACTCCTCTTTCTTCGATTATTTCTTCGGCACTTCCAGGATGGCTCCTCTGTTTCCAGAAGTCACCATGGATGCGTATCTTGCCAGGTAGCCGGTCTTTACCTTCGGCTCTCTTGGCTGCCATGCGGCGCGTCTCTTTGCAAGTTCTTCATCAGATACCAGCAGTTCCAGTTTCGTTTCCGGAATATTAATACGGATCAGGTCTCCCTCTTCTACCAGAGCAATGGGGCCTCCTACAGCTGCCTCCGGTGATACATGGCCGATGGAAGCGCCTCTGGAAGCGCCGCTGAAACGTCCATCTGTAATCAGCGCAACACTGGAACCAAGTCCCATGCCGGCAATCTCAGAGGTAGGATTTAACATTTCACGCATACCAGGTCCGCCTTTGGGTCCTTCATAGCGGATAACCACCACGTCTCCCGGAACGATCTTGCCGGAAAGAATGGCCTCACAGGCATCTTCTTCGCAATCAAAGACTCTGGCCGGTCCTTCATGAACCATCATTTCCGGAACCACTGCGGAACGTTTTACCACGCCGCCGTCCGGTGCCAGGTTTCCGGTAAGGACAGCCAGTCCGCCGGTCTCGCTGTAAGGATGGTCAATGGGACGGATGACTTCCGGATCTTTGTTCATGCAGTCTTTGATATTCTCTCCAACGGTCTTTCCGGTAACAGTCATGCAGTCTGTGTACAGAAGTCCTTTTTTATTCAGCTCATTCATAACAGCGTATACACCGCCTGCTTCATTCAGATCCTCCATGTAGGTGCGTCCTGCAGGAGCTAAGTGGCACAGGTTGGGGGTCTTTGCGCTGATTTCGTTTGCAAAGGTAATATCAAAATCCATACCGATCTCATGGGCAATGGCCGGCAGATGCAGCATACTGTTGGTGGAGCATCCCAGTGCCATATCCACAGTCAGGGCATTTAAGATGGCTTTTTCTGTCATAATATCTCTTGGACGGATATTTTTCCGGTACATTTCCATAACCTGCATACCGGCATGTTTTGCCAGACGGATACGCTCGGAATAGACTGCCGGAATGGTTCCGTTTCCTTTCAGTCCCATTCCCAGTGCCTCTGTCAGGCAGTTCATGCTGTTTGCAGTGTACATACCGGAGCAGGAACCACAGGTAGGACAGGTCTTACATTCAAATTCTTCCAGTTCTTCTTCGGAAATTTTTCCTGCTGTATAGGAACCTACTGCCTCAAACATGCTGGAAAGGCTGGTTTTGTGGCCCTGTACGTGGCCTGCCATCATGGGGCCGCCGCTGACAAATACGGTGGGAACGTTGATACGGGCTGCTGCCATCAAAAGTCCCGGTACGTTCTTATCGCAGTTGGGTACCATTACCAGGGCATCAAACTGATGTGCCATGGCCATGGCTTCTGTAGAATCTGCAATCAGGTCTCTGGTTACCAGGGAATATTTCATGCCGATGTGTCCCATGGCAATGCCGTCACAGACAGCAATGGCCGGGAACACTACCGGGGTACCGCCTGCCATGGCGACACCCTGTTTTACGGCGTTTACAATCTTGTCCAGATTCATGTGGCCCGGTACGATTTCGTTGTAGGAACTGACAATACCGACTAATGGTCTGTCCATCTCTTCCTGGGTAAAGCCCAGTGCGTTAAAAAGGGAACGGTGAGGTGCCTGCTGTACACCTTTTTTTACTGCATCACTTTTCATGGTGGTTTTTCTCCTCTGATCTTCTTGATCGGTCTTATGTCTGTTTATTTTTTATACCCGTGCTGCAATCAGGTCTCCCATCAATGCGGTACCAGTCTTGGTGCAGCCTTCGGACATGATATCTCCTGTGCGGTAGCCTTCTTTTAATACCTGCTTCACAGCTGCTTCAATGGCATCTGCTGCTTCATCCAGATCCAGGGAATAGCGCAGCATCATGGCTGCAGAAAGGATGGTAGCAATGGGGTTTGCAATGTCCTGTCCTGCAATGTCCGGCGCGGAACCGTGGCTTGGCTCGTACAGACCGAATTTGGTCTCGTTTAAACTTGCGGAAGACAGCATTCCGATGGAACCGGTGACCATGCTGGCTTCATCAGAAAGGATGTCACCGAACATGTTCTCTGTCAGGATCACGTCAAACTGCTTTGGATCTCTTACCAGCTGCATCGCACAGTTGTCTACCAGCATGTGTTCCAAGGTGACTTCCGGATAATCTTTTGCCACTTCTTCTACCACAGATCTCCACAGTCTGGAGGAATCCAGAACGTTTGCTTTGTCCACGCTGGTGACTTTTCTTTTTCTCTTCATGGCAATGTCAAATCCGCGTCTGGCAATGCGGCGGATTTCATTTTCATTGTAAGTCAGGGTATCAATGGCTTTGCGGACTCCATTTTCTTCTACGGTTTTTCTTTCTCCAAAATACAGACCTCCGGTGAGTTCCCGCATGATGACCATGTCGAAACCGTCTCCGATGATCTCATCCCGCAGCGGGCACGCTGCTTTTAATTCTTCATACAGATAAGCCGGGCGGACGTTGGCAAACAGATTCAGGGCTTTGCGGATTTTTAACAGTCCTGCTTCCGGGCGTTTGTCCGGGGAAAGTTTGTACCAGGGAGATGTCTTGGCATCTCCGCCAATGGAGCCCATCAGCACGGCATCGCTGGCCTTTGCAATTTCAATGGTTTCGTCTGTAAGGGGGACTCCATGTACGTCAATGGACGCTCCTCCCATTAATAGTTCTGTATAATCTAACTGAAATCCATATTTTTTTCCTGCTGCATCCAGTACCTTTTTAGCTTCCCGGACGATCTCCGGACCGATTCCGTCTCCCGGAATCACTGCGATCTTGTAATTCATCTGCACTTCCTCCATTCTGTTGCTGATGCTTTATCGTTTATCATAATGCATTTTTTTCCAAATTTCAACACAAAAGTAGAGTGGGGCAGTCAAACTCCGGACGCTGTCCTCCTGGGAAACCGTTCTTCTGACACGCCCGCCTTCCGGCTGCCGCGTCCTAAGCAGCATCAAAAAAAGGAACTGCTGCGTCCGGATGATCTCTCATCTGTTCCGCAGCAGCCCCTTCCACGCGTTTTCACGCTTTTTCGCGCTTACTGTGCATCTGGTTTTTCTACTTCTGCAATCGCTGATTTTTTCATCGGAATTCTGCAGTTTTTGTTGCTTCCGAACTCTACGATCACATCTTCATCCGTGATATCAATCACGATTCCGTAAAATCCGCCTGTGGTCACAACGCAATCGCCCACTGCCAGATCTGCCAGCATGGCATTGATTCTCTTCTGCTCTTTTTTCTGAGGACGGATTGCCATAAAATACATCGCCACACCGATGATCACGATGTAAAAAATCATAATTCCCCAGCCCATTGCGCTGCTTCCTGCTGCATCGCTTGTTAATAATAAGTTCATGCTTCTTCCTCCTAAACTCGCTGCAGTCCCTGCATGACTGCTGTATTGCATACCTGGGCATACATATCTATCATCATACACAATTTACTGCTTTTCATCAAGTCTTTTTTGATAGATTTTATTCTCCGGCTTCCATACCTGCAATCTTTGCCGCTTTGTACTCTTTGTACCGGCCCCCGTCAATGGCATCCCGGATCTCCGTCATCATGGTGTTGTAGAAATACAGGTTGTGCAGAACACACAGACGCATTCCCAGCATCTCCTTCGCTTTCAGCAGATGGCGGATATAGGCTCTGCTGTAATGGCGGCACGCCGGACAGCCGCAGCCTTCTTCAATGGGCTTGGAATCCAGCTCATATTTTGCATTAAACAGGTTTAACTTGCCATGGTTGGTATAAACGTGGCCATGACGTCCATTTCTGGATGGATACACGCAGTCAAAAAAATCCACACCTCTGTCCACGGCTTCCAGAATGTTTGCCGGAGTTCCCACACCCATTAAGTAAACTGGCTTATCTGCCGGGAGATGCGGCACCGTCACATCCAGAATGTGGTACATCTCCTCGTGGGTCTCGCCCACTGCCAGGCCGCCCACTGCATAACCGTCCAGATCCAGCTCCCGGATCTGCTTTGCATGTTCAATACGGATATCATCATAAATGGCCCCCTGGTTAATGCCGAACAGCATCTGATGGGGATTGATGGTATCTGGAAGGCCATTTAACCGCTCCATCTCTGCCTTGCACCGGTGCAGCCATCTGGTGGTGCGTTCCACGGATGCTTTCACATAAGAACGGTCTGCCACACTGGAAGGGCACTCATCAAATGCCATGGCAATGGTGGACGCTAAATTAGACTGAATCTGCATACTCTGCTCCGGTCCCATAAAAATCTTCCGTCCGTCAATATGGGAATTGAAATAAACGCCCTCTTCTTTGATCTTTCGAAGGCCTGCCAGGGAGAACACCTGGAATCCGCCGGAGTCTGTCAGCACTGGCTTGTTCCAGTTCATAAACTTGTGGATGCCTCCCAGTTTTTTTACCACTTCATCTCCCGGACGCACATGAAGATGGTACGTATTGGACAGTTCGATCTGAGTGCCGATTTCCTGCAGATCCATGGTGGACACTGCTCCTTTGATGGCCGCAGCGGTTCCTACATTCATAAATACCGGTGTCTGGACAGTTCCGTGGACCGTAGTAAATTCGGCATGTTTTGCCAGACCGTCTTTCTTTAAAACTTTATACATGTTTCACCTTTTCTTTCTTATTAATTTTAGAATTTTTAAAAACTCCAGAATTATTTAGCATTATGCCCATACAGTATAGCGTGAATGTCCCATTTTTTCAAGACTCTACCATT
>CAJMON010000037.1 GCA_905214955.1 uncultured bacterium
AGGAAATGGAATTGATGAAGCATTCAGGGAGCAGATCTTTGAACCGTTCTTCCGGATAGATAAGTCAAGAAGCCGGGAGCTTGGAGGTGTGGGGCTTGGACTTGCGATGGTGCGAGAAGTTGTGCGGGTTCATGACGGGACGATTGAAGTTTATCCAAATAAGTATAGGGGGACGACATTTGAAGTGAAAATGAGTATAGGGTCAGAAAAAACAATATAAGATGATGCCGGGATGAATGCCCATATTGCAAAACCGGTTAATCTGAAAATCCTGAAAAATACTCTGGGATGGTGCATCTGCAGATAATAAAGAAAAAAGAGATTGAAAAGGAGAACAAAATAATGAGCAATCTGAACAAAACATGCAAGGTACATTACACAGGAACATTTAATGATGGAACAAAATTTGATTCTTCTTATGACAGAGGAGAGCCTTTGGAGTTTGTCTGCGGAGCAGGCATGATGATCAAAGGATTTGATGAGGCTGTGAAAGATATGGAAGTTGGACAGATTGTAAATGTGCATCTGATGCCGGAAGAGGCATATGGAATGCCGGATCCCCAAAACATTTTTACCATTGCACTGGAACAGCTGCCAGGTGCTGAGACACTGGAAGCAGGCCAGCAGGTGTACTTATCCAATGCAAGCGGTCAACCGTTTCCGGTAAAGGTGGTAAATAGAGATGAGACTACCATTACTTTTGATGCCAACCATGAAATGGCCGGAAAAGAACTGAATTTCCAGATTGAGCTGGTAGAAGTGACAGAATAAAAAAGCAGGAGAAAGGAGCGGGCGGCAATGAAAGAGGATAAAAATGAAGAAAAATGGGACCGCCTTCTGCGGATTCGGACCACAGGCAGGGATGATTCCCATGCAGATCAGTACCGGTATCCTTATGAGCCAACTCCTTATTCTGTACTGGAACGCCTGGCCCAGTCCGGAAGAATCTGGAAAAAACAGGTGCTGCTGGATTATGGATGTGGAAAAGGAAGAGTGGATTTTTTTCTGGCATATCAGGCAGGCTGCCGTTCCATCGGAATTGAGTATGATGACCGGATTTATGAAAAAGCAGTAGAGAATCAGAAAGCTGCGGTGTCTTCCGGCAGAGTCCGGATGGAACAGGCAAATGCAGAGATGTTTCCGGTGCCGCCGGAAGTGGACCGGATTTATTTTTTCAATCCATTTTCCGTGGAAATTCTTCAGAAAGTGATGAACCGGATTCTGGATTCTTATTATGAACAGATGCGGCCGATCCAGCTGTTTTTCTATTATCCGTCGGATGAGTATCTTTCCTATCTGATGACAGTGGATGAGCTGATGTTTGAAGATGAGATTGAATGCGGAGATTTGTTTCCTGGGGAAGATCCAAGGGAGCGAATTGTGATTTTTGAGCTGGGAGGCTGATGGCACATGCCGGAAAAGACAGAGGAATTATACCGGGTGCTCCTTGACAGAGACTACCCAAAAGAGCTTTGCGCAGAGATTGCCTATAAGTATATGAATACGGATTATACTGCTACACGAATGTTGGGATATTTATACAGAGTGACGGAACCGCGCATGGAAGATCTGATTGATGAAATGCTGGCGATTTTGACGGATCGGAATGAGCTGATCCGGAAAAAAGAAGCCGAGCAGGCCCAGGCGGCCGTCAGTGAACTGTACAGAAATGGATTATGAAAGGGCAGGATTTTTTTTCAGAAAATTCTGGATGGCAGTCAGCTGTTTTTCGGCGGTTTTCCGCCCAATCTGATAAACCCGTTCCAGCTCTTCGGGATGGCGTTCTACAACACCGATGTTTAAAGCCGCTTCGGGCTGGATAACATAGAGTTTTCCGGCTTTTTCCTGCTGGCGGATGTATTTTAGAGTTTCATTGTATTTGATATGCCGGGTCTCCAGATCCATAAGGAGAGCCGGTGTTTTTTTCAGCATCAGGCGCAGTGCAGGCAGAAGCCGGCTGGGCTTTTTTTGATAATCGTCCGGCTGGGTGAGAATGACTACGTTCCGGTCGTAGCCGATGTTTTCAAAGTACCGGACAGGGATGGAATCTGCAGCACCGCCGTCAGAGAGTACATAATTTCCGATGGTTACGTAGTTGGACACAATGGGCATAGAAGCAGATGCGCGCATCCACTGAATATCTTCCGGACCGCCGTCATCACAGCGGTGGTAGACTGGTTCTCCGTTTTTTACATCTGTACATACCACAAAAAATTCCATAGGATTGGAGCGGTAAGTATCTGTATCGAAAACGTCCAGCTTATTCGGCAGGTCATGATAGCAGAACTGTTCTCCGTAAATGTCGCCGGTGCGGATCAGGGAGCGCAGGCTGACAAATCGGGGGTCCCGGCAGTAGGCTTTGTTGTAGCGGATCACGCGTCCGATCTGATGGGATTTATAATTACAGCCAAAAACAGCGCCTGCAGAAACACCAATGGCACCGTCAAAAGTGATTCCTTTTTCCATAAGTACGTCTGTAACTCCGGCAGTGAACATGCCGCGCATGGCACCGCCTTCCATGATCAATCCTGTTTTCAAGAAAATTCCTCCTGTCTTATTAATACTGTTCAGTATAACTTTTTTTGCAAGGGAAGTAAAGTATGATATACTGAAGAAAATGAAATGCCAAATGGGTAGGATTGTGGGTGCTGTGTGCCAGTGGCACATGTTTAGCACAGACTGGAGTGGATACAGAGATGCGAAGTACGGAACAATCCGTAAGGCATTTTTGAACTTGGCACAAGAAGCAGGAGGTGGCAGGATGAACAGAGCGCTGCTGAGAACCCTGGAGAAGATCACGGAGGAAGAACGGGAGATTTTGAAGGGGCGGCAGATTGAAACGGAACGGTATACTACAAAGGAAACGCTGACCACCATTGAAAGCAGGAAGATGCTGGAAGAGGGAAGGCTGATCACGGTGCGTCCCCACACCCGTTTTGTGTATTTCCCAAAGCATAACCACAATTATATAGAAGTGTTTTATGTGTGCAAGGGTGAAGTGACCCATATCATTGGGAAGGAGCGGGTGACGGTTTCCGCAGGGGAAATTCTTTTCCTGAACCAGTATGTTTCTCATGAGATTCTGCCTTCCGGGAAAGAAGATATCGGAATCAACCTCATTGTGCTGCCAGAATTCTTTGATACAGCTTTCGAGATGATTGGAAAGGACAATATGCTGGCAGATTTTATTGTCAGCGCCCTGAGAGAGAAGAATGGGGTGAGCCAGTATCTGTATTTTCAGGTGGCAGGAGAAATCCAGATTCAGAATCTGATGGAAAATCTGATTTATTCCCTGGTGAACCGGCAGAATTTTGAAAATCAGATCAATCAGGTGACCATGGGACTTTTGTTTTTGAATCTTTTGAATGTGTCAAAGTCCATGAAAAGCAGCAGCAGTTCGGAGAATTCGTATCAGGATATGATTTCTATGATTGCCCTGAAATACGTGGAACAGAATTATAAAACGGGAACTTTGACGGAGTTAAGCGAAATGGTGAATCTGTCCATGTCAGGACTTAGCCGCCTGATCCGGCAGAATACAGGGCATACCTTCAAGGAGCTGCTGCAGAGAAAAAGGTTTAATAAGGCAGTGGAGCTTTTGGTGGACACAGATCTTTCCGTAGGGGATATTTTGGCGGCAGTAGGATACGAAAACAGCAGTTATTTTTATAGGAAATTCATGGAGCGGGAGCAGATGACGCCAAGGGAGTACCGGAATCTGCACAAGGAAGAAAAGCTGATTCATTTGTAAAAGAACATTTTAAAAAAATTCACAGAACAGCGGTAGAATCCGAGAGAGTTTTTTACTATAATGATACCACCAAGGATTGTGAGAGCAGCAATTTGTGGTATTTACATTACAGTAAAAAACGGAGGGTATGGCATGAGAAATTTTATGGAAAGCGGCAGAATTTTATATGGGGGAGATTACAATCCGGAGCAATGGCTGGACTGCCCGGATATTCTGGCAGAGGATGTAGAGCGTTTTAAAGAAGCGCATGTGAACGTGGTTTCTATGGGAATTTTTTCCTGGGCAGCGCTGGAGCCGGAGGAAGGAATCTTTGATTTTTCCTGGCTGGAAGAGCGGATTAACACGCTGTATGATAATGGCATTTATACACTCCTTGCCACACCGTCTGGAAGCCGTCCCAGATGGCTGGCAGATGCTTATCCGGAGGTACTGCGGGTAGATGATAAAGGTGTCCGGGACCGTTACGGAATGCGCCACAACCACTGCTACACATCGCCCAAATACCGGGAAAAAGTGCGGATTATTGACATGGAGCTTGCAAAACGGTTTGGAAATCATCCAGGTGTGATCGGATGGCATATTTCTAATGAATTTGGAGGAGAGTGCCACTGCCCGCTTTGCCAGGAGGCGTTCCGCGGATGGATTAAGGAAAAATATCAGACTGTGGAAAATATGAATAAGCGGTGGATGACAGCTTTCTGGAGTCATACCTACCAGAGTTTTGACCAGGTGGAAAGTCCTTCTCCCAAGGGAGAAAATCAGATTCATGGACTGAATCTGGACTGGAAGCGGTTTGTGACAGAGCGGACAGTGGATTTTGCCAGATGGGAAATTGAAAGCCTGCGCCTGGCAGGTTCAGACAAGCCTGCCACCACAAATATGATGTACGATTATCCGGGACTGAATTATTACAAATTTGCAGATCTGCTGGATTTCATCTGCTGGGATAACTATCCCATGTGGCACAAACGGGACGATGTGCTCACGGCAATGGATGCTGGTTTCCAGCATGACCTGATGCGTTCCATCAAAGACCAGCCGTTTTACCTTATGGAATCCTGTCCTAGTGCCACCAACTGGCAGGACGTTGGAAAACTGAAAACGCCGGGACTTCTGGAAGCGGCAGGAATGCACGCAGTGGCCCACGGAGCAGACGGTGTAGAATATTTCCAGCTGCGTCAGAGCCGGGGCGGCTGTGAGAAATTTCACGGAGCTTTGATTGACCACTATGGCGGAAATGATACCAGAGTTTTTAGGGAAGCAGCCAAAACCGGAGCAGTGCTGGAAAAGATCAGCGAAGTGCAGGGAAGCCGGACAAAGGCGCCGGTGGCAGTTCTTCATGACCAGGAAAGCCGCTGGGCAATGGAAGATGCCATGGGAATGCGCAACGATGACAAGCATTATAAAGAAGCTAGGATGAAGAATTACGAAGGATTCTGCCGGAATTATGTAAATGTAGATATTGTGGACATGGAATGCTCTGCTGAAAGACTGGCGCGGTATCAGATTGTGGCAGCGCCCATGCAGTATCTGTTCCGGGAAGGTATTCAGGAAAAGCTGCGTGGTTTTGTGGAGCAGGGCGGCACGCTGGTACTCAGTTACTGGAGCGGCATTGTGGATGATACGGATCTTTGTTTCCTTGGAGGAACACCGGGCGGCCTGATGGATGTGATGGGGCTTCGCAGTGAAGAAATGGATGCTCTTTTTGATGGGGAAACCAACGAGGCAGTACCAGTTCCGGGAAATGCCCTGGGACTGGACAGAACCTACAGCTGCGGATATTATTCAGACTTGGTGAAATTAAACGGTGCAGAAGCTTTGATGACCTATGGAAATCATTTTTATGCGGGAATGCCGGCAGTGACTGCCCATGCTTTTGGAAAAGGCAAAGCATATTATGTATGTGCGGAGATGGAGCAGGCATTTTACAATGATTTCTATGGAAAACTTCTGGAGGAAGCAGGTGTGCCGTCTATTCTTCCAAGTGTGGAAAAAGGCAGCGATTTGTTGATAACCAGCCGGGAATCTGAAAAAGCGGTGTATATCTTTATTCAGAATTTCAGCACAGAAGAGAAAAAACTGGACTTGCCGGAAGATCTGGAGCTGCTGTCTGGAGCAGACAGAGAGAAAATTCCGGCTTACAGTACCGTTGTGCTGAAAAAAGAAAAATAACAGGGCAGGGAAAGAAAATGAGGAGAAATGAAAAAACATGCAGAATGATATGACCAAGGGAAGTCCTTTGCGGCTGATTGTGCTGTTTACGCTTCCGGTTCTGATCGGGAATCTGTTCCAGAATTTTTACAATCTGGTGGATTCCGTGATTGTAGGCCGGTTTCTGGGCGTAAATGCACTGGCGGCGGTAGGAGCTACAGGAACGATCGCGTTTCTGATATTTGGCTGGATCAACGGAATTACGGGAGGGTTTGGCATTATGCTGGCCCAGAGTTTTGGAGCAGGGGATGAAAAACATCTGCGCCATTATACGGCTATGTCAGTGTATCTGTGTACGGCTATGGCGGTTTTGATGGCAGGAGGTCTGCTTCTGGCGAATGGCTGGATTCTGAAGGCAATGAACACACCAGACAGTATTTTTGAAGATACGAAAAGTTATATTGGAATTGTTTATGCAGGAATTCCCATTACCATTGCTTACAATATGCTGGCCAGCATCAGTCGTTCCATGGGAGACAGCAGAACACCGTTGATTTTTCTGGTGATTTCTTCGGTGCTGAATATTGTTTTGGATCTGGTGTTTGTGGCAGTGCTGCCCATGGGTGTGGAAGGAGCGGCTTATGCTACTGTTCTGGCACAGGCGGTTTCCGCAGTGGCCTGCTTCTTCTATGTGCGGAAAAAGTATGAAATCCTTCATCTGAAAAAGGAGGATATGAAATTTTCCTGGAACAGCGCAGGAAGACTGATGATGATGGGACTTCCCATGGGGCTGCAGTTTTCCATTACGGCCATTGGAACGATGATGGTACAGGCCGCCGTGAATCTGCTGGGAGCTACTTATATTGCAGCATATTCGGCATGTGGAAAAATCACGAATATTGTGACACAGCTTTTCCCGTCTCTTGGAATTACGCTGGCCAATTATGTTGGCCAGAACATGGGAGCCGGAAAAGTGGATCGGATACGAAAAGGGGTGCGGCAGGCGCAGATCATTACCATTGCAGGGGGCGTTGTCTGCGGGCTGGCCATGTTTTTCTGGGGCGGTGCTGCTACGAAATTTTTTGCAGATGATCCCACAGGAGAAATCCGGCAGATCGGAGATGTGCTGTTTCATACAACGGCCTGGTGTTATCCGTTTTTGGGAAGTATTTTTATTTACCGAAATGCACTGCAGGGTATGGGAGATGGTCTGGTGCCCATGCTTGGAGGTGTGTTTGAACTGGTGACCAGAGCTGCCATGGTTACGCTGCTGGCCGGACCGCTGGGATTTTTTGGAATCTGTTTGTGTGATCCGGGAGCCTGGCTTTCGGCGCTGATTCCGCTGGTACCAGTGTACATTTGGCGTATGAGAAAATTTGTGAGGGCATAAATTGTTTTTGCTAAAGGGAAGCACTGAAAAGGTGCTTCTTTTTGTTTACAGGCGGTCTGGAAAAGAGTCGATATATGTCGAACATATTTTCTTGTGCTTTGCCGGAAAGTGTGTTAAGGTAGAGGCACTTACAAAAGAAACGGATCAACAGAATGTATCTCCGGCTTATCGTACCGGACATTCTGAACATTTATAATATCTGGTCTTTAGCAGATCAAGATCCCATCTAACAGCATATCGAACAGTCACGTCAAAAGGAGTATCAAATGAAATCTGTATCTTTACGGGAATATTTCCCAATGTTACGGACGAGAGACGAGCTGATGAATGAGATCAGCAGTCATCCAGGATTACAAAAGATATTTAACAAAGTCTAGCAAGAATTCTCCTACCTCTTCAGGTAGTGAGATGAATTGTAAAAGAAACCTAAACGGCAGCGGTGGGCGGAGAGAGATCGGTATCCCCCGCTGACATGAGGTTTAACCACAGTCGGGATCATCCCGGCGTGTCAGACTCCGTAAATACCGACTGTGAGTTGAAACAATGGCTGGGAAAGCGAGTATCAGGAGGAATTCCTGGATTTCTGTACAGGAGTACGAGGGATAAAGTTTTTGTATGATGCATTTGCCAAGGAAGTTTTGAATCCGGAAACCACGCCGGAGGGACTGGATGAATTTTTATCACTGCTGTTAGGGCAGAAGGTCCGGGTAGTACAGGCACTTTTCGATGATAATACAAGAATTGCGGATGAAAACTCGCTTCTGGTTACAGATATCGTAGTACGTCTTGAAGATGGCAGTCTTGCCAATTTGGAGATTCAAAAAATTGGATATCTGTTTCCAGGGCAGTGTTCAGCCTGCTATGGCGCGGATTTGCTTTTGTGTCAGTATAAGGCAGTGTGCAGCAGAAAAAGGACAATATTCAGCTATAAGAATGTAGGAAAAACCTACTGCATTGTATTATATGAAAAAAGTCCGGGAGAATTTCACAAGTTTCCAGAGGATTACATACATCGCTTTTGTATGAGATGTGCCGGAATATGGAGAATATTATGGGAGTTTTTTCTGAGGAATTGAGAATGCTGGATCGGAATACGACACAGTACATGATAGATGAGATGCAGGCGAAAATGGACAACCGCAAGAAAAAACTTGGAGATACGCAGGAAAAATTGACAGCTGCAGAAAAGAGGATTGCCGAGCTGGAAAAGATTTTGGTAAAGAAGTCGAAAAGCCGCTGAAAAAATATGATTTGACAATTTGGGGAAATGCCGTGAAGTCTCTGAATCAGAGCGTGGAGCGGCATTTTCTGCATTTCCAGAGGATCAGGATAAAAGTAGACAAGAAAGGGAAAATATCATATAATCAGGTAAATAAGGAGAAACACATGCATATGAAGAAAAAGAAGAAAATTTTGGTTCTCTTGTGTTCTGCACTTTTCCTGACCAGCATTTTCCCTTCTGGAAAATACGCATATGGAGAAGAAGCAGGATACGAGGAAGATATCAGCAGTGAAACAGAGACAGAAGATCCCTATCCGGAATCTTATTACTGGCCAGTGGAATCTAATGAGATCAGCGGATGGCCACAGGGGCCTCAGATAGAAGCAGAAGCGGCAGTGGTGATGGATGCAGATACGGGAGCCTTCCTGTACAGCAAGAATATGGATGCCAAGGAGTATCCTGCCAGCATTACCAAAATCATGACCTGCCTTGTGGCGATAGAAAATGGAAATCTGGATGACGAGATCACATTTTCAGAAATTGTCTATGATATTGAATACGCCAGTTCCCACTGCGGGATCAAGCCAGGAGAAAAAATGACACTGCGCCAGGCGCTGTACGCATTGATGCTGGAATCGGCCAATGATGCGGCGAATGGAATCGCAGAGTATATCGCAGGATCCGTCAATGGCTTTGTGGATATGATGAATGCCAGGGCGGCAGAGATCGGTTGTACCAATACCCATTTTGTGAACCCACATGGGCTCCACGATGACGACCATTACACCTGTGCGAAAGATATGGCACTGATTGCCCAGGAAGCATTCAAAAATAAAACATTTCGGAAAATTGTAGGAACGGTAGAATACAACATTCCGCCTACCAATAAGACGGAGGAAACACGATACTTTGTGAACCATCAGAAGAT
Organism: uncultured bacterium; assembly: GCA_905214955.1. GTDB lineage: Bacteria > Bacillota > Clostridia > Lachnospirales > Lachnospiraceae > Limivivens. The sequence goes on from CAJMON010000037.1 coordinate 9,443, forward strand.
GATGTATCAGGAAGATGTTTACTATGAACCGTGTATCGGCGGAAAAACCGGATTTACAGAGCAGGCGTACAATACGCTGGTTACCTATGCGAAGAAAGATAAAAGAACTTTAGTCAGTGTAATCCTTCATGTAAATGGTTCTACCAAATCCTTCCTGGAATCCGCGCAGATTCTGGATTATGGCTATGACAATTTTAAACGGGCAAAGGTCAATCTGTCAAATTATGGAAAGACCATCGGGGAGCTGGCAGGTGCGGACTATCTCAGCGAGGTAGGATGTACGTATGATACGGCATTGAGTACAAAGACCTTCAATGTGAAAAAAAGTCTGACCCTGGACATCCCATCGTCATTGAAGACCAAGGATCTGGACAGAACCATAGGAACAGATGGCCGGCTCTGGTTCTCTTACCAGGGATGGAACCTGGGAAGCACCGCAGTTACAGTCAGCAGCCTGAAAGACCTGGAAATCAAAGAACCGGAGGTTTCACAGACCTCTGCACAGACCACGGCACCTTCCACTTCCGATGTACAGGAAACCGAAAGCTCCATCAAAGACAAAATCCTGAATGCAGGAAAAGAACTTTTGCAGAAGCTGCAGCCTGTGGTTAAAGAGAAAGCCACATTCCTGTATGAAAAAGAACAGACCTTTGAAGCGTGGGTGACAGAAAACGACCTGGCAGCGGCCATCATTGTGTTTATCCTGATTTTGATTCTCATTCCGGTGCTGGTGATCGCATGGGGACGCAACAGCAGAGCGAAAAAGATCCGCAGAGCAAGAAAGCAGGAGCGGGAAGAGCGGATTCGCAGGGAAGAAGATATTGATGTAAAATCTGTCAGCGAAATCGAGCAGGAGCTGCGGGAAGAACTGGCAAAAGAAATGGAGAACCGCAAGAGAAAGGAAGAAGAGCGGGAGCTGGCCAGACGTGCAGAAGAAGAACTGGCAGAAGCGGAAAAGATCATCGAAGAAAAAGAAGCACTGGAGGAGGCAGAGAAAAAGGGGGAGTGATGCATGAACTGGGTATCACCCATCAAGGATGAGGAGACTTTGATCAGGTTTAAAGAAAAACTCAGACAGACGGATGATAAATACTATATCCTCTTTGAAATTGGTGTGGGAACAGGGCTTCAGCTTCAGGAAATTCTGAAGTTTCGGAATCAGGACATCCGTGGAAAAGACCGCATAGAAGCAGAGATTGGGGTAAAGCAGGTAAAACAGACTTTTGAAATTTCCGAAGCTTTGAAAAAAGTTATCCTGAATTACACAGACGGAAAAGATCCTAAAGGATTTCTGATCCAGGGATCTGCGGGATCAGAGACGGCACTTTCCAGAGAGCAGGTTTATCGTGTGCTGCGAAGAGCCGGAAAAAGTGTGGGGCTGGATTCCATAGGTGCCCAGACCATGCGGAAGACCTTTGCATGGCGCTATTATAAGAAAACAAAAGATATTTATTACCTGCAGAGGCTCTTGAACCATGCTTCCCCATCCATCACCTACCGGTATATCGGTGAAAAACCAAGTGTCCAGGTGAGACTGCAGAAGCTGACATCGGAAGAGAACAAACGGAGCCGTTTCCGGCTGTATCAGGAAGAAAATGGAAGAAAACGGATTCGCAGATTAAAAGAAATACTGGATAAACTGGAAAGAGAACTGGACAATCCTACCAACAACGATGCTTTTTATGGAAAGACAGAATGCTTTCTGGATGAAATGGAGCAGCTGGCCAAAAGTATCATGGAGACAGAAAAAATCAAATAAAAAATCAGCTAAAAAAAGAAGTTCTGCGGTAAGAAACCGTTGGAACTTCTTTTTCAGTTTACTATGAAAAGTCTTGAAAGTCAGCTGCAGGAGCGCCAAAGGCGCTCAGCAGCTGACTTTCATATATGGTGGTACCGCCATGAGGCGGCATGTCTGTTTAGGCAGAATGATTCTGCTCACGAAGCCGTTCTTTTTCACGGATCTGAGCTTTCTTGTTCATGATTTCCTGGGCTTTTTCTTCATCTACCAGTTTCAGTGTTTTTACACAGAAAACCTGATCCGGGTTTGTCTCTGATTTTTTCAGACGGATTTTTCCCTTCAGCCACCCATGTTCTTCGCAGTAGGCAAGACAGTAATAATTTCGGGAACCGGCCAGAAACCAGCGCAGCTTTTTGCGGGCAGGCTGGTGGCAGATATAGCAGGGGGTGGAAATGACTTTCCGATCCCTCATGGCTTCAGAACGGTTGTTAAAAGCCTTGGAAACATATTTTGTGTAAGTGTCAAATTTTGCATAGATTTCCTCTCTGCGGTTGGCAGGGAGATGAAAATAATCAATGGAATAATTGGCAAGCACCTTCCGGATGTCCAGTGTTTTTAAGATTTCTGCCGTGTAAAAAGAGTCGCAGAGGGCACTATGGAAGGGCAGATCTTTTGCAAGGTGAAGGAAATCCACCGCATATTCCAGGCTGCGCCGTGTTTTGGTATCTTCATAAGAAATAGAAAACAATTTCTGGATATCGTAATAACGCAGCGGATAATGGAAAGAAAGATCCATGTGGTAATAACGCATATTCCGCTGCAGTTCCAGAAGGTCAGACGGCCCCCAGGTGCAGAAATGCACTTTTTTCCCAGTCCATGCAAGGAAATCCTGGCAGACTTCCGGAAAAGAACGGCAGTCTTTGAAATCCTCCATATTCATATGAAGAATTTCCTGCGTGCGGTAATGAAATGCAGGATAAATGGCCGGTCTGATTCTTTCATGAAACCGGTCGAGTTCCTGGAGATTTCTGTTCAGTTTAATGGCTCCGATTTCCAGAATTTCAAAAGGAAGACGCTTTTCTTCTTTCTCTTTCCCATAGGGACACTGGTTCCATTCCAGATCAAAAACAATGTAGTTCATAAAAGATCGATCACTCCTGATGTACAAAAGGTAAAAGGCAGCAGCACACTGCCCGGCAGTTCGTAAGGCATCTTTCAGCCTCGATATTACTGCATTAGTATACACAATAAGAAGAGAAAAAACAACCCTTGCGCAGTGGAGTGGTGGGAATAATAGAAAAACGAGTCTTCCTTTCGGCAGATTGTCCATAGAAAATGATAAAAATTCGTCAAAGTGACAAATGAAATTGGAATAAAAAAAGGGTATGAGCAGAATTTACAAGGGGTATATGAAAAGTTTGTATAATTATGGCATGGTCAAAAAAGGATTGTTTTAGTATACTAATATCAGTTAAAACTAATCGTAATTATATTAGGAGGAATTGGAAATGGCAAGTTTATCCTTACAGCATATTAATAAAACTTATCCAAACGGTTTCGAAGCCGTTAAAGATTTCAACCTTGAGATCGAAGACAAAGAGTTCATCATCTTCGTAGGTCCTTCAGGATGTGGTAAGTCTACTACACTTCGTATGATCGCAGGTCTGGAAGAGATCAGCGGTGGTACCTTAAAGATCGGTGACAGAGTTGTAAACGACGTAGAGCCGAAAGACAGAGATATCGCAATGGTATTCCAGAACTACGCTCTGTATCCGCATATGACTGTTTATGATAACATGGCATTCGGTCTGAAACTGAGAAAAGTTCCGAAAGATCAGATTGATAAAATGGTTCGTGAAGCAGCTAAGATCCTTGACCTGGAGAAACTGCTGGATCGTAAACCGAAGGCTCTGTCCGGTGGTCAGAGACAGCGTGTTGCTATGGGACGTGCTATCGTTCGTAACCCTAAGGTATTCCTGATGGACGAGCCTCTGTCCAACCTGGATGCTAAGCTGCGTGTACAGATGCGTATCGAGATCGCTAAGCTGCATCAGAGACTGGGCACCACCATCATCTATGTAACACATGACCAGACCGAGGCTATGACACTGGGTACCAGAATCGTAGTTATGAAAGACGGTGTTGTTCAGCAGGTAGATTCTCCGACCAACCTGTACAGCAAACCGGGTAACCTGTTCGTTGCTGGATTCATTGGATCTCCGCAGATGAACTTCCTGGATGCAAAAGTAAACGTTAAGGGTAAAGAGGTAAGCCTTCAGGTAGGACCTCATGCAATTAAACTGCCGGCAGCAAAAGCTCAGAAGCTGATTGATGGCGGTTACGCTGGAAAGACTGTTGTTATGGGTATCCGTCCTGAGGATGTTCATGATGATGAAGCTTTCATCGCTGCAAACCCGGATAGCATCGTAGATGCTACCATCCGTGTATACGAGCTGCTGGGTGCTGAAGTATTCCTGTACTTCGATGTAGAAGGCTTCAACATGACCGCTCGTGTAGATCCGCGTACCACAGCAAGAACTGGCGATAATGTTCGTTTTGCTCTGGATCCGGAGAAGATTCACGTATTCGACAAAGAAACAGAACTTACCATTACCAACTAATGTGTATGATAGAAAGGGACACCGCATTGCGGTGTCCTTTTTTTGTCAGGCATATCTAAATTAGCCCAGTGAACCAATTTTGTTTCTATAACAAAGCATTTTTCAAATCTTAGATTTTATGCAATCTTTTAGAAAAACAATTCCATTTCATAAACCCCGTCTTCTTAAATTGATATACTGCCGGAGGGTGACACTACTCTGAATGGAAGCCAGCTGCTGCGCACCTTTGATGTGTCTGTAGCTGTCTGGAACTTTCACGGTAAGATGAGTAAAAACATCATAAATGAAACAGAAAAAACCATATAATAGGATGAAATATATAAAAGAAAAACAGAGGCAGATAATTAATACAAGTAAAAAATAACAATATAGGAATGAAAAAACAGGGAAAAACCGAAATATTTACTAATATTCCGAAACGATTCCATGTTCACGGAGAAAATTACCTGATAGAATAAAGCCAGAAAGAGAAAAACGAAAGACAACAAAGAAAAAATGAGGCAGGGAGGAAGGAACATGGATAGACAGACAGCAGTGATTCGGCAGAAAAGCTTAAAAAAACGAATCTATCAATATCGGTACGTGTATTTGCTTGCATTGCCGGGAGTCTTGTTTTTCTTCTGCTTTAAAATTTTCCCCATGTGGGGCGTGATTCTTTCCTTTGAAAAATTTAAAGTTTCTAAAGGAGTATTTGGGAGCGCATGGGTAGGATTTGAAAATTACATCAACTTTTTTAAAAACCGAAATTTCCTGCCAATGCTGAGAAATACACTGGCAATTAGCAGCATCAACCTGTTTCTTGGATTCCCATTGCCGATTATACTGGCAATTCTTTTAAACGAGATCCGCGGACAGACATATAAAAAAGTAGTACAGACCTTTGTGTATCTGCCACATTTCATGTCATGGGTTGTTATTGGAGGGCTTACCTTTTTTATCTTTTCTGTGGACATCGGAGTGGTAAACAAAATCCTGGTCGAACTGGGAAGAGAAAAAGTCAGTATTCTGACAGATCCGAAACTATTCTGGTGGATCTTGTTTGGACAGAGTACCTGGAGAGAACTGGGATGGGGTTCCATCGTATATCTGGCAGCAATTTCCCAGATTGACCAGACCCTATATGAAGCGGCGAAAGTAGACGGTGCCAGTAAGCTGCGGCAGATCATTCATGTGACGATACCAGGCATGATGCCAACCATCATCGTGATGTTTATTATGCGGCTGGGAACAGTGCTGGATACGGGAATTGAACAGCTGATGCTGATGAGCAATACCTTTGTGGCTGATGTGGCACAGACTTTCGATTTATATGCTTATCAGCAGGGAATTCAGCAGGGAAATTACAGCATTTCCGTTACTGTCAGTGTGTGCAAAGGACTGGTAGGGCTTCTGCTAGTGGTAATGTCAAACAGAGCAATCAAGAAAACAGGTAATGAGGGAATGTTTTGATATGGGAAAAAAGAAAAAGAAGAAAAAAGTATCCGGGATTGAACTCATTGCATATGTGACGGTAACGCTGACAGCGCTGTGCTGTATCGTTCCATTTATCTATATTGTCAGTGTGTCACTGACAGCACAGGAAGTCTATGTTCCGTTTGAATTTCATTTGATCCCGAAAAAACTGTCATTGGAAAATTACGTTTATGTATTAAAAAATGATGCATTTATCACAGCACTTTTTAACACGGTTTTTGTCACTATAGTAGGCACACTGCTGTGTGTCAGTGTTACATTTACTTTTGCTTATGCGCTGACAAAACGGGAAATGCCGGGATATCGCTTCATGATCGGAATGGTTATCGCCAGTATGCTGTTTAATCCAGGAATCGTATCTTTGTTTCTGACGGTAAAATCTTTTGGGCTGTTAAATACTAGGTGGGCGCTGATCATACCGGTACTGTCCAGTTATTACTACGTGATACTGGCAAAGACTTCCATCGCCGGAATTCCTATGGAACTGGAAGAGGCAGCCCGCATTGACGGGGCAAATGATCTGAAAATCTTTTTCAGTATCGTCATTCCGCTGTCAAAGGCAGTACTGGCAACGCTGGTTTTATTCTTGGCAGTTTATCATTGGAATGTGTATTTTAACTCTGTGGTGTATATCAATGATTCCAAACTCCGCACTCTGCAGGTGTATGTAAAAACGCTGATCATTGACAACGCAGTAGACAGCATTGATGTGGAAAAAGTACCGTCAGAACTGATCCGCTATGCAACGGTGGTTCTGGCTATGCTGCCCATCATTGTAGTATATCCATTCCTGCAGAAGCATTTTGTAAAAGGAGTTATGGTAGGGTCTGTGAAAGGATAAAAAACGTAGAAGGACGTTTTCATAGAAAGGAGAAAAAATATGAAAAAGAAAGTGGCAATGTTACTGGTAACGGCAATGGCGGTTTCTGCAATGATGGGAGTGTTGGCAGGGGCAGAAGAGGCAGGTCCGGTGGAAATTTCTGGAATGGCAATGGAGTACAACACAGCTCCCTCAAAAACAGGAAAATACTGGACCAATATTGAGGAAGCGCTGAACGTAGATTATACGGTTGACTGGATCAATTCTGATAATTACTACGAAAAGCTCTCTTTGAACATTCTTTCTGATTCCCTGCCGGATATTGTGGAGTGTACCGATATCACCAATGCGGTAGTACAGAATGCCATTGAAGAAGGTTATTTCTGGGATTTGACAGATTTTCTGGGAGATTTTAGTGAGTATCCAAATCTGGCGTCCACCAATGCAGACGCATGGAACTATGCAAAAGTAAACGGTTCCATTTATCTGGTGCCGAAGACCAGAGGAAATCTGGACTGCTGTATCGTAATCCGCCAAGATCTTCTGGACAAGCTGGGACTGGAATCTCCGAAAACCATTGAAGAATTTGGAAATGTCATGAAACAGATGGTAGATTCCGGTTTTGTAGATGTAGGATTTGTGCCTTTTGCGTCCACAGTTTATTACTTTGGTGGTGCTTTTGGAGTTTTCGATCTGCAGGAAGATGAAAACGGCGGCCTGATTCAGGAAAAACTTACAGATGCTTACGCAGACTTGATTGAATGGTATGCGCAGATGTATGCGGACGGCGTGATTCCTTCCGAGTATACTCTGATTGGGACCAGTCAGCAGGAAGAATATTTTACAACTGGTGTCAGCGGCGCATTATTTAAGAATGCATGGCACCGCTATGATCTAAATGAAAATCTGAAGAACCAGTACAGTGAAGATGCTTCCGCCAGCCTGGTACCGTATCTGGAAGGAACAGCAGGAACAGCAGGTTACTGGGATCTGGGATATTTTGGAGGTCTTCTGATTTCCAAGAACGTAAGTGAAGAAAAAGTGCCGGAAATCCTAAAATTCCTGGATGCGTGTTGTGCACAGGAAAATTATAATCTGGTGAATTATGGTGTGGAAGGTTACCACTGGAATTATGACGAAGATGGAAATGTAGTTTCCACCGATGCAGGAAATGAAGAAGTTACCAACTCCTGTATGCAGGCATTTATCTGCGCAACCAACGAATGGGCAAAAGTAGATTCCAAGGCAGCAACCAAAGAATACAACGAAGAAACAAGAGAGATCATGTCTGTGTTATACGATTTTGGAGCAGACAAATTGATGGATTGGTGGAAAGTGCTGCAGTCGCAAACCTGGAGCGAAACCTGGACAGAATATAAGGATGATTTTGAGGCAATGGAAACCAAGGCTGTTTCCGGACAGATCACCATTGACGAGTTTAAAGATTACCAGGCATCCCTCCGTGAAATGCCAGAGTTCCAGCAGGCATTTCAGGAATTTGCAGAGCATTATGCTTCTTTCTAGACAGAAAAATAAAAACTGACAGGATACGCCGGGCATGACACTGTGCCCGGCTGTCATGGACAGAAAAATCATTAAGGAGTAAAATATGTATATTCATGAAATTGCATCCAGCCTGTATCCGTGGGATCTGGCAGACAGAAGTGTAGAGCGGTGTGTAGATGATGTGACAGAACATGCAGATGTCAACAGTGTTTATCTGGTGGGCATCATGCATAAAGAAAAAAGGCCTCTGACAAGCATGTTTTATACCTTAAATCCGGTGCGGAAATTTTATCTTCCGGAAGACAGTCGGATCTACTACCGCATGGATGAGGCAAATTTTAAAAATACAAGAATGAAGCCCATTTACTCGGACCGGGAGTTTCTGAAGAACAAAGACTGGCTGGATGAATTGACAAATTATGCCAGAAAGAAAAATTTAAAAACCGGAATTGAAATTTCTCATACGCTGTTTGATGTAGAATATGCATCGCGGGAATTTCCGGATGTTTTTCAGCAGGATGTGGAAGGAAATCCCATTCCCATGTTTTATTGTTCCAATCACCCGGATGTGAGAGAGTATATGAAGGCAATTTTTTATGACTCTGTAAAGAACCATGATGTGGATTTTATTCAAACCTGCATGATGGTCTTTTATGAAGGAAAGGCGGTAACCCCGCCCTGGTTTTTGAAGGAAAAAGATGAACAGAACCGGGTAGGGCATCTTCTTGGCACCTTAAAAGGCGGATGCTTTTGCAGCCACTGTCGGGAAAAAGCGCTTTCCTGGGGCTATGACTGGGATAAGATTACAGCAGACATGAAAGAACTGTACAAAGTCTGCATTGCAGTGACCCATGGGGCAAATGAGAGGGTAATGGATAATCATCTGCTTATGGGAAGTGACCTGACAGAAACTGGATTTCTTCTGGGAAATCCATCCCTGTACCAGTGGCTGGAGTTCCGGGAGCGGTGTGTAACAGAGCTTTTTAAAGAGATTTATCAGGAAGTAAAACGGGCAAATCCAAAAGCAGAACTGCGGTATAACAATTATATTCCGTACCCGGAACTGGCAGGAATTGATTTCTCAAAACTGGGAGCATATGTGGATTCTGTGAGGGATTCGGATTACAGCGAACAGTTTGGGGCGCCGGACCATTTCCGGAAAAAACAGAACAACATCTTTAAAATCCGCAGAGGCATCGGATTTGACAAAAAAATTATCGGAGCATTATCAACCAGGCCGAATTCTACGCCGGAACTGTTGATGGAAGCAATTAAAATTTACAGTACTCTGGGAATCGACGGACTTTCTCTGGGGCATTATGACGGAGCGACTTATGAGCTTCTTGACAGTGTAAAAGAGGGAATGCGCAGAAGCGGCATGGAACTTTTAAAATCATAAAAAGGGCTGATAACGTATGTATAAAGTGGTTTTGGTGGATGACGAGGAGTGGGGACTTGCCAGCTTAAAATCTGCTTTCCGGTGGGAAGAGCATGGATTTGAAGTGATGTTTGCGTCAACGGACCCCGCCGCAGCGTGGACAGTGATTCAAAAATGGAATCCGGATGTGGTTTTCTGTGATATCCGGATGCCAGGAATGGATGGATTTGCTGTGCTGGATGAAATCCAGAAAAACCATTTAAAAAGCAGATTTGTGATCGTCAGCGGATTTGCAGAATTTCAGTATGCACAGGAAGCCATCAGTAAAGGGGTTTATGACTACCTTCTAAAACCAGTGGATCCGGAAAAGATGGATAAATTTCTGGATAAACTCCAGGAAGTTCTGGAAGAAGAACAGTTCAGCAATGCATCCGACCTGCTGGATCATCCCCAGAAACTTTTGGAAAAAGTTCAGCAGACAGGGAGATTTTGTGCAAATACCATTGTTCAGGCAATTTCGATACATATGGGAATACAGACCAGCCTGAAAGAAGTTTCTGAAATTCTTGATCAGAATGGACAAAATGACCTGATTTTCCGGGAAGGGAGTCAGGAAGTCCTGATTCTGACAGAACAAAAGGGGAGCCAGAAAAAAGAACTGGAAGGATTTCAGAAAAAACTGTTGCAGTCAGGATGTTATGTAGGGGTCAGCAGGCCGTTTCTACTGGGAGAAAGTATTGAAAATGCGATCCGGGAGGCAAAATGTGCATCAGCGGGATGGTTTTTGGGAAGACCGGCTCAGATAGAAACATTTCGTCCAACGAGCCAGGTGTATTTCCGGGAGTATTCTGCAAAAGTACGGGCGGCGGTGTCCGGCAGAAAAATTGAAAAAATACAGGAGCTGATGAAAGAACTTTTAAAAAGTCTTCAAAAAGGGACTCTTGGAATGGATGCAGTGGAATTTTTTCTGGAAGATCTGCAGAATACCCTTGTGAGAAAATACAATCTTCTACTTCTACACAGAAAAGATTTGGAAAATATCGGAAAGATACTGAAAAATTTTCCGAATTGCCAGATATTTTTTGATGTACTGGAAAAAAGCATAGCAGGACAGCTTCTGGGGAATGAAAAGAAAGCGGTGCCGGAGGGAAGTGAACATTTTCGGAAACTTCTTCAATATGTGGATGAACATTATAATGAGCAGCTGCAGCTGAGAAATCTGGCAGAAATGTTTTTTCTTAACATGTCTTACTGCAGTGAGCTGTTTAAAAAAGTAACCGGAAAGAATTTTTCGGAATATCTGACCATCATCCGTATGGAAGCAGCTATGGAAATGCTTCAGATCGGCAATGAAACAGTGAGTCAGGTGGCCGAAAAAACAGGATTCAGTGACAGCTATTATTTTGGAAAAGTTTTTAAAAAGTATTTTGGAATTTCTCCCAATGCGGTTTGATAGGAGAGGGAATATGAAGGATGACAGACATACACTCCGATATCAGGTAAAACATCTGGTCTGGGTATCGATCATGGCAATCTTTTTGATTCTGGTGATTTTTATTGGGTGTCTGGTATTTTCCAACCAGGCGCAGATTGATAAAGGAATTCAGGAGACGGCTGAAATCATCCAGTCTGAGGTGGTCAATTATCAGAAAGAAGTGGAAAAGGTCGCAAGTCTGGTGGCGTACAATGGTCTGATCCTGCGTATTTCCAGCACCAAAGACCTGTCAACCATGACCAGAATGGCCAACGATATCCAGGATATGCTGGAGATTCTGACTTCCAGCAATGAAAATATATCCGGAATTGTTCTGACAAACTTTGAGCACCTGGTTTTTGGGATTGAAAGCAGCAGTTATAAAACGCTGTATATGGTTCAGAATTATGTAAAGGAACATCCAGATGAAAAACTGGGGCATTTAAGCTTTTATAATGAAGATACCAAACAGCAGGAATACCTTTATTATCAAAGATCTGTGGCCAGTTCCAGGGGAAGCCAGTATTACACCATTGTTGTGTATCAGCTGGATATTTTGAAAGAATTTCTACAGAATGTAAATTCGTCCGAAATGTATCTGATTCAGGATTCATCCGGGGCAGTTTTGGCCTCCAATTATGAAGAAGAGCTGGAGGGGAACCCCATTGAACCGGAAGTAAAAGTGCACATTGGCGGGCTGGAGTGGGAAATTCTTGGAAAAGCACGGAAATATTATAAAAGTAGACAGTTTTTGTTGTTTCTGGAGATCACGGCGCTGATCTTTCTGGGAATCGCCAGCTGGATGTGCATTATGGCAAAACTGATTATAAGGAATATTACAGATCCCATTGCGATAATTGCAGATTTTGTCAAATCGTATTCCTTTGACCACAAAAACAGGCAGCGGATAGAACTGCAGAAGAAAAATGAAATTCTTCAAATTGGAAATGGGGTCAATGAAATGCTGGATGATCTGGAAAATGCCAGTGAAAATCTGGTGAAAGCGAAGGAACAGATTTTCCGGACAAATATGGAAAAACAGAAGTCTGAGCTGATTGCCCTGCAGATACAGGTGAATCCTCATTTTCTGTTTAATACCCTAAACTGCATCAACGGAATGGCAGTGTCTCATGAGGAATCCGAAATTTCCACAGTTGTGACGGCGATGGCTTCCATTATGCGGTACAGCCTTGGAGAGGAAAAGTCTGTTTCTCTGGGACAGGAAATAGAATGTGTGCAGAATTACTGCAGGATCATCAAGGTGCGTTTTCAGGACAGAGTCTGCATCGAATATGACATTGATGAACTGACAGAGCACAGAATCATTCCCAAGATGATCGTTCAGCCCATTGTGGAAAATGCAGTTTCCCACGGATTTGAGGCCTGCAGTGAGCGGGGCGAATTGTGGATTCGCACCGAAGATAGGGAGACTGAGATGGTTCTTACGGTGGAAAACACAGGAAAAGTGATTCAGGAGGAAGAAGAGCGCTGGTTGAATGAACAGCTGGAACATTATGTAAACAGCAGCAGCAAAGACGTGATTTATGCACGGAAACATATTGGAATGCGCAATGTACATGCCAGACTGAAAATGCTTTATGGAGAACAGGCTGGAGTGCAGTTTCGGGCAAGAGAAGGCGGCGGGGCGGTGGTGACGCTGAGGATTCCCTATACCGGACCAGAAGATGAGGAAGGAGAAGCAGAAACATGAGAGAATCAATTTACAAATATTTTTATGTAGGAACCATTACATGGATGTCTTATCCTGGAATGAAGCAGGAGGATGTGCTTCGGAAGCTGGCTGCAGATGATTTTTTCAATGCAGTGGAAGTGTGTAAATGCCTGGACAATACATCCAGAGAGGCGTGCAGGAAACTTCTGGAACAGTCCCACATGAAAGTGTGCTATGGTGCCCAGCCAAGACTGCTTGGTCCTAAGTTAAATCCCAATGATATGGACGAGGATCAGAGAAAGAAAGCAGAAGCCACGCTGATCGAAGCGGTGGATGAGGCAAAAGAACTGGGAGCTGGCGGAATTGCATTTTTGGCAGGAAAATGGGAAGAAGAGACAAAGGAAGCGCAGTATCAGCAGCTTTTAAAAACCACCAGAGCAGTGTGTGGTTATGCGAAAACACAGGGAATGAATGTGGAGCTGGAAGTGTTTGATTATGATATTGACAAAGCAGTACTGATTGGACCGGCACCGCTGGCAGCAAGATTCGCAGCGGACATGAGAACGACCCATGCAAATTTCGGATTGCTGGTGGATTTAAGCCATTTCCCTATTACGTATGAGAGTTCCCAGTTTGTGGTTCAGACTCTGCGGCCCTACATTACCCACCTGCATTTTGGAAACGCGGTTGTGAAGGAAGGCTGTGCGGCTTACGGGGACAAACATCCAAGACTGGGATTCCCGGGAAGTGCCAATGATACAGAGGAACTGCTGGATTATTTGCAGGTGTTGAAAGAAGAAGGCTTTTTCAGAGTAGAGAATCCGCTGGTGCTTTCCATGGAAGTGTCTCCTTATGGAGAGGAAGAGGCAGATATCATTTTGGCAAATACTAAACGGGTGTTAAAGCGTGCGTGGGCACTTTTGGAAGACTGACAGTAAGGGGGATGGAAGCATGAAAATAGTAGTATTGGATGGGTATACGGAAAATCCGGGCGATTTAAGCTGGAAAGAACTGGATAAACTGGGAGAGCTTACAGTATATGAACGGACCAGCCTGACAGATCAGGCAGAAGCGATTGCGAGGATTGGGGATGCAGAACTGATTTTTACAAATAAAACTCCCATTACAAGAGAAGTGCTGAATTCCTGCCAGCAAATTCGGTTTATCGGTGTGCTGGCAACCGGCTACAATGTGGTGGATGTGGAAGCAGCAAAGGAAAAAGGAATTCCCGTGTGCAATGTGCCAGCTTATGGGACTGCATCTGTCAGCCAGTATGCCATTGCTCTGCTGCTGGAGTTGTGCCATCACATCGGACACCACGATAAGGCAGTAAAAGAAGGGCGCTGGGAGCACAGTGCAGACTGGTGTTTCTGGGATTATCCGCTGATCGAACTGGAACATAAGACCATAGGAATCATTGGTTTTGGAAGAATCGGCCAGTCCACGGGAAGGATTGCCAAGGCTCTGGGAATGAAAGTGCTGGCGTATGATGTATTTCCAACAGAATCCGGCAGAATTATCGGAGAATATGTTTCTCTTGATGAACTTTTGAAAGAGTCCGATGTTATTGCTCTGCACTGCAATCTTACCAAAGAAAATGAAAAGATCATCTGCAGGGAAAATATTGAGAAAATGAAGGACGGTGTTCTGCTGGTTAATAATGCCAGAGGCCAGCTGGTGAATGAAGAGGATCTGGCTGAAGCGCTGAAAAGCGGCAAAGTGGCGGCAGCCGGCCTGGATGTGGTTTCAGCAGAGCCGATCAAAAGAAACAATCCGCTGCTTCATGCACCGAACTGTATTATTACACCGCACATTTCCTGGGCACCGAAAGAAAGCAGGCAGAGAATTATGGAGTGTTCCGTAGAAAATGCAAAGGCATTTTTGAAGGGGGAACCGATCCATGTGGTGAACTAACCGCTGCCCATTGGCAATACCTGTATGAAGAAAAGGGGATCAGAAAGAGAACTTCTGGTCTCCTTTTCCCATTTATAACGGCTTGCGTTTTCAGAAAAAATAGGTTATGATAAAAAAATGATGGCGGGGTTTAACGTATTAATATATGCAAATGAAATGTGAGGAAGTGAATATATGATTTCCAGCCAGATACTTCAGGGAGCGATTGACGAATTAAGGGCGATCACGAGAATCGATTTAGGACTTTATGATACAGAGGGAAGGGTCGTTGCAACGACTTTTCAGAATGAGGATATCTCGTCTGACATCATTCAGCAGTTTGCAGAATCTGTTGCAGACAGCCAGGTCATGCAGGGATGTCATTTCTTTAAGATTTTTAATGAACAGGTAATAGAATATGTGCTGATTTCCAAGGGCTCCAATGAGGATGCAGGAATGATTGGCAAGGTGGCAGTCAGTGAGATCGAGAATCTTACCGTGGCTTACCGGGAACGTTATGATAAGAACAATTTTATCCAGAATCTGTTGCTGGACAATCTGCTTCTTGTAGATATGTACAATCGGGCGAAGAAGCTGCATATTGATGTGGAAGCGCGCCGAGTGGTCTTTATGGTAGAGACCAGACAGGAAAAAGACAACAACGCCAGAGAGCTGTTAAAGACACTTTTTGCCTCCAGAGCAAAAGATTTCATTACTGCGGTGGATGAGAAAAGTATTATCATTGTGCGAGAACTGAAGCCGGAAGAGACTTATGAAGATATGGAAGATGTAGCCCAGATGATGCGGGATATGCTGAATTCTGAAGCTATGTCTGCGGTAAGAATCTCCTACGGAACCATTGTGGATGAAATCAAGCAGGTTTCCAAATCTTACAAAGAAGCGAAAATGGCGCTGGATGTAGGAAAAATTTTCTATTCTGAGAGAAGCATCGTTGCATATAGTACACTGGGCATTGGACGTCTGATCTATCAGCTGCCCATTCCGCTGTGCGAAATGTTCATGCAGGAGGTGTTTGGGGACAACATCCCGGATGCACTGGATGAAGAGACCCTGATGACCATCAACAAATTCTTTGAAAACAATCTGAATGTATCCGAGACTTCCAGACAGCTGTATGTACACAGGAATACTCTGGTATATCGTCTGGAAAAACTTCAGAAGAGTACCGGCCTAGATATCCGTGTGTTTGATGATGCACTGACATTCAAGATTGCGCTGATGGTTGTCAATTACATGAAATATATGGAAAATCAGGATTATTGATGAAGATACAGCTTTAACAAAACGGACACGCCGTCTGCAGGCGGCACCATCATGAATGAAAGTCGAGGAGGACCGACCGATGATTCAATTATCCGAGCAGGGTGTATATCTGTTAAATGGAACAAAAGTGGTAAAGGCAGACAGGGGTGCCCAGGCTGTTTTAAAGAGCAGACTGGGAGAGCAGATTCCTTCGCGGGAAGAGGCAGCAAGACAGACGATTGCATATGGTATTTTGAAGGAACACAATACGTCCGGGAATATGGACAAACTGAAAATCAAGTTTGATAAGCTGACTTCCCATGATATTACGTTTGTAGGCATCATTCAGACAGCAAGAGCGTCAGGACTGGAAAAATTTCCCATTCCCTATATTCTCACCAACTGCCACAACAGCCTCTGCGCAGTGGGCGGAACCATCAATGAGGACGATCACGTTTTCGGTTTGACCTGTGCAAAGCGCTATGGCGGTGTGTATGTTCCGCCTCATCAGGCAGTCATCCACCAGTTTGCCAGAGAAATGCTGGCGGGCGGCGGAAAGATGATTCTGGGTTCTGATTCTCATACAAGATATGGTGCACTGGGTACCATGGCCATGGGAGAAGGCGGCCCGGAGCTGGTAAAACAACTGTTAAGCCAGACCTATGATATTAACATGCCGGACGTGATTGCCATTTATCTGGATGGTGAGCCGGTGAAAGGCGTGGGACCCCAGGACGTTGCACTGGCCATTATCGGTGCCGTATTTGGAAATGGCTATGTAAAGAACAAAGTGATGGAATTTGTAGGACCTGGCGTGGGAAAACTCAGCGCAGATTTCCGTATCGGTGTGGATGTTATGACTACAGAAACTACCTGTCTGTCTTCCATCTGGCAGACCGATGAAAAGATTCAGGAGTTTTATGACATTCATGGAAGAAGCGGAGATTACAAAGAGTTAAAACCGGGTGCTGTGGCATATTATGACGGAATGGTTTATGTGAACTTAAGCGAAATCCGTCCCATGATTGCCATGCCGTTCCATCCAAGCAACACCTATACCATCGAAGAGCTGAACGCTAATCTTCTGGATATCTTGGATGATGTGGAGAAAAAAGCCCAGATCAGTCTGGATGGTGCAGTAGAGTATCATCTGAAAGATAAAGTGCATGATGGAAAGCTCTACGTGGAGCAGGGCATTATCGCCGGATGTGCAGGAGGCGGCTTTGAAAATATCTGTGCGGCAGCGGACATTATGAAAGGAAAATACATCGGTTCCGATGAGTTTACCTTGAGCGTTTATCCTGCCAGCACACCGATTTATGTAGAACTGGCAAGAAACGGACGGCTGGCAGATTTGATGGCATCTGGAGCTATCGTAAAGACTGCATTCTGCGGCCCCTGCTTTGGTGCAGGTGATACACCGGCAAACAATGCGCTGAGTATCCGCCACTCCACCAGAAACTTCCCCAACCGTGAGGGAAGCAAGCTGCAGAACGGCCAGATCGCTTCCGTTGCACTGATGGATGCCAGATCCATTGCAGCCACTGCAGCCAACAAAGGATTCCTGACTCCGGCAACAGATCTGGATCTGGAATATACCAACCCGACCTACCATTTTGACAGCAGCATTTATGCAAACCGGGTATTTGACAGCAAAGGTGTGGCAGATCCGTCTATAGAGATCAAGTTTGGCCCGAACATCAAAGACTGGCCGGCTATGTCAGCCCTTCCGGAAAATCTGATCCTGAAAGTGGTTTCTGAGATTCATGATCCAGTAACGACCACAGATGAGCTGATTCCATCAGGAGAAACTTCTTCTTACCGTTCCAACCCTCTTGGACTGGCAGAATTTGCACTTTCCAGAAAAGATCCGGCTTATGTGGGACGTGCCAAAGAAGTACAGAAAGCACAGAAGGCTATTGAAGCAGGAGAAGATCCGGTAAAGGCTCTTCCAGAACTGGAAGCAGTCCTGAATGCCGTTCATACCAAGTATGCAGACGTGAGACCGGAAAATATGGGCGTTGGTTCTACGATTTTTGCAGTAAAACCGGGAGACGGTTCTGCACGTGAGCAGGCAGCTTCCTGCCAGAAAGTACTGGGGGGCTGGGCAAACATTGCTAATGAATACGCAACCAAACGTTACCGTTCTAACCTGATCAACTGGGGAATGCTTCCGCTGCTCATTGATGCGGGAGAGCTGCCCTTTAAAAATGGCGACTATCTGTTTATTCCGGAAGTACGGAAGCTGGTAGAAGAAAAGGCTTCTGATGTGAAAGCATATGTTGTAAAAGGAACGGAATTAAAAGAGATTTCGCTGAAAATGGGCGAACTCACCGATGATGAGAGAAGCATCATCCTGGACGGATGCCTGATCAACTACAACCGGGTTTCCTGAGAAAAATATTTTATTTTATATGATTTAGGCAGCAGGTTCTGAAAAAGGGCCTGCTGTTTTTGCCAAGCATATCAATAATTGGTCCAGTGGACCAATTTTGATTTTGATCGTTTTTTGTCGAAAAAGTGTTCTTGAAAAATGAAAACAGATATGCTATAGCAAAAAACAGATTTCTCAATTATAAAGTTTTATATAGCAAATGCTGTCATGTAAATATTAAATGCAATCAAAACCAATATATTCTAATTAAAAAATGGAAAGAGCGGTTTCCGGAATTGGGAGAGGCGCTTAAAGAACGAAGCAGTTTTGCCGAAGATCCAGATCAGCTTTTTGAGACGGCCAATCAGCATTTGGCAGATTGTGCAGGAGGAAATGGCCATTACCGCTATGTGAAAGCCGTTCTCCTGGTAAATCTGCCAGTGCAAGGTGCCGATGTATGCCTTTTCCCTGGATGGGTAACCAGAAGCTCTGAAATTACTGTTTGGAAAGTGCTTCGGCAGCTCTTTCGTAGGCCGGTACAGGAACTCCGTACTGTTTTCCAAGGCGGACGACTTCATAGACCAGTCCATCGACTTCGGACTGTTTCCCTTCCATCACATCTCTCTGCATGGAGGTGGTAGTTTCCGGGGGAAGACCTGCCATAATTTTCAGATTTCTGGTGACCATATCCTCCTTAAAAGGAATGCCCATGGTATCGGCCAGAGCGGAGATTTCACGAACCATTTCGATGAAAACTTCCCGTGGTTCTCCTTCTTTCTGGAAGTCACCAGCTGTGGCGTGGCAGTAGAGACCTGCAGCTCCGGCCGGGGAAACATAGGAGAATTTTTCCAAAGCGTCCCGGTGGATATTCTCTGAGAGGACTCCGTCGATGCCGCTTTCACAGAAATCTTTTTTAATCTCATCAAGAACGGAGCAGTAAGAAGAAGGTTCTCGGATACCAAAGAAAATGCGCAGGATTTTTCCGTGCTGCAGAATGGTTCCGGGAGCTTTGATATTTGCGGAAACATAGATGCAGCCATCTGTCGTCAGCACGTCTGGAAGTTCTTTCTGCATTTTGCCACCGGTTCCATAAATGTTCAAAATAGGAATGACGATGGTGGATGGGGAAGATACTTTCTGGATAAAGGGAATGACGCTTTCCAGCGAATATCCTTTTACACACACCAGAATGACATCCGGGTGATCGGTGTAATGCTCCATGTCTGATGCCTGCACCTGGATGGTTTCAGAAGAATTTTCCCAAAGCTTTTCCAGCGTCAGCCCATGTTCCTGCATCGCCTGCAGGTGCGCCCCTCTGGCGATCAAAGTCACGTCTTTTCCGGCTTTTGTCATATAATAGCCGACAGTTCCGCCGGTTCCACCAACTCCGATGATTACATATTTCATAACGATACACCTCATTTCTGAAAAATAGAATATCCGTATTGGATTCAAACAATGCATATGAATTGCTTTGTGCTGTGCATTTTTGCAATTCTGCTATTTATTCGCATATTGTGAGGTTTATGCTCCATTTTCATGCCTTCGTGTTTGAATCTGGTATTATTTATTTTAGCACAGAAAAGCGGGAAAGTGAAAAAAGTTTGTTAGAAATGTAGTCCAGCCTGTCCGACATCCCAAAGCGTGTCCATGCAGATACAGCACTTTTGCAGCTGTTCATGGTTTTGAAATATTATCAGAAAAATACATAAAAATAAGAAAAAACACAAAATATATACAAATATAATAAA